>NZ_JAUSVF010000001.1:2297857-2605000 GCF_030814475.1 Pararhizobium capsulatum DSM 1112 | reverse complement strand
TCCGGCCGTAGCGGGTGATAGCCCCGTACATGTAGAACACCCAAGGTCCTTGAGTAAGGCGGGACACGTGAAATCCTGTTTGAAATTGGGGGGACCACCCTCCAAGCCTAAGTACTCGTGCATGACCGATAGCGAACAAGTACCGTGAGGGAAAGGTGAAAAGCACCCCGACAAGGGGAGTGAAATAGAACCTGAAACCGGTTGCCTACAAACAGTCGGAGCCCGGGCCCTTTAGTGGGTTGGGTGACGGCGTACCTTTTGTATAATGGGTCAACGACTTAGTGTGACGAGCAAGCTTAAGCCGATAGGTGAAGGCGCAGCGAAAGCGAGTCTGAACAGGGCGTTCAGTTCGTCGCATTAGACCCGAAACCGAGTGATCTAGCCATGAGCAGGTTGAAGGTTGGGTAACACCAACTGGAGGACCGAACCCGCATCTGTTGCAATAGATTGGGATGACTTGTGGCTAGGGGTGAAAGGCCAATCAAACTCGGAAATAGCTGGTTCTCCGCGAAAACTATTTAGGTAGTGCGTCGACCGAATACCCTCGGGGGTAGAGCACTGGATGGGCTATGGGGACTCACCGTCTTACTGATCCTAACCAAACTCCGAATACCGAGGAGTACTAGTCGGCAGACACACGGCGGGTGCTAACGTCCGTCGTGAAGAGGGCAACAACCCTGACCTCCAGCTAAGGTCCCCAAGTCATGGCTAAGTGGGAAAGGATGTGAGGATCCCAAAACAACCAGGATGTTGGCTTAGAAGCAGCCATCATTTAAAGAAAGCGTAACAGCTCACTGGTCTAAATAAGGGTCTTTGCGCCGAAAATGTAACGGGGCTAAAGCCATGCACCGAAGCTGAGGATAGCGATCTTCTCACGAAGACGCTGTGGTAGCGGAGCGTTCCGTAAGCCTGTGAAGGGATACCTGTGAGGGGTCCTGGAGGTATCGGAAGTGCGAATGTTGACATGAGTAACGATAAAGGGGGTGAGAGACCCCCTCGCCGAAAGACCAAGGGTTCCTGCTTAAAGTTAATCTGAGCAGGGTTAGCCGGCCCCTAAGATGAGGCAGAAATGCGTAGTCGATGGGAACCACGTTAATATTCGTGGGCCTGGTGGTAGTGACGGATTGCGTAACTTGTTCGGACTTATTGGATTGTCCGGGCGGGGAAGCGGTTCCAGGAAATAGCTCCACCGTATAGACCGTACCCGAAACCGACACAGGTGGTCAGGTAGAGTATACCAAGGCGCTTGAGAGAACTATGCTGAAGGAACTCGGCAAATTGCACGCGTAACTTCGGAAGAAGCGTGACCCTGTCGTACGCAAGTATGTCAGGGTGGCACAGACCAGGGGGTAGCGACTGTTTATCAAAAACACAGGGCTCTGCGAAGTTGCAAAACGACGTATAGGGCCTGACGCCTGCCCGGTGCTGGAAGGTTAAGAGGAGAGGTGCAAGCTTTGAATCGAAGCCCCAGTAAACGGCGGCCGTAACTATAACGGTCCTAAGGTAGCGAAATTCCTTGTCGGGTAAGTTCCGACCTGCACGAATGGCGTAACGACTTCCCCGCTGTCTCCAGCATAGACTCAGTGAAATTGAATTCCCCGTGAAGATGCGGGGTTCCTGCGGTCAGACGGAAAGACCCCGTGCACCTTTACTATAGCTTTACACTGGCATTCGTGTCGGCATGTGTAGGATAGGTGGTAGGCTTTGAAGCTTGGACGCCAGTTCAGGTGGAGCCATCCTTGAAATACCACCCTTATCGTCATGGATGTCTAACCGCGGTCCGTTATCCGGATCCGGGACAGTGTATGGTGGGTAGTTTGACTGGGGCGGTCGCCTCCGAAAGAGTAACGGAGGCGCGCGATGGTGGGCTCAGACCGGTCGGAAATCGGTCGTCGAGTGCAATGGCATAAGCCCGCCTGACTGCGAGACTGACAAGTCGAGCAGAGACGAAAGTCGGTCATAGTGATCCGGTGGTCCCGTGTGGAAGGGCCATCGCTCAACGGATAAAAGGTACGCCGGGGATAACAGGCTGATGACCCCCAAGAGTCCATATCGACGGGGTTGTTTGGCACCTCGATGTCGGCTCATCGCATCCTGGGGCTGGAGCAGGTCCCAAGGGTTTGGCTGTTCGCCAATTAAAGCGGTACGTGAGCTGGGTTCAGAACGTCGTGAGACAGTTCGGTCCCTATCTGCCGTGGGTGTAGGAATATTGACAGGATCTGTCCCTAGTACGAGAGGACCGGGATGGACATATCTCTGGTGGACCTGTTGTGGCGCCAGCCGCATAGCAGGGTAGCTATATATGGAATGGATAACCGCTGAAGGCATCTAAGCGGGAAACCAACCTGAAAACGAGTATTCCCTTGAGAACCGTGGAAGACTACCACGTTGATAGGCCGGGTGTGGAAGTGCAGTAATGCATGAAGCTTACCGGTACTAATCGTTCGATTGGCTTGATCGTTCCCATTGCTTGTGTTCATCACTCGGCAAACGCAAAGCGTTTGTCCGATACTCGGCGAAGACGAAGTCTTCGTCCGACTGAACCATAAGCCATCAAAAAAAGACGTGTTCACATAAGACAAATGAAGCAAAAGCGATAAACCGCAGGCGGTTTACGCAGGCTTCAACCAGCTTCTCAAATATCGGTTTTACCCGCATCTGCGGTGTGAAAATCGCTCTGGCCCAAAGTCGCCTCCTCGTGAGATGACCGTATGGCCGTCCGATGTCCCCTGTGAGCGCCAAGCGAACAGGACAAGGAGTATCGGACAAGCAAAGAGCGAGATTTACACCTGCATTGCAGGTGTAAATCTTGCCCTTTGCCGACCTGGTGGTTATTGCGGGGTGGCCGCACCCGTTCCCATTCCGAACACGGCCGTGAAACGCCCCAGCGCCAATGGTACTTCGTCTTAAGACGCGGGAGAGTAGGTCGCTGCCAGGTCTGCAAAAGGCAAGAATAAACCGATAACATGCGCCCGATGCCGTAAGGCTGAGGATAAGCTGCATGTTCAACAAAAAACCATATCTTCTCTCAACAAACGCCGGCCCAAGCCGAAACAACGGGCCGCCCTCAAGCGGCCTTTTTGCTTCGGTAAATTAAACCGCATAAACAGACGAAATGTTGGTCAATCGAGCTTTTGCAATAAGCAAAAGCGCCGATAAAAGAACTCAAACGAGATTTTGGCTTTGCCAAAACTCGGCAGAAGCGACCAAAGGGTCGCAGCAATCTTTTTGCCAAAGGCAAAAAATTGGCGCGGGGTGGAGCAGCCCGGTAGCTCGTCAGGCTCATAACCTGAAGGCCGCAGGTTCAAATCCTGCCCCCGCAACCAGATCTTCCAGACAGAATAACCAAAAGCCCCGATCGCGAAAGCCAACGGGGCTTTTTGACGTTCAGCTTCATTCGCCCCTCAAAACCCCATCCTTCGCATCCAAGTCGCACGTGCCGATCAGTGTTACCGGATAGCTATTTCGACCGTTGAGCCTTATCTCGAAGAACTCGTGCTTGAATCAGCCTCTCTGCAAGCTTGGCCGGTATCACGCCTGGAGCCTTCTTCTGCTTCTCAAAGCGTTCCAGTATCAGTACTTCGTCATCGAGGGTAATCCCCCGGTAGTCCCCCCGCAAACTAAACGGGCTTTAAAGTAGAATTTTCTCACAAAGATTTTGGAGAAGATTCCGATGAAGACATCACGATTTAGCGACGCGCAGATCATGGCGATCCTGAAGCAGGCAGAGGACGGCATTCCTGTTGCGCAGTTGTGCCGGGAGCATGGCATGAGCGATGCCAGCTTTTACAAGTGGCGGGCCCGGTTAGGCGGCATGGATGCGTCCATGGTCAGCCAAATGAGGAGCATGGAAGACGAGAACCGGCGACTGAAGAAGATGTATGCGGAACTGAGCATGCAGAACGATCTTTTGAAGGAAGCTCTCGGAAAAAAGCGCTGAGGCCGTCTCAACGCAAGGAGATGGCCATGCAAGCGGTCCAGAAGCATAATATCAAAGTGGCCCTCGCGTGCCGGACGTTCTCGATCAGCGAGACGTGCTATCGATATGGACGCAAGCTCGACAGCGAGAACGAAGACATTGCCGACTGGTTGCTGCGTCTGACCACAGCCAGGAAGACTTGGGGTTTCGGCCTGTGCTTCCTTTATCTGCGCAACATCAAGGGCTTCACCTGGAACCACAAGCGGGTGTATCGCATCTATCGCGAACTGGAATTGAACCTTCGGATCAAGCCCAGGAAGCGTTTGGTTCGAGAGCGTCCCGAACCGCTGGCCGTGCCGGAACACCCGAACCGGACCTGGTCGATGGATTTCATGGCCGATCAGCTTGCCGACGGCCGCTCGTTCCGGACCTTGAACGTCATCGATGACTTCAACCGTGAGGGGCTTGGCATCGAGGTCGATTTCTCGTTGCCAGCCGAGCGGGTCGTTCGATCCCTCAACCGGATCATCGAGTGGCGTGGCAAGCCGGATATAATTCGTGTCGATAACGGCCCGGAATATATCAGCGGCACGCTTTTGGCGTGGGCCGAGAAGCGAAACATCACCATCGCCCATATCCAGCCGGGCAAGCCGCAGCAAAACGCCTACATCGAGCGCTACAACCGCACGGTTCGGCATGAATGGCTGGGATGCTTGATATTCGATACCATCAAGGAGGTGCAGGATCACGCCACACGCTGGCTCTGTTGGAGTGGACGGCTCCCAACGGCATCGAATGTGCCAGAATGAGTTCGGTAAGGTACTCAATCAAGGGAGACCGTTCGTGGAAGAGATTATCCGAATTGGTATGGACACGTCAAAGAACGTTTTCCAATTGCATGGCGTGACTGCCAGCGAGCAGCCTGTTCTTCGCAAGAGGTTTTCGCGAAATGGTGAAATACTTCGAGAAAACGCCGCCGACCACTGTTGCAATTGAAGCGTGTGGAGGGTCTCATCATTGGGCCAGGTTTTTGGGAGCGCTTGGCCACGATGTGAAGCTGATCGCTGCGGCGCGACAATCAGGATGAGAATCTCATCCAGATCGCCGCGCTATAGATCGCACCGCAATTGGCGAAACCCTATGTCAAGCGTGGTAAGAACGACATGGCGGACGCGGAGGCTTTGTGCGAGGCGATGAGCCGGCCGACCATGCGTTTCGTGCCAGTGAAGACTGCGGAACAACAGGCAGCGTTGATGTTGGTCGTTGTGAGGGAAAGGCTGCTGCGCAACCGCACTCAGCTCGCTAATGCGATACGCGGTTTTGCGCTGGAATTTGGCATCATCGTCGCCAAGGGGATGTGCCGGATCGAGCCGTTGCTGGAGCGCATTGCCACCGACAAATCTGTACCGGAACTCGCACGCGAACTCTTCGTCATCCAAGGCGTTGAATATCGAGATCTGCTTGTCGAAATCGAAACGGTCGATGAGAAACTGATTGCCTTGCACCGTTCCGATGAATGTAGCCGGCGCTTGGCCGAAATTCCTGGGGTGGGTCCGATCGGTGCCTCCCTGCTGAGAATGAAAGCGCCGGATCCGAAAATGTTCAGATCAGGCCGCGATTTTGCTGCCTGGATTGGCCTAACGCCCAAAGATCATTCTACCGCTGGAAGAGTGAGGCTTGGAGGGATCACTCGTGCGGGAGATGAATTACTGCGAAGCATATTGGTAGTTGGCGCAACTGCTCTTCTTCAGCACGTCAGAGCCGGTCGAAGCAAGCATGCCTCTCGATGGCTTCTCGAACTCCTACGACGAAAGAGACCAAAGCTGGTCGCCGTGGCGCTCGCCAACAAGATCGCCCGTATTGCCTGGAAGCTGATGATAAGCGGAGAAGCATACCAACGGCCTACAGGACCAGCACCGGCAATATGAAGATTGGCCATGACGGTGAGCGGGATTAGAATGCTACCGTTGTGAGTTGATGCTGTGAACTTGCAAGAAAAAGCAGATGGCGTGATCGATCGATCCAAGACACGTGAAACTCCGTTAAGTCCAATGGCTATCGAAAGTCGAGGCTCTGTTAGGAACACATGTCGCGGAAACCATCTTGGCCAGCGGTAATGTTTAACCGCATACAAAGGCCGCACATATGGAAGCAAGCGATCCGATCAAATATCCGCTGAAAGTGCTTGCAATCGGGAGCCGTCCACATATGGACATACAACAATGACCGACCCAATATGGCTATCGGCGGCATCACGCCGAGGCAGAAACTGAAAATGGCAGCGTAAATTCTACTGATCGGACCCGTTAAAAACGGGGGGATTACCTCCGTACAGAAGGCGTGAATCATCCACCCGAAAGCGAGGGGCTCAAAGCTGTTCAATGTCAGTGAGAAAGGCAAGAGTCATTACAGGGTCATTACAAAACAGAGGTCTTCCCTGTCTGTTACCTTAAGAATCTTGTCTAAGTTATTGAAAAGACTGGTGCCCCCAGAGAGACTCGAACTCCCGACCCTCTGATTACAAATCAGATGCTCTACCAACTGAGCTATAAGGGCGCCAACGCGGATGGCAGTACCATATTCAGCCGGTGTGTAAAGCGAAAATGGAGTGTTTCTGCTTATTTTTGAAGGACTGCTTTCGAAAGCTCTCGCCATCCTGGTCGAAGTCCAACGCTGTCGAGTTTCTCGTGGCGAATGTGACGTCGAAGTTGAAGATGTTATCTTTCCGGCCCGTCTGTCCCATGCTGAAACATCCTTCGGACGAATGAAACGCGCCGGTGTGCGAAGGCTAAAAAACCGCTTGTTGCGGAACATTCAACGGCTTACCGTGCTGATTGTGGCAAAGGATGGGCTGGCCATCCCGTACCCCCTTCGCAAAATATTTATGACCGGAGAGAGCGATGAACTTTAGATCTGTAACGTTTGCTGTATTGAGTGCGCTCGCGATGCTCTCGGGCTGCGCTAGCACAGGCGGCAACAACACGACCTACGCGGACTATCAGGGGGCTTATCCGCAGCCGTTCCTGGGTGCGAAGAGCGGAGCCAATGTGGGCATTCCGCTGAATTAATCAGCTTAACAGCATGATCTCGCATGGTGCGCCGGCCTCCGCTGCCGGTGCGCCAACTGGCCGGATGATGAGGCAATCAGCCTGGGCAAAGACCCGCATCATCGATGAGTCCTGCCGTGCAAAAGGATCCGCAATCCGGTCCCCATTGTCATTCTTGCGCAACCGGCCGCGAATATAGTCCTGCCGGACATCGTTGGCCGGCAGCGCTTCACCGAGTTGAGCCGATACCAGCCTGTTATTGGCAGGTAATCCACCCAGATGGCGCAGAATCGGCTCCAGAAACAGGTAGGAGCATACCAGGCTGGAGACCGGGTTACCCGGCAACCCCAGAACGACTGTTTTCCCAAGGGAGCCGACCATCAGCGGCTTGCCCGGACGCATCGCGATCTTCCAGAAATCGAGCACCATTCCGGCGTCAAGAAGCGCCGGTTGAACCAAATCGTGATCGCCAACCGATGCGCCGCCCAGCGTGACCAACACGTCCACACCCGACCTGACTGCCTGACGGACGGCTTCGGTGATCGCCGTCTTGTCGTCGCCGATGATTCCGAGATCGATGATGTCGGCGCCGTTTTCGCGGGCGATCGCGCCCACGCCGAAACTGTTGGAGGCGATGATCTGGTCCGGGCCTGGCTGTGAGCCCGGTGGCAGGAGTTCATCACCAGTCGCGAGGATGGCGACCTTGGGGCGGGCAACCACAGACAAGGAGGGATGGTTCATGGCGGCGGCGACCGTCAGGCGGGCCGGGGTCATGCTTTCGCCTGCATGGACGATGACGTCACCCTTGGCAAAATCCTGGCCTTTTGGGCGTATATGGCGACCCTTGGGTGGTGAGAAGTGCGCACGAATACGGTCGTTTGCGAGCCGCTCGGCATCCTCCTGTGCAAGCACGCAATCAGCGCCCTCGGGAATTGGCGCGCCGGTAAAGATGCGCACGACTTCGCCCGCTCCCAGCCGGCCCGTAAAACCGCGCCCGGCGGCGGATTGCCCGATCACCGTCAGTTCCACAGCGGTTTTGGAGAAATCCTCATGGCGCCCGGCGTAGCCATCCATGGCCGAGTTATCGAAGGCGGGGTGGGTCAGCAACGCCCGGACGTCCTCGGCGAGAATGCGACCGTGGGCCATATCCAGCGAGACACTCTCTGTTCGACGCTCGGCCGGCGCCAGAGCAAGAAGTCTTCGCAGCGCTTCATCGACCGGAAGCAGCGCCATGGCTTAGGACCCTACGCGTTCGAAATCGCCGGATCGTCCGCCGGACTTGCGCCGGAGGCGGATGCCGCCAATCTCCATCTCGCGGTCGGCGGCCTTGGCCATGTCATAAATGGTGAGGCAGGCAACACTTGCTGCCGTCAAAGCCTCCATCTCCACGCCGGTTCGACCGGTGAGCTTGGCCATTGCCTCCACCCTCAGGCCTGGCAGGTTTGGGTCAGGGGTAATATCGACGGCGACTTTGCTCAGCATCAAAGGATGACAAAGCGGAATGAGGGTTGCCGTCTGTTTCGCAGCCATGATGCCCGCAATCCTGGCTGTCGCGATCACGTCCCCCTTCTTTGCATTGCCATTGAGAATGAGCTCCAGGGTTTCCGGCTTCATATGGACATAACCCTCGGCAACGGCGACACGAACAGTCTCCTCCTTGTCGCCGACATCGACCATGCTTGCGGTTCCGGCGGCATCGATATGGGTGAGGGAGGGGCCTCGCGTCATTCCGCGGCCATAACCGCTGCTGAGCCTGTCAGAAGCTGGCGCGTTGCTGCAGCAACATCATCCTTGCGCATCAGGCTTTCGCCAACGAGGAAGGTGCTGATCCCGGATGTCTGCAGGCGGACACATTCGTCATGGGTAAAAATGCCACTCTCGCCAACCAGGAGCCGATCCTCCGGCACCAGCGGTGCAAGCTTCTCGGAAAGCGCGATATCGACCTCGAACGTCTTAAGATTGCGGTTGTTGATGCCGAGAAGCTTGGACTTGAGCTTCAGCGCACGTTCCAGTTCTTCCTGGTCATGAACTTCGACCAGAACGTCCATGCCGAGGGCAAAGGCTTCATGCTCCAGCCGGCGGGCATCGTCGTCGCTGAGCGATGCCATGATTAGCAAAATGCAGTCCGCACCCCAGGCCCGTGCCTCATGCACCTGATAAGTATCGAACATGAAATCCTTGCGTAGCGCGGGCAGGGAACAAGCCGCGCGTGCCGCTGTCAAAAAGCTGGGTTGGCCCTGAAAACTCGGCGTGTCCGTCAGGACGGAAAGACAGGCTGCGCCACCCGCCTCGTAGGCCTTTGCAAGGCTCGGCGGATCGAAGTCGGCGCGGATCAGCCCCTTGGAAGGGCTGGCTTTCTTGATTTCCGCAATCAGGCCGAAAAGTCCCTCTGCCTTCCTGGCACGGAGGCTTGCCATGAAACCGCGCGGGGCTTCCTGATCAGCCTGCATGGCTCTGAGGTCAGCAAGCGAGACCTTCGATTTCGCGGCCGCGATTTCCTCGCGCTTGTAGATCTCGATCTTCTGCAGAATGTCTGTCATCGCTGTTCTCCTGCCACGGAGTTGGTGGAGGCCACGAGCTTTTCAAGCGTTGTCTTCGCGCTTCCGCTGGTAAGCGAATTGCGGGCAATCTCCATGCCGCCGCGAAGATCCTCGGCGCGGCCTGCGACGACTAGCGAGGCGGCCGCGTTGGCCAGCGAAATATCGCGGTAAGCTGTTGCATCGCCTTCGAGAACACCCTTCAGAGCCAGGGCGTTGTACGCACCGTCTCTGCCTTTCAGATCAGCGATCCCAACGGTTGGAAGTCCAAAATCGTCCGGTGACAGTTCGAATGTTCTGATCTCACCGTTTTCCAGGGCCGCCACTTGAGTTGTGCCTGTCGTGGTGATTTCATCCAGTCCGTCGCCATGGACGACCCAGACACTCTTCGAGCCGAGATCACGCAGCACCTCGGCAATCGGAACCAGCCAGCGGGGTGCAAAGACGCCGACAAGCTGCTGGGTGACACCCGCCGGGTTTGAAAGCGGGCCGAGCAGATTGAAGATCGTACGGGTTCCGAGTTCAACCCGAGTCGGGCCGACATGCCGCATCGCCGAATGATGCTGCTGGGCGAACATGAAGCCGAGCCCGGCTTCAGCAATGCTGCGGGAGATGGCCTCGGGTCCGATATCGAGCTTTACGCCGAGGCAGGAGAGGGCGTCCGCCGTGCCGGACTTCGAGCTGAGTGCCCGATTGCCGTGCTTGGCGACGGGCACGCCGGCGCCGGCGACGATGAGAGCAGCCAGCGTGGAGATATTGTAGGTGCCGGCGCCGTCGCCCCCGGTTCCGACAATATCAATTGCGTCGGCAGGCGCCTCGACTGTCAGCATGCGCGCGCGCATGGCCGCGACGGCTCCGACGATTTCGTCAACGGTTTCGCCGCGCACGCGCAGCGCCATCAGGAAGCCGCCGATCTGCGACGGGGTTGCCTCGCCGGACATGATGATTTCGAAGGCTGCGCGCGCATCGGTGCGATCCAGCGCTTCACCTGCGGCCGCCTTCGCGATGAAAGGCTTCAAATCCGGCATGAATGCATCCTCGTCATATTTTATTGCCGGGCCAGCGAAGTCTCGGCGAGTTGCTGGTTGATCGATACACCATAGCCGGTCTGCAGCTCGGTCACCATCTGGTCAAGGATGTCATCACCGCTTGAGCGCGCAACGGCGTCAATCTGCCGATCGTCGCTGTCGAGCGCATTGACCGGAGCATCCGGGTTCACGGCGGTAACCTTGAGAAGGATCTGGCCCTCCCCACCGACACCGGCTGCATTGGCAACAGTACCCTCGGGGCCGCTGAAGGCAGCTGTGACGGCTGCCGGGCTCAGAGCGGCGTCGTCGGACGAGCGCCGCAGACCGGTCTTGGTTTCTACGGCAATGCCAAGCTCCGTGGCGATCGCAGCAAGCGTTTCGCCCTTTTGAACGCGCGCCTTCAGCTCTTCGGCCTTGGCTGCTAAGGCCTTGCGCTGCTGTTCAGCCGTCCAGTCCGCGACCACTTTCTCGCGGGCTTCATCAAGGGTGCGGTCGCGCGACGGGGTGACTTCCTCGACATCGAACCAGACATAACCATCACGGCCGAGATTGACCGGCAGCGTTTCGCCACCCACCTCGGCTTTAAAGGCTTCTTCAAGCAGCGCCTTGGCTTCCGGAATGCCGGCAACAGGCTCGCCGTCCGCGTCATTGCCGCGTGCATCGATCGCATTGATGACAACGAGCTTCAGACCCGATTGGCTCGCCGCTTCCTGCATGGTGGCGCCGGAAACCCGTGCATCCTCGAACTTGTCATGGATACCCATGATCTCGTTGGCGGCGTTGGAAAGCGCGACTTCCTGGCGCAACTCTTCCTTGGCTTCATCGAAGGTCTTCACGGTCGCCGGCTTGATGTTGGAAACGCGCAGGATGACCGGGCCGAAGGCACCATCGACAACTGGCGTTACGCCGCCATCGAGCGTGACGGCAAAGGCCGCATCGGCAATCTTGGCATCCGGAACACGATCACGGGTGAAATCACCGAGCAGAACGTCCGTGCTGGTCTTGCCCTGTTCGGTAACGACGTCATCAAAGGACGTGCCGGCAGCGAGCTTCCCGGCCGCTTCATCAGCTGCTTCGCGCGAGGGGAACGCGAGCTGTTCGATCGTGCGGATTTCGGCGGCGCTGAAGCTATCCTTGCGCTTGTCGTAATCCGCGCGAAGCTCCTCGTCGGTGACCGTCTTCGGATCGGCGATATCAGCAGGCTCAAGCTTCACATAGGCGAGGCGGCGGAACTCGGGCGCGCGATATTCGGCCTTGTGGGTTTCGAACCACGGCGTGAGAACGTCGTCTGCCGGAGCCTTGATCGGATCGATATTGGCATTGGACAAAAGCAGATAATCGAGATCGCGGGCTTCGTTGCGATATTGGTGCAGGGCTTCGGTCAGGATCTTTGGCGCGGAATAGCCATCGGAGAGGGCTTCGACGATCTGCGAGCGCACGGCAACCTGGCTGCGATTGTTGATATAGTCCTGTTCTCGCAGGCCGGCATTGCGCAGGACGCTGGAGAAGGTCAACCGATCGAACTGGCCATTGACGCCATGGAAGGCCGGGTCTTCGCTAATGAGGGTTGCGAGGCGATCCTGGGAAAGGCCGAGGTTCATGTCCTCCGAGAGCTGATCCAGTGTGGCCCCTGCAACGAGCTGGGAATAAACCTGCGACTCGACGCCGAAGGCTCGGGCCTGGTCGCGTGTCAGCCTGGTGCCGAACTGGCGAGAGAGCTGGGCGATCTGCCGCTCATAGGCGAGACGGAAGTCGCTGGGCGATACCTTGACGTCACCGACAGTGACCACGGCGTCAGACCCGGTATGGACGATGGAGGTCGATGCACCCCATATGCCGAATGAAATCACAAGAATGACCATCAAGCCTTTAATGACCCAGGTCTTGGAGGCGTTTCTCAGGAGTTCAAGCATCGGATTGCATACCTCGTGGCATTTCGTGTCCGCCGGATGACGGTTGGTCCCGTTCCTTAAAACAAAGCCGCTCGGATGAGAAGTGTCACAAAGCCCAAAAAATATTGTGCCAAGCCTCATGAAGAGGTGGCCAGGGGTTGTCGAAGGCTACGTTCAGCCAGCTTTCGCAAAACCGATCGCCTTGGATGCGGCGCAGAATGGCTTTGGCGTGTCGGAATTGTTAGCCGGCAAGCGAATATTCTCTAGTAAAATCGTCGATGTGAGGCTTAATTGCCTGGCGGCGACACAGGGAAAATTAACCGAGTCACCGCTTCGGCGGCCCGGTTGAAAGGGGCAGTAGAATATCTCATGGGCTCAATGGCAGTGATGATAAGCCTGTTTGGCGCGATAGCCCTTCTGCTGTTTGGGTTGTCTCAAGTAAAAGAAGGCGTCACCAGAGCCTTCGGCATCAAGTTGCGTACGGGGCTCGCCCGGGGTACCAGCGGCTCCTTGCGTTCATTTGCAAGCGGCTTCGTCGCCACGGTCGCTCTGCAGAGTTCCACCGCTACGGCCTTGATGATCGCTTCGTTCGTCGAAAAGGGGCTCGTACAGGCCCGCATGGCCCAAGTCGTCCTGCTAGGGGCCAATGTTGGAACGGCTGTCACAGCGTGGATCGTCTCGCGCGGCGTAGACTGGCTGTCACCGCTTCTTATCCTCGCCGGCGTCATTCTTCACCGAAGCGGAAGATCAAGTGCGCAACAGGGCGGCGGGGCTGCTCTCGTCGGCATTGGTTTGATGCTTTTGTCGCTGCATCTCCTGGGGATCGCGACGGAACCAATGCGGGCATCACCGGCGCTCGCGGCTTTTATCGGTTTGCTGGATGGCGCGCTTCCTGTGGCGCTGCTCTTTTCTGCGGTGCTTGCCTTTCTGTCGTCATCCAGCCTTGCAGTGGTCGTGCTGATCCTTTCCCTGTCAACGACAGGTATCCTTTCCTCCAGTCTGATGATCGCTCTCGTGTTGGGCGCCAATCTCGGCGGTGCAGTGCCACCGGTCATGACAACACTCGGTGCGCCAGCCTCGACCAGGCGTGTGACGACAGGCAATCTTCTTGTGCGTGCCATAGGATGCCTGATCGCGTTGCCGGTGGCTTCGACATTCGCGTCCTACCTTCAGACTTCGCCGATCCCGGCGGAGAATCTGCCTGTCGATATCCACCTTGCATTTAATGTGGCGCTCGCCATCCTGGCGTGGCCGCTTTCGAGCGTCCTTTCAAACATTATGCTCAAACCTATCCCGGATGAACCAAAGCCTGAAAGCGGGCCGCGCTTCCTCGACGAGAAGGCTCTGGCCACGCCGGTTATTGCTCTCTCGGGCGCGACGCGCGAAGTACTTCGCGTCGGCGACCTGATCGAGTCGATGCTTATTCATACGATGGATGCCTTCAACCGGAACGACCTGGACCAGCTGCGCGATATCGAAAAACTTGAAGGCGAAGTCGACAGGCTCCAGCAGGAGGTTAAAATCTATCTGTCACGCCTCGGCGCAAATGGTCTCGACGGGGAGAACGGCCGGCGCTCGATCGTCATCATAGACTATGCGATCAACCTGGAGCACATCGGCGACATCATCGAAAAGGGATTGGCCGAACAAGTCGTCAAGAAGGTCGAAAATGGCCTCAAGTTCTCGGAGGAGGGCTATCAGGAGCTCAAGAGCCTGTTTGACCTGACGATTGACAACCTGCGTATTGCCCAGACGATTTTTGTCACGCGCAATGCCGATCTGGCGCGCCATCTGGTCGAGGTCAAGGTCAATGTCAGGCATATGGAAAAGCGTTCATCGGAGCGCCATCTGGAGCGGTTGCGACATGGTCGCGCCGACAGTCTGCAAACCAGCTCGCTTCACCTCGACATGCTTCGCGACCTCAAGCGCGTAAACGCGCATATCGTCTCGGTTGCCTATCCCATCCTTGATGAAAGCGGCCTTTTGAGCGAAAGCCGGCTTGTCTCGGAATAAGCCTATTTTGCCATCAGAGCGTTTCGCACGAAGGCATCGTAGCAGGGCGTCAATTGGATGCGGGTATGGTCATCTTTCAGGAACGGCTCGTAGAGGCCGAGCAGCGCTCGGCGCGCGGTTGTTGGCGGGCAGGTGGGCAGGAGTGCAATGTCCACGGCAGCGACGGCCTTGGCAACCTTCTCGTTTGGCGGAGGTACGGCGCGGAATGGATCGGCGCCGATTGTGATGGCATGCGGCGCCTGCCTGTCCATCAGCCAGGGAAACGGATTGGTGAAATCGATGGACATCATGGTTTCGAAACGGACATTTCCGGCAGTTTCATGAGCTTTTAGTGCGTCAATGGCGTCGTCTATGGTCTGCAACCAAAGCCAATAGAAGTCGAAGTCACTGTAGAGCAGGTTTGCCGGAAGTTCACCCGCTCTGGCGATTTCTTCATACGTGTTGCGATGAGCGATATAGTTCACATGCATCCGCTCCGCGCGTGTCACGAATACCGGACGAAGAGAGACGGCGCCGAGCGTCTTGAGGTTGCGGTTTTCCAGGGTGATGTCGTTGACACTTCCGATTGTCGACCGCGCCGTCTTCTGCGCGATCGTGACGAGAGGCGGCAGCATGGCGGCCATCGCAAGTACGCCGGCAACCATAAAAGCCGGGGAGGAACCTCGGACGCGATAAACATCGATCAGGATGGCAAGCACGAGCGGCCACAGAAAGATGAAGGCCTGGCTACCGGTATTCTGGCTTTCAAACAGGAGCCCGGCGAGAAGAAAGGCAGCCAGCCAGAGCCAGTTCTGGTCTAGCAGATGAGAAACGGTCGTTGCGCTCGGGGTTGAGCGGAATAACGTCCAGTCTTTCGAGATTTTTTCCCGATCGATGACGAAAAGGGCAACGGCGAGAAGGCCGGCACTCGCTATGATGCCGAAGTTGATCGACGCACTCTGCAACAGTCGCGGCAGAAGGCTGGTGTCATTTAGAACGAGCAAAGCGATCATATCGTCGGCATAGGCTGAAACGATGCCAGACGATATTTCAAGGAGTCCGATCGCAAGAAAAAAGACGAGGCCGGACAGCAGCGCGACCCGAAAAGGCAGGCGGCCTGCTGCAAATGCCATCGCGCAGAGCAGTACCCCCGACACGACGCCCGTCACCTTGACGAAAAGCAACGTCAGCATCGCGAGCGCAACAACGATGCCAAGAAGGGCTGGCGCGCGCAGGAAACACAGAGCGGCGGCAAGCACATACAGAAGCTGACAGACCTGGCGGTTGTAGATCCCGAAGCCATCCGTACCCGGGAATGGATAAAAGTCACCGGTATTGAACGGCAGAAGCGAAAACACCAGGAACGGCAGAAGGAGCGCCCAGGCCGTTGCGTGCGAACGTTTCTGGGCGTCGAAAAGCACGAGCGCCGTGAGAGGGGCGGTTACCGCCAGCAGCGACCAGTTGGACAGAAGCAGGATCGCACCGTTCGGAAACAGCTTTATCAAGCCCGCGAAAAGGTAATAACCGAGGCTCCCGACCGGGGCGAAAAAGTCGACACCCGGCACCTGTCCGCCGGCAATGCGATTTGCCGCATCAATATAGAGATACTGATCCCAGAACATCGCGCCGAGCGGTATCGGGATCGTTCTCACGAGAGCGAGCGGCACCAGAAGAAACACGACGATGATCAAAAAGAATATCGGGCTGAAAACAACCTTCTTGAGACTGTTTCCCTGGCCCAATGCAGGGGCGATATCCGTGGAAGCCTGCATCGTCATCTCCTTCCGCGCCGCGCATCGCTGTTTTAGTCCGCAGTCAATGCGCGCGTGCGGCGCTGGCGGATGTGATCGGCATGGGCAAGTTATGGCAGGATCGAGTTTTAGCCCGGTTAACGGACAGGTCTTTCAGCGAGAGTTATGGTTCTCGCAATCTCTTCCTGATATGGAACCGGCGATGAAATTATGAGGTGCCTGGACTCATTTTGCGTCCTGCATTGCCAATAAGGGAGAATCGGCATGGAGCGCTCATGTCTGGCGATCGTGCTTGCTGCGGGGGAAAGCACCCGTATGAAATCCTCGATGTCGAAGGTGCTGCATCCGATCGGCGGTCGCCCGATGATCGCGCATGTCATGGAATCGCTGGCGGAGGCCGGTATCTCTGCGACGGCGCTGGTTCTAGGCCGTGACGCTGAAGCTGTTGAAAAGGTCGCCCGTCGGGACGAGATGGCCGTTTCCTCCTACCTGCAGACCGAACGTCTTGGGACCGCCCATGCTGTTCTCGCCGCCGGCGCCGCAATCGCCGATGGTTATGACGACATTCTCGTGGTTTTCGGGGATACACCGTTGATCACTGCTGCGCCACTTCTGGCCGCCCGCAAGGGATTGGCTGAGGGCAATGACGTCGTCGTGATCGGTTTCGAGACTACCAGCCCGACCGGCTACGGCCGTTTGATCGTCGAGAACGGTGCGCTCGTCGCCATCCGCGAAGAGAAGGATGCAAGCGAGGCGGAACGCAAGATTACCTACTGCAACGGCGGCCTGATGGCCATCGATGGACGCAAGGCCTTGTCGTTGATCGAGAAGATCGGCAATGCCAATGCCAAGGGCGAGTATTATCTGACGGATATCGTCGAGGTCGCGAATGCTGCTGGCGGTTCAGCGATTGCGGTGGCGGCGCCAGAGACCGAACTCATGGGCTGCAACAATCGTGCCGAACTCGCTGGCATCGAAGCCGTATGGCAGCGCCGCCGCCGTCATGAGCTGATGGTATCCGGTGTTTCCATGATCGCTCCGGAAACGGTGTTTCTCGCCTATGACACAGCAATTGCTCAAGATGTACTGATCGAGCCGAATGTCGTTTTCGGTCCCGGCGTGACCATCGAAAGCGGCGCCGTCATTCATGCTTTTTCACATCTCGAAGGCGCGCATGTTGGCGCCGGCGCGACCGTCGGACCCTACGCACGGCTGCGTCCGGGTGCAAACCTTGGCCCCGATTCGAAAGTCGGCAACTTCTGTGAGGTCAAGAAGGCGGAGATTGGCGCAGGCGCCAAGGTCAATCACCTGACCTACATCGGCGACGCTTTCGTGGGCGCAAAGACCAATATCGGCGCCGGCACGATCACCTGCAATTATGACGGGGTGAACAAGCACATCACCCAGATCGGCGCCAATGCCTTTATCGGCTCCAACTCCTCTCTGGTCGCGCCTGTATCCGTGGGGGACGGCGCCCTTGTCGCATCCGGCAGTGTCATCACTGACGATGTTCCCGCCGACGCGGTGGCCTTCGGGCGGGCGCATCAGACGATCAAGCCGGGCAGGGCAAAGGTCCTGCGCGAACAGTATCTGGCGGAAAAGGCCGAGCGGAAGAAAAGCAGCGCTGAATAAGGCTGCAGGGACTTCGTTAAAATCTGAAACTGAAAGTGAGTTCACTGCCGATTGCGCATTTCGATAGATCGGCTACCACTGCGCTACGCCTTAAATCGGAATGGATTTAACGGCGAAAATGTGCAGGAATTCAGAGTGTTATTGCATTCTTACATTTGAGCGTAGGCGTGCTATTGGCGGGAATGGCGGTTCGGGGCTGCCAGATATGCGGAGATAAATATGTGTGGGATCGTTGGCATCGTCGGGGATCGAGCTGTGTCGGAGCGGCTGGTCGATGCGCTGAAACGGCTTGAATATCGCGGCTATGATTCCGCCGGTGTCGCCACCATCCATGATGGAAAGCTCGAGCGGCGGCGCGCCGAGGGCAAGCTCGTCAATCTTGAGACCAGACTGCAGGCGGAGCCGCTGGCAGGTAATATTGGCATTGCCCACACGCGCTGGGCGACGCACGGCGCACCGACGGAAAACAACGCCCACCCGCATTTCACCGATGGCGTGGCGGTCGTCCACAACGGCATCATCGAGAATTTCTCCGAGATCAAGGATGAACTGGGCGGCGCAGGTGCGACGTTCAAGACCCAGACCGATACGGAAGTCGTTGCCCAGCTTTTGGCAAAGTACCGTCGCGACGGACTTGGTTACCGCGAGGCCATGCAGGCAATGCTTCGACGGGTAACCGGCGCCTATGCGCTGGCGGTGATCTTCGAGGATGCACCCGACACGATCATGGCTGCACGCAGCGGCCCGCCGCTGGCTGTCGGTTACGGCAAAGGCGAAATGTTCCTCGGCTCCGATGCTATCGCGCTTTCGCCCTTTACCAACGAAATCACCTATCTGATCGACGGCGACTGGGCCGTGCTCAATCGCGATGGCGTCGAGATTCTCGACCATGACGGTAACCGGGTTGAACGCCCTCGGCAGGTCTCGGTTGCGGCGGCCTATATGGTCGATAAGGGCAACCACAAGCACTTCATGGAAAAGGAAATCTATGAACAGCCCGAAGTAATTTCGCGCGCTCTTGGTCACTATGTTGATCTGATTGAAAACCGGATCGATCTCGAAGCTGTCTCGATCGACTTCGCCAAGGTCCAGAGCCTGGCAATTTCTGCCTGTGGTACGGCCTATCTTGCCGGCCTCATCGGCAAATACTGGTTCGAGCGATACGCGCGGCTACCGGTTGAGGCGGATGTCGCCTCCGAGTTCCGCTACCGCGATATTCCGCTTTCGCCCCAATCGGCCGCCCTGTTCATTTCCCAATCCGGGGAAACGGCCGACACGCTTGCGTCGCTGCGCTACTGCAAGGATGAAGGCTTGCAGATCGGCGCGGTGGTGAACGTAAGGGAATCCACCATTGCCCGTGAATCGGACGCGGTGTTCCCGATCATGGCGGGTCCCGAGATCGGCGTTGCCTCGACCAAGGCATTCACCTGCCAGCTGGCGGTCCTTGCCGCCCTTGCCATTGGCGCCGGCCGCGCTCGCGGCACCGTATCGCGACAGGAGGAAGAGCGCCTTGTTCGCCATCTGACGGAGATGCCGCGGATCATGTCGTCTGTGCTGAACAGCATTCAGCCCAAGATGGAGAGCCTGGCGCGCGAACTGTCTAAGTGCCGTGATGTGCTCTATCTCGGCCGCGGCACCAGCTATCCATTGGCAATGGAAGGCGCGCTGAAGCTCAAGGAAATCTCTTATATCCATGCCGAAGGCTATGCTGCCGGTGAACTCAAGCACGGTCCGATCGCCTTGATCGACGAAAACATGCCGGTGATCGTCATCGCCCCACACGACCGCTTCTTCGAGAAGACCGTTTCCAACATGCAGGAAGTCGCGGCTCGCGGCGGCCGCATCATCTTCATCACTGACGAAAAAGGCGCGGCGGCCTCAAAGCTCGAGACGATGAGCACGATCGTCCTGCCTGTTGTCGACGAGATCATCGCGCCGATGATCTTTTCGCTGCCGATCCAGCTGCTTGCCTATCACACCGCCGTCTTCATGGGGACGGACGTCGACCAGCCGCGCAATCTGGCAAAGTCGGTCACCGTCGAGTGATCAACCGTTCGGGGTGGGATGGCGATCGGGAACCGATACGGTCGTTGACAGCGGCCGCGTTTGTGCGCCGCAATATTTTCTTGCGCTGCCCTTGTCCTCGGCCCCGGCGTCCGGCATGGTGCGGTATCACCCGGCCTTTCACGGCAGTACGAGCTAGCGAAACAGCATGACGGACAAGCCGGCACGCGGATTTTTGGCAACCCGGTTGCGGAATTACTTTCTGACCGGGCTGATCATTTGTGCTCCTCTGGCGATTACGGCCTGGATCACATGGTCCTTCATTCTCTGGGCAGACAGCTGGGTAAAACCTTACCTGCCGTTCGACTACAATCCCGACAATTTTCTTCCTTATCCGGTCCCCGGCTTCGGCCTTTTGACGGCATTGCTGCTGATCACGCTCGTCGGCTTTTTCGCGGCCAACCTGATCGGTCGCAGCGTCGTCGGTTTCGGCGAATCGCTGCTTGCCCGCACGCCACTGGTCCGTACCATCTACAAGGGCTTGAAACAGATCTTCCAGACCGTGCTTCAGGATCAGTCTAATTCCTTCAAAAGGGCCGGTATGATCGAATACCCAAGCCCCGGTTTGTGGTCGCTGGTTTTTGTCGCAACAGACGCCAAGGGCGAAGTGGCCGTCAAGTTCTCCGATCGTGGCCTCGACATGGTCGCAGTCTTCCTGCCGCCGACACCGGTTCCGACGGCTGGTTTTCTGATCTTCGTACCACGCGACAAAATCGTGCTGCTCGACATGAGCGCCGAGGATGCGGCCAAGATGCTGATTTCCGGAGGCCTTGTGGTGCCTGAGCAATTGCCTGCGACGCTTCAGCCTCAGGCTCCGCTTCAGAACCCTAAGCCCAAACGTTTCCTCAGCCGGCCCTGAGAAAGCGGATCGCTTCGTCCCGGCGGTGCAGGTAGAGCAAGGTGCGCAGGGCTTCCCCGCGTGGTGACGTCAGTTCAGGATCCTTTTCGAGCACATAGGCGGCATCTTTTCGCGCAATTTCAAGAAGATCGGCGTGGGCCTCCAGACTGGCGATGCGGAAGCCTGGCGTTCCGGACTGGCGTGTTCCCAGAAGCTCGCCTTCGCCACGCAGTTTCAGATCCTCCTCGGCGATGACGAAGCCGTCCTCGGTATCGCGCAGGATGGACAGGCGTGCACGGCCGTTTTCGCTAAGCGGTCCCTTGTAGAGAAGGATGCAGGTCGAAGCCTCGTCGCCACGCCCGACGCGCCCCCGCAACTGATGAAGCTGGGCAAGACCGAAACGCTCGGCATGCTCAATCACCATGATTGTCGCATCCGGGACATCGACGCCGACCTCGACCACCGTAGTGGCGACCAGAAGCCGGATTTCGCCATTCTTGAAGGCGAGCATGACGGCATCTTTCTCGGCGCCGTTCATTCTGCCGTGCACCAGACCGATTTCAGGGCCGAGACTGCTTTTCAGTGTCTGAAACCGCTCATCCGCTGACATCAGATCGGAATTTTCGGATTCCTCGACGAGTGGGCAGATCCAGTAGGCCTTTTTGCCTTCGGCAATGGCCGTGCGCAGCCGCTCGATGACATCGCCGGTACGCTCCGTCGGGATGGTGACGGTCTGGATCGGCTTGCGACCAGCCGGCTTCTCGGTCAGCTTCGACACGTCCATGTCGCCGAAGGCTGCCAGAACCAATGTCCGTGGGATCGGTGTTGCGGTCATGACCAGCATGTGCGGGGAGATACCTTTTGCCGTCAGCCGCAGCCGCTGATGCACGCCGAAGCGATGCTGTTCGTCCACGACCGCAAGGAGCAGGTTCCTGTAGATCACGCTGTCCTGGAAGAGCGCGTGGGTGCCTACGACGATATCGGTTTCACCGGAGGCGATACGCTCTTCGATCGCCTGCCGTTCCCGTCCCTTGGTCCGCCCGGTGAGAACATCGATCGTCAGCCCAGCGGGAGCCGCCATCTTCGACAGGGTCGCATAGTGCTGACGCGCAAGGATTTCGGTCGGGGCCATAAGAACGGCCTGCCCGCCGGATTCGACCGCCGCAAGCATCGACATGAGTGCGACGGCCGTCTTGCCGGACCCGACGTCGCCCTGCAGCAGTCGCAGCATGCGCTCGTTGCCGGCCATGTCGGAGAGAATATCGGCAATGGCGGCTTGTTGGCTGTCGGTGAGGGAAAAGGGAAGGGCGGACAGTACTGCGCCGCTCAGCTTCCCGGTGGCCTTGACCGGTGTGCCTGCGACCCGCCGCAAGCGCTGGCGTACAAGTGCAAGCGAAAGCTGCCCGGCCAGGAATTCGTCATAGGCAAGCCGCCTGCGCGCCGGGGCCTGCGGATCGATATCGGCTGCTTCGTGCGGCTCATGGAGTTGCAGGAAGCTGTCGCGGGTGGACAGAAAATGCCGTTTTTCGATAAGCGCTTCATCCAGCCACTCCGGGAATTCCGGAAGCCGTTGCAACGCCGTCTCGATCTGTTTTCGCAGAATGCGGGCGGAAAGACCTGCAGTCAGGCTGTAGACGGGCTCAACCAATGGCAGGTTTGCGGCATCGGCCTCCCGCACCATGTAATCCGGATGCACCATCGAGGGGCGACCGTTGAACCAGTCGACCTTGCCGCTGACTATCACTGTCTCATCGACCGGCAGCGCCCTCTCCAGCCAGTTCCCCTTGGCGCGGAAGAATGTCAGCGCAAGTTCGCCTGTCTCGTCGTGCAGAAACACACGGTAAGGCTGATTGCTGCGACCGGGCGGCGGCGGTTGATGGCGATCGACCCGCGCCTTGATGGTAACCGTCGCGCCCTGCGGTGCGCGCGCGATCCCGGGCTGCTCGCGGCGATCGATCAGCGAATAGGGGGCATGAAAGACGAGATCGATGACGCGGCAGTCGTCGATGCTCTCGCGGCCGAGCAGGCGTGCGTAAAGTTCACCGGCTTTCGGGCCGATGCCGGAAAGCGTATCGAGGGGCGCAAAGAGAGGATCGAGCAGAAGCGGACGCATGACGGGAGACTGAAACGAGGAAACGGTCTTTGGCAAGGCTGACAATCGCCTTTTCAGTGTTTATAGAGCCAGACGGAACCGCCGGCGCTGGCTCGATCGCCAAACGCGCCCGCGGCAGGAAGGACTTGGTTCATGACTGGCATCTCGCGCACCAGCGCCGATCTCGATCCGCGCCGCCGCCGTATCCTTTTTCGCTGTTGGCACCGTGGGCTTCGCGAAATGGATCTCGTTTTCGGGCAATTTGCCGAGGCCGAGATTGCCGACTTGCCGGAAGAGACGCTCGACGAGCTGGAAACGATCATGGCGGAAGAGGACAATGATCTGGTGAAGTGGATCACCGGCGAGAAGCCGCTGCCGGACAGGTTTCGCACACCTCTATTTGAGCGCATTGCGTCCTATCGCCCCGATTTTGAAGAGAACCATCCCGATAGGAACGGTTGATGTCCATGATCGCGGGCTTTGACCCGAAAAAGATTGCTTCCGTCTCGCGCGAATTGACAATCGGCCCGGTGCCATCCGGTGTCGAGCCGATGATTCTCGCAGAGCTGGCGCGCTCCAACGGCCCCGTGGCCTATATCCTGTCCGATGGCCAACGGATTGCCAATCTCGAACAGATGCTCGGCTTCGCCGCACCCGACATCCCTGTCCTCACCCTGCCGGGCTGGGACTGTTTGCCCTATGACCGCGTCTCGCCCAGTGCAGATATCTCCGCGCGCCGGCTTGCTGCCTTGAGCGGCCTTATCGCCCATGCGCAGAAGCCGCATGCGGCGATCGTGCTCGTGACTGTCAATGCCGCCCTGCAGAAGATGGCACCGAAATCCGTCATCGAAGGGCTGGCATTCTCGGCTCGTCCTGGCAGCACGATCCGGATGGACGACATCGCGGCCCGCCTGGAACGCAACGGTTTCGAGCGGGTTGCCACGGTTCGCGAAGTCGGGGAATTCGCGGTTCGCGGCGGCATTCTCGATGTCTTCGTGCCGGGCAGCGAGCAGCCCGTACGCCTGGATTTCTTTGGCGACACGCTGGAGACGATCCGCTTCTTCGATCCGGCAAGCCAGCGCACCACCGGGCAGGCCAATTCACTCGATCTTAGCCCGATGAGCGAAGTGTCACTGACGCCCGAGACGATCAGCCATTTCCGCACCGGCTATCTGTCGCTCTTCGGCGCGACGACCCGTGACGATGCTCTTTATCAAGCGGTCTCCGAGGGGCGGCGCTACGCCGGCATGGAGCACTGGCTTCCGTTGTTTTACAATGGCTTGGAAACGGTCTTCGACTACTTGGCCGACTTCAGGATTGTCACCGACCATGTGGTTCGCGAGGCCGCGGCCGAGCGCAGCAAACTTATTCAGGACTATTACGAAGCCCGGCAGGAATCGGCCAATCCCGGAAAGAAGGCGATAACGCAGGGAACGCCTTACAAGCCGATCCCGCCGGAAATGCTCTATCTGGGCGCTGAATCATTCAACGCCGCGCTCCTGTCGCGACAGGCGATTCGCCTCTCACCTTTCATCGAGCATGAGGGTGAAGCGCGGCAGGTTGTGACCATTGATGCGCGCCTTGGCGTGCGCTGGGCGAAGAATGCAACGGAAGGCACACCCGACAACGAGCGCGTCAACGTCTTCGATCAGGCCGTGAAGTATATCGCCGATCGCCGCTCGAAGGGCGCAAAGGTGCTGATTTCGGCGTGGTCCGAGGGCTCCCTCGATCGCCTATTGCAGGTACTGGTGGAGCACGGGCTGGGCAATATCCAGCCGGTAGCGAATCTTGCCGATGTTGCCTTGCTGAAAGCAGGAGAGGCGGGGTCGGCCGTTCTCAATCTGGAAAGCGGTTTTGAGACTGGAAATCTCGTTGTTATCGGTGAACAGGATATTCTCGGCGACCGCATGGTGCGTCGGTCGAAACGCCGACGCCGTGGCGCCGATTTCATCGCCGAGGTCGCCGGTCTCGACGAGGGCAGCATTGTCGTCCATGCCGAACACGGCATCGGCCGTTTCGTCGGCCTGCGCACAATCGAGGCCGCGGGTGCTCCGCATGCCTGCCTTGAACTTGTCTACGCCGACGATGCCAAACTCTTTCTCCCTGTCGAAAACATCGACCTTCTCTCGCGCTACGGCTCTGAGGGCAGCGACGCGATGCTCGACAAGCTCGGCGGTGTCGCGTGGCAGGCGCGCAAGGCCAAGCTCAAGAAGCGCCTTCTGGACATGGCCGGTGGCCTCATCCGCATTGCCGCAGAGCGCCTGACGCGCCGCGCGCCGGTGCTGACGACGCCGGAGGGGCTCTATGACGAGTTCGCCGCCCGCTTCCCTTATGAAGAAACCGAGGACCAGATGACCTCCATCGAAGCCGTGCGCGACGATCTTGCCGCGGGACGACCGATGGATCGTCTGGTCTGCGGCGATGTCGGCTTCGGCAAGACGGAAGTCGCGCTTCGGGCTGCTTTCGTAGCGGCTATGAACGGTATTCAGGTGGCTGTCGTCGTGCCGACGACGTTGCTTTCCCGCCAGCATTTCAAGTCCTTCTCCGAGCGGTTTCGCGGGCTGCCGGTGCGCATCGCTCAGGCTTCGCGGCTTGTTGGTTCGAAGGAACTGGCATTGACCAAGAAGGAAGTCGCGGAAGGCAAGACGGATATCGTTGTCGGCACGCATGCCTTGCTCGGTTCGTCGATCAAGTTTGCCAATCTCGGTCTGCTGATTATCGACGAGGAGCAGCATTTTGGCGTGAAGCACAAGGAGCGGCTAAAGGAGCTGAAATCCGATGTGCACGTGCTGACGCTCTCGGCGACGCCGATCCCGCGTACGTTGCAGCTGGCTTTGACCGGCGTGCGTGAGCTGTCGTTGATCACCACGCCACCGGTCGATCGCATGGCCGTGCGCACCTTCATCTCGCCCTTCGATGCACTGGTGATCCGTGAAACTCTGATGCGCGAGCATTACCGGGGTGGTCAAAGCTTCTATGTCTGCCCCCGTCTTAGCGATCTCTCGGAAATCCATGAATTCCTGCAGTCCAGCGTGCCTGAACTGAAGGTCGCTGTCGCTCACGGCCAGATGCCGGCGACGGAACTCGAAGACATCATGAATGCCTTCTACGAAGGCCGCTACGATGTGCTGCTATCGACGACGATCGTTGAATCCGGTCTGGACGTGCCGACCGCCAACACGCTGATTGTGCATCGTGCAGATATGTTCGGTCTGGCGCAGCTCTATCAGCTGCGTGGACGTGTCGGCCGTTCCAAGGTCCGCGCCTTCGCGCTGTTCACGCTTCCCGTCAACAAGAAGCTGACGGGTATGGCGGAGCGTCGCCTGAAGGTGCTGCAGTCCCTCGACACGCTGGGCGCCGGCTTCCAGCTTGCCAGCCATGACCTCGATATCCGCGGGGCAGGGAACCTGCTGGGAGACGAGCAGTCGGGCCACATCAAGGAAGTCGGTTTCGAGCTCTACCAGCAGATGCTGGAGGAAGCCGTTGCCGAACTGAAGGGCGAGGAAGAGATCATCGACACCGGATGGTCGCCACAGATTTCGGTCGGCACGCCGGTCATGATCCCGGACGAGTACGTGCCCGACCTGCATCTGCGTCTCGGGCTCTACCGTCGCCTGGGCGAGATCACCGATCTCCAGGAAATCGATTCCTTTGGCGCCGAACTGATCGACCGTTTCGGGCCTTTGCCGCTGGAGGTGCAGCATCTCTTGAAGATCGTCTATATCAAATCGCTCTGCCGCACGGCAAACGTTGAGAAGCTGGATGCAGGGCCGAAGGGTGTGGTGGTTCATTTCCGCCATCGCGAGTTCCCGAACCCGGCAGCTCTCGTCGGCTATATTGCCAAGCAGGGGATACTTGCCAGGATCAGACCTGACCAGAGCCTGTTCCTGCAGCGGGATTTCCCCACACCAGAAAAGCGGCTTTCCGGCGCTGCCGTCTTGATGACCCAGCTTGCCGCTCTGGCAAAGGAAGCTTGACGACGCTGTCAGAGCTTGCTGGATAAGCCTTGCCTTCCCTCTCTGCGTCATCTTTGGGCTTGACCCAAGGATCTGCTGAGCCGTCTCATATGCGGAGGCGGCGATAGATACTCGGGTCAAGCACGAGCATGACGGAGGGGAGGATGTCGGCTTTTTATCGTCATCTGGGAAGGTCGACAGTGTGCACTCAATTGACCTGCTTCGGGTCCTTCATGGTTGCAATTTCCCGGAAAGCATTGACGAGAACATCGGCGGGCTGCGCACCCATGACGGCGTATTTATTGTCGATGATGAAACAAGGAACGCCGCTAACGCCCATATCGCGCGCCATGGCGATTTCCTCGCCAATCGCGTCCTTGTCTGCATCCGACGACAAGAGCACGTCGATCACAGCGGTATCCAGCCCTGCCTTGGCGGCCACGTCGTTCAGTACGGCGCGATCGCCGACATTTCGCCCCTCTTCGAAATAGGCACGGAACAGGGCGGAAGCGATTTCGTTCTGTCGGCCTTCATTTGCCGCCCAGCGCAGCAAGCGGTGGGCATCGAGCGTGTTCGGGCTGATCTTCACCGCATCGAAATCGAAAGCGATCCCGTCCTGGCGACCGAGTTCCGTCAACCGTTCATGGGCTTGGGCAACAGCCGCCGCTCCGCCGAGCTTGGCGGCGAGATGCGCCTTGTGATCGACGCCCTCAGGTGGCAGGTCGGGATTGAGCTGGTAGGGACGCCAGTTCACCGTGACAATAATCTCGTTGGAGACCTCGGCAATTGCCTGTTCCAGCCGTGCCTTGCCGAGATAACACCACGGGCAAACGACATCCGATACGACATCAATGACGACATGTTCCATGCTGCTTCTTCCTTCGCCGAGCACTTTCCGAACAAGCGACATAGGAGATCGACCGTCGAGGTTCAATGCGTTACCTCCAGTATACCAACCCGACCGAACTGCTATTGAACGCTCTCGTCCCACCACACGGGCAACTGGTAGCCGTAGAGCGGAACGGTCTCCGGCCGCCCGATATGTTTGTGACGGGCAAGCCACTGGGCCGAGATATGATAGAGCGGCACCAGATAGAAGTTCGATACCAGCATCCTGTCATGGGCGCGCACCGCAGCGGTGAAATCCTCGACTGTTCGCGCCTGAAGAATGTTGTTCACCAGCGTATCGACATCCTTGTCAGCCACACCTGCGAAATTGTCACTGCCCTGACGCTCCCGCGCCGCGGATGTCCAGCGGCCGACCTGCTCGATGCCGGGCGACAGCGACGATGTGAAGGATTTGACGATGACGTCGTAATCGAAGGACTGGCTGCGCTGCTGGTATTGCGAATCATCGACCGTGCGGACGGAAACGGCAATGCCTAGAGCTGCCAGGAAGCGCTGATAGGCAAGCGCAAGTTTTTCCTGACCTTCGTTCTGGGTCATGATCTCAAAGGCAAGTGCCGTGCCCTTGGCATCGACCATCTTGCCGTCCTTGATAGAATACCCGGCTTCGCGCAGCAGCGTCACCGCTTCGCGCAGCACGTTGCGGTCGCGCCCCGTGCCATCGGTAACTGGCAGGCGATAGGTCCCATCCAGAACTGCCGGATTTATGCGGTTTCTGATATCGCCCAGCAACCCGAGTTCTCGATCATCAGCCGGAGTGTCGAGATAGGAGAGGCTGGAATTCTGCCAGAAGCTCTGGGTGCGGGTGTAGGCGTTGTCGAAGAGGTTCTTGTTGACCCATTCGAAGTCGAAGACCATCGCGAGGCCCTGGCGGAGCTTGGCATCGGCAAACATTGGGCGGCGGGTGTTGAAGACGAACCCCAGCATGCCGGATGGCGTTTTCGGCGTGAACTGGTCCTTGATTACTATACCAGACTGGACAGCTGGAAAATTGTAACCCCGCGCCCATTTCGTCGGGCTGCCTTCAGAATAGATGTCGATTTCACCTTTCTTGAAGGCTTCGAACAGCGAATTGTCCTGCAAGAAATACTCGACCGAAATCTCGTCGTAATTGTCGAAGCCGACCTTCGAGGGGAGGTCCTTTGCCCAATAGTCGGGATTGCGCTTGTAGACGATGCGCTCGCCCGCCTTCACCTCGGCGACCTGGTACGGTCCCGAGCCAAGTGGAAATTTCAGCGATGTCTGGTCGAACGTCGCCACATCGGTCGCATGCTTCGGCAGAATAGGGGTCATCGCGATCAGCAGTGGAAACTCCCGGTCGGCCTGATCGTTGAAGGTGAAGCGGACGCTTCGGTCGCCGACTTTCTCCATCTTCGCCACTTTGTCGAGGCGGGTACTGAAAGGCACGCGACCCTTGTCCCGGAAGAGCTCGAAGGTGAAGATCACATCTTCCGGCGTAATCGGCTGTCCGTCGGCCCATTTTGCCTTCGGATTGAGATTAAACTGGATGAAGCTGCGATCGTCATCCCATTCGACACTTTCCGCGATCAGACCGTATAATGAAAACGGCTCATCGCGTGAGCGCTGCATCAGCGAATCGTAGATGAGATTGCCGTATTCCGGGTCGAGCATGCCACGCGCCGTCGTGCGCATGCTTTTGAGGATGAACGGGTTGAGACTGTCGAACGTACCTACGACGCCATAGGAGATCTTCCCGCCCTTTTTGACGTTCGGATTGACGTAAGGGAAATTCTTGAAGTCGGCGGGCAGGGCTGGCTGGCCATGCATGGCAATCGCATGAACCGGCTCGGCAAAGGCCGCCGGGCCTGCGACGATACTTGCAGCCAGAGTAAACAAGCCTAGGATCAATGCGCGCAAAGTTCACCTCCCGCCGCAGCATGCCATGTGATTCATGGCAAACTAGCACGTCGGCGATGTTTTCCAATTGTCGATGCCCTTAAAAACATGCCGCTTGCTTCCAAAATCACAAAGGAAAGACTGGATATCCGGTCGCTTGCATTGTAACAGGTGTGTCCGGAGACAAGGGTCATGCAATTGCCTTATTTTCCCAACAGGAGAGCGGGCGACTGACCAGAGATGACGAGCGGCAAAAGCCCGCTCGATGACCGGAATTCAGGAGACCGATATCGCTATGATCTTCAAGTCAAATTTCACAAAAAAGGCTGCGCTGTCGGCATTTGCGGGTGCCGTTGCCGTGGCTGCGATGCCGGCTGCTTCCCTCGCACAGCAGGCCAATGGCGGCCGTCCGCAGGGCTGGTTCAAGGTTTGCACGAAGCAGGAAGACAATGACGTCTGCATCGTTCAGAACCTTCTGACGGCCAACAACGGTCAGCTGATCACGGCTGTCGGCCTGATTGACGTCAAGGGCAAGGTAAACCGCAAGATCCTTCAGGTCTCGGTTCCGTCCGCTCGCATGATTCCGGTCGGCATCCAGATGCAGATCGATGGTGGCAAGCCTGCCAAGCTGGACTACGCAGTCTGCATGCCCGACAAGTGCGTCGCCGAAGTCGCTCTCAGCGACGCGGTTCTTGCCAGCCTGAAGAAGGGCGGCGAGGTGGTTTTCACCTCCGTCAACTTCCAGCGCGCTCCGAACCCCATCAAGATATCGCTTGAAGGCTTTACCGGCATTTACGATGGCGAACCGATCGAGCAGTCGAAGCTCGAGGAGCGTCAGCGCCTGCTGCAGGAAGAAATGCAGAAGAAGGCAGAAGACGCTCGCAAGAAGCTTGAAGAAGCCCAGAAGGCCGCCAAGCAGAACTGATAATATCGTTCACAACGAAAACGGCCCGACATTTTTGCCGGGCCGTTTTTTATGCTTTCCGTAATGCCCTTGCAGGCGCTTTCGGTTAATGGCGCTGGACAGTCTTGGGAGTATACAGGCCAACGCTTTCCGGGTCGAAGAACGCGTTCACCTGGGAGTGGCGAACCGGCGCTCCGGTATCGTCGGAAACAAGGTTCTGTTCCGATACATAGGCGACATATTCGGTTTCGTCGTTTTCAGCCAAAAGATGGTAGAACGGCTGGTCCTTCGAGGGACGGATTTCGGCCGGTATCGCATTCCACCATTCTTCGGTGTTCGCATATTCCGGATCAACGTCGAAAATGACGCCGCGGAACGGAAACACGCGGTGGCGTACCACCTGGCCGATCTGAAATTTCGCATCTCTTTGCTTCATCATGTTCGGTTCCTTTCCACTACATTATGTGGGGGTTTTTCAGCGAACATCAATAGCCATGCTCTTTGCAAGCTGTGGGCGACTAACCTTGCCCTTGCTTGCCTCATCAGCCGTTTGGGCGTACCTCATTCGGAGAATATTTCCTTGCAGCGGATGCAGTATGAGCAATCAATGGGGCAGGAATACGCAGGTCGCGCGAAGCGGGAGCTCGGGCTTCCTCCTGGCGGCAATTCTGTGCGTCGTTCTGATCGGCGCCGGCGTCTACGGCTGGCTCGTACGCCAGACTTTGCACGCCGAAATTGCCGCGCTGACCGAAAGCAACACCGCATTGTCGGACAAGCTGGCTGCGTCAGAGACTTCGCAGAAAAAGATAACCGACGAGATGAACTCGCAGAAGCGCAACTCTGGAGAGTGGGCCGGTAAGCTTGAACAGGATTACGCCGACCTGCAGCTCAACGAGGTTCCAAAACTCAACCGTCTACTGGACAAACGCGACGCAACGATCTCCAAGCTGGAAAAAGACGTCAATGCGTTGAAATCGCAAGCGTTGCGCCTTTCTGAAGAGAAGACCGCTGCCGAGGAAGCATTGAAAACTCTGCGTGAAGGCGCGGCCGCCGACACGGCCGATGCAAGTGATCTGCAGGCGCATACGGAAGCTCTGAACGCGGAACTGGAGCGGCTCCGCGCAGAGAAGAGCGATCTCGAAAGTGCGCGTGCTGGAACCCAATCACTTCTGCTTGCAGCCCAGGCGGATGCCACGGCTGCAAAGTCCACCCTTACAACCTTGCAGAACCAGAAAATACCCGGCCTTGAGCGCGAGTTGGCCACCGAGAAGGCCAAAAACCAGGCCCTGGAGCAGAAGCTCGCATTGACAAAGCCTACCGCGACAGATCAAGCGCCTCCGGTGACCGCTAGCGGCGGACCGGGCCGAACGCCGCGCGATGACGCCGAGGTTGCAACGCTTGTGAATGGTTTGCCTGGACTGGGCGGCCTGGACGAGAGTGAGCGAAGAAAGTTGCAGGACCAGCTCGCATCCGGTGCCTGCGTGACCGAAGCGCTGGAAACCGTCTTCGACAAGGTTCCCTTGATCGTCATGCGCAATTTGATGCGGGAACTAAAGAGCGACTGCTGACGCACGTCCCGGCAGGAGAAAAGAACAGGGAGAGCCACATGTCACCAAGCAACCTCAATCGTATCATCCTCGCCTTTCTTTTCTTCGCCGTCTCATCATCGTTTTTGCGGGCGGCTGAATTTGAAAAGAACATCATGACCGGTGGGGCGCAGGGCACCTATATCCAGATCGGCCGTGATATCGCCGGCCTCGGTAAAAGCTGCGGCCTGACGCTCAACGTTCGCCAAAGTGCTGGTTCGCTGGAGAATTTCGTTGGCGTGCGCAACAGGCGCAACACCCAGTTCGGCATCGTGCAGAGCGACGTGCTGGAATATCTGAAGACCTTTGAGGCGAACGATCCCGAGGTTCAGCAGGCGGTCAAGGGCGTGCGCATCATGTTTCCGCTTTACAACGAGGAGGTCCATGTCCTCGCACGGAGCGATATTGCAGGCATCAAGGACCTTGCCGGCAAGAAGATCGCGGTCGGCGTGAAGGACAGCGGCACTTATCTGACAGCGTCGCTTATCCTTGACATCCTGCAGGTCAAGCCATCGGATCAGCTGGCAATCAACCCGGATGCGGCCCTGCCGAAACTTCTCTCGGGCGAGATCGATGCCCTGTTCTACGTCGCCGGTGCTCCGGCGGCGCTGTTTGCGAAAAACGAGATCGACGGCAGCAAATTCCATCTCCTGCCGATTACGCAGGCGCCTTTGCTTGCCACCTACACCGCTGCCCGCATCGAGCCGGGCGCTTACAGTTTCCAGAAAGAACCTGTCGATCTCATTGCGGTGAAGGCCGTCATGATGACCTATGATTATGACGTCAAACGCAATGCCTACCAGCGAGCAAGCTGCAAGGCAGTCTCGGATTTCTCTAACCTCATCCTCAACGGCCTCGATCGGCTGAAAGAAACCGGCCACCCAAAATGGAAGAGCGTCGATCTCAACGAACTGCCGCCCGGCTGGCAGGTTGGCATTTGCGTGAAGGCGGGGATGGCGATGGATTATAAGCCGGGCTGTGCTGCGCCAAAGGCCGAACCTGACGGCAATGAGGAATATCTCAACCTGCTGAAGCAGCGGTTGAAAAAGCCCTGAAACATTTGAGTTCAACAAAAAACCGGCATCTTGCGATGCCGGTTTTTTATTGCTTGCGACCCGTTTCGGATGCGCGGTATCCGGTTTTTAGGCCGAGTAGTACATATCGAATTCGACCGGATGCGGGGTCATTTCGAAACGCATGACCTCGACCATCTTCAGTTCGATATAAGCATCGATCTGGTCGTCGTCGAACACGCCACCGGCGGTCAGGAACTTGCGATCCTTGTCGAGGTTCTCAAGCGCTTCGCGCAGCGAGCCGCAAACGGTTGGAATCTTCTTCAGTTCCTTCGGGGGAAGATCGTAGAGATCCTTGTCCATGGCCTTGCCGGGATGGATCTTGTTCTTGATGCCGTCGAGGCCGGCCATCAGCATGGCAGCGAAGCCGAGATAAGGGTTCGCCAGCGGATCGGGGAAGCGAACTTCGACACGCTTCGACTTCGGACCGGTGCCGAACGGAATGCGGCACGATGCCGAGCGGTTGCGGGCCGAATAGGCGAGCAAAACTGGTGCTTCATAGCCCGGGACGAGACGCTTGTAGGAGTTTGTCGTCGGGTTGGTGAAGGCGTTGATCGCCTTGGCATGCTTGATGATGCCGCCGATGTAGAACAGGCAGCTCTCCGACAGGCCGGCATATTCGTCGCCGGCGAAGGTCGGCTTGCCGTCCTTCCAGATCGACTGGTGAACATGCATGCCCGAGCCGTTGTCGCCGAAGATTGGCTTCGGCATGAAGGTTGCCGTCTTGCCATAGGCATTGGCGACCTGATGCACGACATACTTGTAGATCTGGATCTTGTCGGCGTTGCGCACCAGGGTGTCGAACTTGACGCCGAGCTCGTGTTGGGCGGCGGCGACCTCATGGTGCTGCTTTTCGACGACGACGCCCATTTCCGACAGAACCGTCAGCATTTCGGAGCGCATGTCCTGGCACGAGTCGATCGGCGGAACCGGGAAGTAACCGCCCTTGACGCGCGGACGATGGCCAAGGTTGCCGGTCTCGTAGTCCGTGTCGTCGTTGGACGGCAGTTCGGAACTATCGAGCTTGAAGCCGGTGTTGTACGGATCGGCCTTGTACTTCACGTCGTCGAAGACGAAGAATTCAGGCTCGGGGCCGACGAAAACGGTGTCGCCGATGCCGGATGCCTTGAGATAGGCTTCAGCCTTCTTGGCGGTACCACGCGGGTCGCGGTTATAGGCTTCGCCCGATACCGGATCGAGAATGTCGCAGTAGATGACCATGGTGGACTGCGCGAAGAACGGGTCCATATGGACGGTCGCCGTATCGGGCATCAGCACCATGTCGGATTCATTGATAGCCTTCCAGCCGCCGATCGAGGAACCATCGAACATGACGCCATCGGCGAACATGTCTTCGTCGACACAGCCGATATCAATCGTCACGTGATGCAGCTTGCCCTTCGGATCAGTAAAGCGCAGATCGACGAACTTTACGTCGTTTTCCTTGATTTGCTTAACGATGTCACTTGCGGTCGTCATGTTGGGTAGTCCTTTTTGATATGACGAGGTCTCGACCGGGGCCGTAAACGGCCCGGCGGCTAGATGGCGTCTATGCCGGTTTCGCCCGTGCGGATTCGGATAACCTCTTCCACGTTGGAAACGAAGATCTTTCCGTCGCCGATGCGGCCGGTCTGGGCGGCGTTGCGGATCGCCTCGATAACGGCGTCCGCGTTTTCGTCGGCCAAGACGACCTCAACCTTCACCTTCGGGAGAAAATCCACAACGTATTCCGCGCCGCGATAAAGCTCCGTATGTCCCTTCTGGCGGCCGAAACCCTTTGCCTCTGTGACGGTGATACCCTGCAACCCGACCTCTTGAAGCGCTTCCTTAACTTCATCCAGTTTGAAAGGCTTAATGATCGCTTCGATCTTTTTCATGAGAAAATGTCTCTCCGCTTCTCCCGTTGTAGCAGGATGATCCCGCTCCGCCGACGATATGCATTTTATATGCCAGATAAGGAAAATGGTGCGCGAAATGGCGCGAAATCTTCCTCCTGCGCGGTGATCATACGTCTTTGTTGCGAATAATCACGCGTTTTTGCCTATTTTTTGTGATTTTTTAACAGCGAAAACCCGTGCTTAGCAAATGAGCAACGGTCACCCGTAAACATGAACCAGTAATCCGCGGCAAATATATGCAAATGCATAAAAAATGCTCACAAGTCGATGAAAAATGGTGCTTGTCTTGCTCGGTCAGGGACGCCATGTTCGCGTCATGCGCAACAAACCCCTGCATTTTCTTTTTACACCATCGCAAATGAGCGCCGCAGATGCCGCAGCAGCGGCCTCGGGACTTTCAAGTTTCGGACTAATGGAGCGCGCCGGGCGCGCTGTCGCGGCGACCGCTCTCCGACACTTTCCGCACGCGCATCGCTTCATCGTTCTTTGCGGACCCGGTAACAACGGCGGTGATGGCTATGTTGCGGCGAGGGCGCTTGCCGAGAGTGGTGCGAAGGTGGCAGCTTACGCATTCGGCGCCGTTGAGGCGTTGAAGGGGGATGCCGCTATCGCCTTTGCAGCATTTGCGAGTTCGGCACTACCGATCAACGCGTACACACCGCACGATGGAGATGTGGTCGTCGATTGCATCTTTGGAGCCGGTCTTGCTCGTCCCGTTCCGGACGATGTTGCTGATGTCATGCGGTGCGTTGCGAATGAGGGGCTCCCGGTAGTCGCCGTTGACCTGCCGTCCGGCGTGGACGGGCGTACCGGACAGGTTTTGGGAGAGAGTTTCAAGGCAAGCCTTACCGTGACCTTCATGGCCCGCAAACCAGGTCATATGCTTCTGCCCGGACGCTCCTTGTGTGGCGAAATCGAGGTTTTTGATATCGGCATTCCCCGCCGTATCCTGGAAGCTGGTGCGGGATCCGTCACGGTGAACGGGCCGCACCTATGGCCCCAGCTTGATCATGCGCTCAATCCGTCATCCCACAAATACACACGCGGCCATCTCGGTGTTTTTTCCGGCGGCGCGTTTGCGACCGGCGCCTCCCGCCTTTCGGCCACAGCAGGCTTGCGGTCCGGGGCAGGGCTTGTGACGATCGCGGGGAGCGTAGCGGCTCTTGAGGTCGATACCACCCATCTGACCGCCGTCATGATGAAGGAAATCGATCGCGGGGAGGACCTTGCGCATTGGCTGGAAGACGCGCGCATCCACGCCTTCGTGCTCGGGCCGGCTTTCGGGGATCTGGAGCGGGCGAGACAGTATGTTGCCATGCTTCGGGAGCGCCGGCTGGTGCTCGATGCAGACGGCATCACCGCCTTCCGCGAGAAGCCTCAGTCACTGTTTGAACTCTTCGCAGATGGCGAAGTCCGCCTCGTGCTGACGCCCCATGAAGGTGAGTTCCGTAGACTTTTTCCCGATATTGCCGAGGATGAAAAACTCTCGAAGATCGACAAGGCGCTAGCCGCAGCAGAGCGCAGCCATGCGGTCCTTATCTACAAAGGGGCCGATACGGTGATTGCCAGCCCCGATGGCCGCGCCGCAGTTAATGATAACGCACCGCCGTGGCTTGCCACCGCGGGCTCAGGGGATGTTCTCGCGGGCATCATCGGTGCGCATCTGGCGCAAGGCATGCCGGCCTTCGAGGCTGCTGCCGCCGGTGTCTGGCGCCATGGCGCCACAGCCGCGAAACTTGGAGAGGGGCTGACGGCAGAGGACCTGGCCGCAGCTGTCGTCCCGCTCGCTCGATAGCTGCCGAGAGCTAGCGCTGTATCACTTTTACTGATCCACCCGGGCCTGCAGGGCCTTCGCTCCGGTCGGCGCGTTCACTTTGCCCTCGGTGATGAAGAAGGCGAATACATCGCGCGGCTTCTTTTCTGGCTGACGTGCCGGATCTGCCTTTTCGAGTTCTTCCACCGTGCCGCCCTCGGCCCAGGTTTTCAGCCGATCAGCCCAAAGGTCTAGCCGTTTTTCGTCATAGCAGGTGGCAACGGCGTCGCTTCCTGTCTGCAAGCGCGTGTAGACAAAATCGGCTGTCACGTCCGCAATCATCGGATACTCACCGTGGTCAGCGGCCACCACGGCGACGTTGTGCTTGGCCAAGAGCGCGGCAAACTCCGGCACCTTGAACGACGGGTTGCGCACTTCCACGACGTGGCGAAGCGCAAGACCATCCTGCTTTTCCGGCAACAGAGCGAGAAATGCGCCAAAATCATCGGGATCGAATTTCTTCGTAGGCATGAATTGCCAGAGGATCGGCCCGAGACGCGGCCCCAGTTCGGTGAGCCCCTGGGTCAGGAACTTCTCGATCGATTCCCCGGCTTCGGCGAGCACCTTCTTATTGGTGGCAAAACGGCTAGCCTTGAGGGAGAAGAGAAAGCCGTCCGGCACCTCAGAGGCCCATTTGGCGAAGGTCTCCGGCTTCTGCGACCCGTAATAGGTGCCGTTGACCTCGATGACCTTCAGCTGCTGGCTCGCATACTCGAGTTGCCGCTTCTTGGAGAGTTTTTCAGGATAGAACGTGCCTTCCCAAGGATCGAACGTCCAGCCACCGATGCCTGTACGAATAGTTCCGGCCTTGGTCATGGTTCACTCCCTTAAAACGCCCAGCTCAACCAATGAGCCGTCTCCATCCAACAAGCGTTGCAGCAGGTTTCATTCCGCTGCCACTTTCCGCACCGGCCGCCGCTCCAGAAGCTCCTTCATAAACTGCCCGGTGTAAGAGCGTTCGACTTTGACGATGTCTTCCGGCGTGCCGGCCGCAATCACTTCGCCGCCGCCATCGCCGCCTTCAGGACCGAAATCGATCACCCAGTCGGCTGTCTTTATGACCTCGAGATTGTGCTCGATGACGACCACCGAGTTGCCCTGATTGACCAGCTCGTGAAGCATTTCCAGGAGCTTTGCGACGTCATGGAAATGCAGGCCGGTCGTTGGTTCGTCGAGGATATAGAGCGTGCGGCCGGTTGAACGCTTGGAGAGCTCCTTGGCGAGCTTCACGCGCTGTGCCTCCCCGCCTGAAAGCGTGTTGGCCTGCTGGCCGACCTTGATATAACCGAGCCCCACATCGAAGAGCGACTGCAGCTTGTCGCGCACGGCTGGTACGGCCGCGAAGAACTCGACAGCTTCCTCGACGGTCATGTCAAGCACATCGGCGATCGACTTGCCCTTGAAGGTGACGTCGAGGGTTTCGCGGTTGTAGCGCTTGCCATGGCAAACATCGCAGGTGACGTAAACATCCGGCAGGAAGTGCATCTCGATCTTGATGACGCCATCGCCCTGGCAGGCTTCGCAGCGCCCCCCTTTGACGTTGAAGGAGAAGCGGCCCGGCTGGTAGCCCCGCGCTTTGGCATCCGGCAGCCCGGCGAACCAGTCACGGATCGGTGTGAAGGCGCCGGTATAAGTCGCGGGATTCGAGCGCGGTGTGCGCCCGATCGGCGACTGATCGATGTCGATCACCTTGTCTATGTGCTCGAAACCATCAATGCGGTCATGCTCCGCCGGATTTTCGCGCGCACCCATGATCCGTCGCGCCGCCGCCTTGTAGAGCGTCTCGATCAGGAAGGTCGACTTGCCGCCGCCGGACACGCCGGTTACCGCGGTAAAGACGCCGAGCGGGATTGATGCGGTGACGTTCTTGAGATTGTTGGCACGGGCGCCGACGACGGTGATTTCCTTTTTCTTCTTCGGCTTGCGGCGCTCAGCCGGAACAGCGACCGAAAGCTCGCCTGAAAGATACTTGCCCGTCAGCGAGTTCGGGTTATCGATGACCTGCTGAGGCGTACCTTCCGCGACCACCTGGCCGCCATGAATGCCGGCGGCCGGGCCGATATCAACCACATAATCAGAGGTCAAAATGGCATCTTCATCGTGCTCGACGACGATGACGGTGTTGCCGATGTCGCGTAGATGCCGCAGCGTATCGAGCAAGCGGGCATTGTCGCGCTGATGCAGGCCGATGGATGGCTCGTCGAGCACGTAGAGGACGCCCGTGAGGCCTGACCCGATCTGCGAGGCAAGCCGGATACGCTGGCTTTCACCGCCGGAAAGCGTGCCCGAATTGCGCGACAGACTCAGATATTCAAGGCCGACATCGTTGAGGAAGCGCAGGCGTTCGCGGATTTCCTTGAGAATGCGCACCGCGATCTCGTTCTGCTTGGCGTTCATATGCTCCGGAAGCACCTCGAACCAATCGCGCGCAACGCGGATCGACATCTCGGTCACCTGTCCGATATGCAGCGTGTTGATCTTGACCGCCAGGGCCTCCGGCTTCAGTCGAAAGCCATTGCAGGCCGGGCAGGGGGCTGCCGACATGTAGCGCTCGATCTCCTCGCGCGCCCAGGCGCTGTCGGTTTCCTTCCAGCGCCGCTCGAGGTTCGGGATGATGCCTTCGAAATTTTTCGTGGTGTTATAAGAGCGGGCACCATCCACATAGTGGAACGTGATCTTTTCCTCGGTTCCCTGGAGGATCGCATCCTGCGCGGCCTGGCTGAGGTCGCTCCATTTGTTCGACAGCTTGAAGACGAAGGCCTGGCCCAGAGCTTCCAGCGTCTGGTTATAATAGGGAGACGTCGATTTCGCCCACGGTGCGATAGCACCGCTTTTCAGCGTGCGATCGACCTCCGGCACGATCAGCGCCGGATCAATCTTCTGCTGGCTGCCGAGACCGTCGCAGGTCGGGCAGGCACCAAAGGGATTGTTGAACGAGAACAGCCGCGGCTCGATTTCCGGAATGGTGAAACCGGAAACGGGGCAAGCAAATTTCTCCGAGAACATCACCCTTTCGTGGGTCTCATTCAGCGATTTGTTGGCGGAACCACCGGCCGAGGTTTCCTCCGGGGGCAGCGGCTTGTCGGCAAACTCGGCGATCGCCAGACCATCGGCAAGCTTGAGGCAGGTCTCGATGCTGTCTGCGAGGCGAGCCGTGAGGTCGCTGCGCACGACAACGCGATCGACAACGACGTCGATATCGTGCTTGTACTTTTTGTCGAGTGTGGGAGCTTCAGCAATCTCGTAGAACAGTCCATCGATCTTGACGCGCTGGAAGCCCTTCTTCATCAGCTCGGCAAGTTCCTTCTTGTATTCGCCCTTACGCCCCCGCACGATCGGTGCGAGGATATAAAGGCGTGTCCCTTCGCCGAAATCGATGACGCGATCGACCATCTGGGAGACTGTCTGGCTTTCGATCGGAAGCCCCGTCGCCGGCGAATAAGGTACACCGACACGAGCAAAGAGCAGACGCATGTAGTCGTAGATTTCGGTGACCGTGCCGACCGTCGAGCGCGGGTTGCGCGACGTCGTCTTCTGCTCGATCGAGATTGCCGGTGACAACCCCTCGATCCTGTCGACGTCCGGCTTCTGCATCATCTCCAGGAACTGGCGCGCATAGGCCGACAGGCTTTCAACGTACCGTCGCTGGCCCTCGGCATAGATCGTATCGAAGGCGAGGGAGGATTTTCCCGATCCCGACAGGCCGGTCATGACGATCAGCTTGTTGCGCGGCAGATCGAGGTCGATGCCCTTGAGATTGTGCTCACGCGCGCCGCGGATGGAAATGGTCTTCAGTTCGCTCATGGTGCTCAGCTTCTGGGAGTTCGAAAGCCCCTATTTAAGATCGGCGCGACGCATGTCGAGCGCCAATCGAAAAAACAGTGATGCTTTGCGAGTCAGTTGACAGGATAATAGACATAAATTAGAACAAATAAAGAACAAAAATTCATAATTGATTGTGGATACGCGAAATGGCGGGGCGTATCCTCATGCGGCAGGCGTTATTATACGCGCCACGATGAAGGGCCGTCTCCGGGGAGCGGCGCAAGAGACGGGAAAGAGCGATATGGCTGGCAGTGTCAACAAGGTTATTCTGATCGGAAACCTCGGAGCTGATCCGGAAATCCGGCGCACGCAAGACGGCCGCCCGATCGCCAACCTCAATATCGCGACGTCAGAAACCTGGCGCGACCGCAATTCCGGCGAGCGCAAGGAAAAGACCGAGTGGCACCGCGTGGTGATCTTCAATGAAGGCCTCTGCAAGGTTGCCGAGCAGTATCTGAAGAAGGGCGCGACCGTCTATATCGAAGGCCAGCTGCAGACCCGCAAATGGCAGGACAAGGACGGCCAGGACCGCTACTCGACCGAGGTCGTGCTTCAGGGCTTCAACTCGACTCTGACGATGCTCGGCGGTCGCGGCGAGGGCGGCGGCGCGTCTGTCGGTCGTGGCGGTTCCGATTTTGGCGGTAGTGCGGGCGGTGGCAACTACGGCGACGACTACGATCGTCCGTCGGCCCCTTCCGGCAAGTCCGGCGGGGGCGCTAGCGGCAACTTTTCGCGCGATATGGATGACGATATCCCGTTCTGATAGTCATCGGTCATATCGATATTTTATACGGAAGGGGTCGGCGGTGCCGGCCCTTTCTATGTCTCGGAAATTGGATTTCTATTTCACAGGGAGAAAGCCGAGCGCACGCCATCGACCACGAACTGGACTGCGAGCGCTGCGAGGATGACACCAAGAAGCCTTGTGAGGATCGCCCGGCCGGTGACGCCGAGGAAGCGATCTATGCGCTCCGCGATGACAAGCGCGGCAAACAGGATACTAAGGCAGAGGGCAATCACCACAATCAGTTCGAGGCGATCGATTGTGCTTGCGAAAGATCCAGAAAGCAGGATCGTCGCGGAGATAGCACCTGGTCCGGCAATCAGGGGCAAAGCCAGCGGAAACACCGCGATGTTGTGAATGTGGTCCCGGGTTATCGCGACCTCGCCGGTCTTTTCCTTGCGCTCGTTGCGCTTCTCGAAAATCATCTCGAAGGCGATCCAGAACAGCAGCATGCCGCCGGCAATCCGGAAGGCGCCGATTGAAATGCCGAGCAGGTTGAGAATTCCGTTACCGAAGAGGGCAAACGCTGCCAGAATGAAGAAGGCAATCAAGGATCCGCGCCAGGCGACGATGAAGCGTTGCTGCCGGCTCATGCCCATGGTCAGGCTGAGGAAGATCGGTGCCAGCCCCGGCGGATCTATCGTCACCAGAACGGTGGTCAGCGCATTGATCAGGAGATCCAGATGGTTCATGCGTCTTCCCCTGCGGCTCTATCTATTGGCGGCCGTCTGGCCTATTCGTAGGGGACCAATCTCAGGAAGGGAAGGTGTTGCGGAATGGCCAGGGCGCTTTTGCCTTGTAATTGCCGCCGTGAACGTCGAAGAGGCGAAAAGCCTGTTCAAAACCCGGGCCTGAAATTGGCGCTATCAAGCGCATTCGGCTATAAAAATCTGTCTGATTCTGAACAAAGATCGTGATCGCAATTGACTGAACAAAGCACACCCGGCGGCGGCAAGAACCCACCAGGCATCGAACCCATTTCCATCATGGAGGAAATGCAGCGCTCGTACCTGGATTACGCGATGAGCGTTATCGTCAGCCGCGCGCTTCCCGATGTTCGCGACGGCTTGAAGCCGGTTCATCGCCGCATCCTCTTCGGGATGAGCGAACTCGGTATCGACTGGAACAAAAAATATGTGAAGTGCGCCCGCGTCACCGGGGACGTGATGGGTAAATTTCACCCGCACGGCAACCTGGCGATCTATGACGCGTTGGCCCGCATGGCCCAACCATGGTCACTGCGTCTGCCGCTGATCGACGGTCAGGGCAACTTCGGCTCGATCGACGGCGACCCGCCGGCCGCCGAACGTTACACTGAGTGCCGGCTCGACAAGGCCGCTCATTCGCTGCTGGACGATCTCGACAAGGAAACGGTCGATTTCCGCGACAACTATGACGGCACGCTGAGCGAGCCGGTCGTGGTTCCCGCGAAGTTCCCGAACCTGCTGGTCAACGGCGCGGGCGGCATCGCCGTCGGCATGGCGACCAATATTCCGCCACACAACCTGATCGAAGTCGTCAATGGCTGTATCGCGCTGATCGACAATCCGGCGATCGAACTGCCGGAGATGATGGAAATCATTCCGGGTCCGGACTTCCCGACTGCAGCCTTTATTCTCGGCCGCTCTGGCATTCGCTCGGCCTACGAGACTGGCCGTGGATCGGTCATCATGCGCGGCCGCGCCACCATCGAGCCGATGCGCGGCGACCGCGAGCAGATCATCATCACCGAAGTTCCCTATCAGGTGAACAAGGCGACGATGATCGAGAAGATGGCCGAGCTGGTCAAGGACAAGCGCATCGAAGGCATTTCGGACCTTCGCGACGAATCCGACCGCCAGGGCTACCGTGTCGTCGTCGAGTTGAAGCGTGACGCCAACGCCGAGGTCATCCTCAACCAGCTCTATCGCTATACGCCGCTGCAGACCTCGTTCGGCTGCAACATGGTGGCACTCAATGGCGGCAAGCCGGAGCAGATGACCTTGCTCGACATGCTGCGCGCCTTCGTCGCCTTCCGCGAAGATGTCGTCAGCCGTCGCACCAAGTATTTGCTGCGCAAGGCCCGCGAGCGCGCCCACGTCCTGGTCGGTCTCGCCATCGCCGTTGCCAATATCGACGAGATCATCAAGCTGATCCGCGAAGCGCCGGATCCGCAGACAGCACGCGAGCAGTTGATGACGCGCCGCTGGCCTGCTGCCGACGTCGAAAGCCTGATCCGCCTGATCGACGATCCGCGTCACCGTATCAACGAAGATCTGACCTACAACCTCTCGGAAGAGCAGGCCCGGGCGATCCTCGAGCTGCGTCTCGCTCGCCTGACTGCGCTTGGCCGCGATGAAATCGGCGATGAGCTGAACAAGATCGGCACCGAGATCAGCGATTATCTGGACATCCTGTCGTCGCGTATTCGTATCATGACGATCGTCAAGGACGAGCTTGCTGCCGTTCGCGACGAGTTCGGTACCCCTCGTCGCACGCAGATCGTCGAAGGCGGTCCGGACATGGATGACGAGGACCTGATTGCCCAGGAAGACATGGTCATCACCGTGTCCCACCTCGGCTACATCAAGCGCGTGCCGCTGACGACCTACCGGGCGCAGCGTCGTGGCGGCAAGGGCCGTTCCGGCATGGCGACCCGCGACGAGGATTTCGTCACCCGTCTGTTCGTCGCCAACACCCACACGCCGATCCTGTTCTTCTCGTCGCGTGGCATCGTCTACAAGGAAAAGGTCTGGCGCCTGCCAATCGGCACGCCGCAGTCACGTGGCAAGGCCCTGATCAACATGCTGCCGCTGGAACCGGGCGAACGCATCACGACGATCATGCCGCTTCCTGAGGATGAGGCAACCTGGGAAAACCTGGATGTCATGTTCTCGACGACCCGTGGCACGGTGCGCCGCAACAAGCTGTCGGATTTTGTCCAGGTGAACCGTAACGGCAAGATTGCAATGAAGCTGGACGAGGAGGGCGATGAAATCCTCTCCGTTGAGACCTGCACGGAGCATGACGACGTGCTCCTGACAACGGCGCTCGGCCAGTGCATTCGCTTCCCGGTTGATGACGTTCGCGTCTTTGCCGGCCGCAATTCGATCGGTGTGCGTGGTATCTCGCTCGGCGAAAACGATCGCATCATCTCGATGACGATCGTCGGCCACGTCGATGCCGAGCCATGGGAGCGCGCCGCCTATCTGAAGCGTGCTGCAGCCGAACGTCGTGCGGCAACCGGCGAGGAAGAAGAAATTGCGCTGGTTGGCGAAGAGGTGACGGAAGAAGGTCAACTCTCCGACGAGCGCTACGAAGAATTGAAGGCCCGTGAACAGTTCGTTCTGACGGTTTCGGTCAAGGGCTTCGGCAAGCGGTCTTCGACCTACGACTTCAGAACCTCCGGTCGTGGCGGCAAGGGTATCCGGGCAACGGACACCTCCAAGACCACGGAAATTGGCGAACTGGTCGCGGCCTTCCCGGTCGATGATGGCGACCAGATCATGCTGGTGTCGGATGGTGGTCAGCTGATCCGCGTGCCGGTTGGCGGTATTCGCCTCGCGAGCCGTGCAACCAAGGGTGTCACCATCTTCTCGACCGCCAAGGACGAGAAGGTCGTTTCCGTGGAACGGATCAGCGAACCGGAGAATGAGGAAGAAGAGGAACTCAGCACGGAAGTGCAGGATTCCTCTGAGCCCAATACTCCGGCGCCTGAAGGCGGAGAAGCCTAAGATATTGTCTCGATAGAAAATTTAAAAGCCGGGCGCCTTGTGCGCCCGGCTTTTTCTATTCAGCGTCCAAAAAAGAAAAACCGGACGGGCAGGGGATGCCGTCCGGTTTTAGCTGTGCGGCGCTGGAGGTCGCCGCATGGGAAGCGATATAAAACTACACTTGGAAGCCGCTGTCGTTCATCTTCAGATCGGCGCGGTCGCGCTGAAGCTGGAAAATGGTTTTGGTAAAGTCGACGACGAACACGATACTAATCACGGCGGATGCCATCATCATTGCTATTGCCATTGTCGTTGCCTCTTACTTGAAGGCGACGTTCGAAACACCGGTCTTGCGATCTTGACGAGCCTCGTCCTTAAGCGCGTGCACGGTGGCGAAGAGCATTGCAAAAAACATTGTCATCGAGAGAAGTATAAGTCCCATGGCGGTGATCCTTTCGTCCAAATAACGGCGCATCTGCCGGAAAGTTCCATCCGTTGAGCTTCATCCTGCACTTTGTCTCTTGAAGCTGCACTGAACGTGCTCTTTATCTAGCGTTCATTTTTAAGCGAGGGTGTTTCCCAGGGAACAGGGGGTGTGCACGATGGTGCATCCCTTGCGATCTGCAGCAGTCCGTGACAAAAGGCAGATCAAACGGAACAGGCGCGATGACGACAGCTTTCTATCCCGGCTCCTTCGATCCCATGACGAACGGACATCTCGATGTTCTCGTACAATCGCTCAATGTTGCATCCAAGGTGATCGTGGCCATCGGTATACATCCGGGCAAGAGCCCGCTTTTCTCCTTCGACGAGCGCGCAGTTCTGATCCGCCAGTCACTGGGCCAGTTTCTGCCCGAAGGGGTGGCCGACATCGATATCGTTTCCTTCGACAATCTCGCGGTCGATGCCGCGCGCCAGCATGGCGCGACGATCCTGGTACGTGGTCTTCGAGACGGAACCGATCTCGATTATGAAATGCAGATGGCCGGAATGAACCGGCAGATGGCGCCGGATATCCAGACATTGTTTCTGCCGGCTGGCGCTGCCTCGCGGCCCATTACCGCCACATTGGTTCGCCAGATCGCGGCTATGGGGGGGGATGTCAGCGCGTTTGTGCCGTCCGCCGTCTATCAGGCGCTCGCCGCCCGACGCAAATCCTGACGCTTCGGCGTCATTCTCACGGGAGTACTCATGAAAATTCTCCAACTCGCTTTCGCAGGCGCTCTGGTTCTCGCTTCTGTCACGGGCAATGCCTTTGCCCAGGCGAAGGAATACCTGACAATCCAGCTGAAGGATGGCCCGGTCGTGATCGAGCTTGCATCCGATGTTGCGCCGAAGCACGTTGCCCGTCTCAAGGAGCTGGCCGCGGCCGGCGAATATAACAATGTTGCCTTCCACCGCGTCATTCCGGGTTTCATGGCCCAGACCGGCGACGTTCAGTACGGCAATATGGAAAAGAATTTCCAGGCCGGCATGGCCGGCATGGGCGGCTCTTCCAAGCCGGATCTCGAAGCCGAGTTTTCCAAAGTTCCGTTCGCACGCGGCACTGTCGGTATGGCACGCAGCCAGGATCCGAATTCCGCAAATTCGCAGTTCTTCATCATGTTCGCCCCGGGTGACTTCCTGAACGGCCAGTACACGGTCGTCGGTCAGGTCGTCGAAGGCATGGAAAATGTTGACAAGATCAAGATGGGCGACGAAGCCAACAATGGCTCCGTCACCGACCCCGACCGCATGATCAGCGTCAAGGTCGGCAAGTAAACACTATAAAACCAAGGAGAATAGCCATGGCCGAGATCAAGGATCCGGAAAACACCATCATCCTGGAAACCACGCAGGGCAAAGTTGTCATCCAGCTTCTGCCGGACCTGGCTCCGGGCCACGTTGCGCGTATCAAGGAACTCGCCAGTGAAGGTGCCTATGACGGCGTCGTGTTCCATCGCGTCATCGACGATTTCATGGCCCAGACCGGCGACGTTCAGTACGGCAAGAAGGGCGGCGAAAGCTTCAACCCGGCGCGTGCCGGCATGGGCGGCTCTTCCAAGCCGGATCTCAAGGCCGAGTTCTCCAACATGAGCCACGTACGTGGCACATGCTCCATGGCTCGCAGCCAGATGCCGAACTCCGCCAACTCCCAGTTCTTCATCTGCCTTGCCGACAGCCCATGGCTGAACAAGCAGTACAGCGTGTGGGGCCAGGTTATCGAAGGCATGGACAACGTCGACAAGATCAAGAAGGGCGAGCCCGTCAAGGATCCTGACAGCATCGTTTCGATGAAGATTGCCGCCAACGCCTGATTTAGGGTATTGCCACAACCCGTCCCGCTGTCTTTTCAGGCGCCGGGGCGGGTTTGCCGTTTGAAGAAGACTGTTATGCGTGTCGATCTGTTCGATTTCAATTTGCCCGAGGAAAACATCGCGCTGAGGCCCGCAAGCCCGCGCGACAGCGCGCGGCTGCTTGTTGTTCGGCCGGGTGAGGAGCCGCGGCTTGAAGATCGTGGCGTTCTCGATCTGGTTTCTTATCTGAAACCGGGTGATGCTCTCGTGTTTAACGACACCAAAGTCATCCCGGCGCAGCTCGAAGGCATACGCCGCCGCGGCGAGGATGTTGCGACGGCCGTTGCCCTGACCCTGCATATGCGTATAGCCGCCGACCGGTGGAAGGCGTTTGCGAGACCTGCTCGGCGACTGAAACCAGGCGATCGAATATCCTTCGGGCACGAAGGCGGCTCCGCTTGCCTGCTGGCTCAGCTGGACGCGACGGTTACCGAAAAGGGCGATGCCGGCGAGGTAACGCTGCAGTTCGACCTGTCCGGTCCATCGCTCGACGAGGCGATCGCATCCGTCGGCCATATTCCCTTGCCACCCTATATCGCCTCGAAACGTCCGGAGGATGAAAAGGACAGGGTGGACTACCAAACAGTCTATGCACGCGAGGACGGCGCTGTTGCCGCCCCCACGGCTGGACTTCATTTTACCGATCGACTGTTCGAGGCTCTGGATGCCGCGGGCATCGAACGTCATTTTGTGACTCTTCACGTCGGAGCCGGCACGTTTCTGCCGATGAAGGTAGACGATACCGAAGACCACGTCATGCACCATGAAGTCGGCCACGTGAGCGAATCCGTGGCAAGGCGGCTGAATGCCGTGAAGGCGAAAGGCGGTCGTATCGTCTGCGTTGGCACGACGTCGCTCCGGCTGATCGAAAGCGCCGCGCAAGAGAACGGGCGGATTGAAGCCTGGTCCGGCTCGACCGGCATCTTCATAACCCCCGGCTACCGCTTCCGGGCTGTTGATATGCTGATGACCAATTTCCACCTGCCGAAATCGACGCTGTTTATGCTGGTTTCGGCTTTCAGTGGCCTGGAGACGATGCAGAGCGCCTATGCGCATGCGATCGAAACTGGCTACCGTTTCTATTCCTATGGCGATTCCAGCCTGCTTTTCCGGGATAACCAATGACCGAGAATTTTGAATTCAAGCTGCTTGCGACCGACGGCAAAGCCCGTCGCGGCGAAGTTTCCATGCCGCGTGGCGCGATCCGCACGCCAGCCTTCATGCCGGTGGGCACGGTGGGCACCGTCAAGGCCATGTATCTCGATCAGGTCCGCGATCTCGGCGCCGATATCATCCTCGGCAATACCTATCACCTGATGCTGCGCCCCGGCCCGGAGCGTGTCGCACGGCTCGGCGGCCTGCATGAGCTGATCCGCTGGCCCTATCCGATCCTGACGGACAGCGGCGGCTTCCAGGTCATGTCACTCTCGGGCCTGCGCAAGCTCGATGAGCACGGTGTTACCTTCAAGAGCCATATCGATGGCTCGCTGCACCATATGTCACCTGAGCGCTCGATCGAAATCCAGGGCATGCTCGACAGCGATATCCAGATGCAGCTCGACGAATGCGTGCGTCTCCCGGCCGAGCCGAAGGATATCGAGCGGGCGATGGAAATGTCCTATCGCTGGGCAGAACGCTGCAAGGTCGCCTTCGGCAACCAGCCAGGCAAGGCGATGTTCGGTATCGTGCAGGGCGGCGACATTCCCGAACTTCGGGTTCGCTCGGCGCAGGCGCTCTCCGGCCTTGATCTCAAGGGATATGCGATTGGTGGTCTTGCTGTCGGTGAACCGCAGGCGGTCATGCTCGACATGATCGATACGACAAACCCGCATCTGCCGACGGAAAAGCCGCGATACCTGATGGGTGTGGGCACGCCGGACGACATTATCAAATCAGTCGCCCGCGGCATCGATATGTTCGATTGCGTGATGCCCACCCGTTCGGGTCGCCACGGCCTGGCGTTCACGCGCCACGGCCGGCTTAACATCCGCAACGCGCGCCACGCCGAAGACACGCAGCCGCTCGACAATCAGTCCGCATGCCCTGCAGCGCGCGATTATTCACGCGCCTATCTGCACCATCTCGTGCGCGCCAACGAGGCGCTCGGCGGCATGCTGCTGACCTGGAACAATCTCGCCTACTATCAGGACCTGATGGCCGGAATCCGCAAGGCAATCGAAGATGGCCGCTATGAGGATTTCATGGTCGAGACGCAGGAAGGCTGGGCACGTGGAGAAGCTGCCAATCGCGGCTGATCCCGGTAGCGCGTCTCGAAAGCCTCAGGGGGTGGGATCTCAGATTTCCGGCCCCGGCGCCTGCTGCAGCATTTGCACGCCATTGATCTTGTAGCTTCCGTCTGGCTGCTTCTCAAGATAGTAGAGAGCCGTCCAGTCCTTGCCGTCGGGTGCGGAAATCAGGACTTCCTGCACGATTGTCCCGCCTTTGATCTTGCTGCGTCCAAAGGCGAAGTTGCCGGGACGATAGACCGGCGCATAGCCGCGCCGGACCATGTCGAAGAAGACATCCTCATTGGGGAATTTACTGCGGATCTGCGGGGACGCATAGGAATACGCTTCCGCCTTGTCGTCATCCAGAAAGGCGCCGATCTGCCGCTCGATAACAGATTGCACCGTATCAATCGGTTCTGCTGCAGCGAGGGGCTGGGGCAGAACAAGGACAAGCGCGAACAGGCAATATCGCAGTCTGGCGGGCATGACAGCTTCTCCTTCTGATCGCTGATCTACGTGTGTAGCGGGAACAAAGTTTCACGCTTGTCAGACATTGTGTGAGAATTATTACTATATAATAATTTCAAATAATTATTATGTTTTTTTAATTTCAAATATTATATAAATCGTAATTGCCGCGTCCTTCTCTGCGGGATTAACCTTACATGTGAAGGTTAATTTCAGTTGCAGCTTGCACGAGAGGCTCGTTTGACGCGATATGGCCAGGCCGGGGGAGACTTCGGTTTTTCAGCACCAAAATGATATTGCCCTTCTCCGGTTACGGGGAAGGGCTTCATTTATTAGCCAATTGGTGGTCGGCCGAACCGACCGTCGCTTATCTGTCGTCGACGATCGCCTCGGGGCGATCTCCGCCTTCGGCATGTTCATAGTGCCAGAGCCCTTTATCGTCCTGGAAGCTGATTTCCTCGTCGTCCCCGCCGACCTGCTGCTCGGCCGCAGCAGCCGTGGCCGCAGCAATGGCCATATCACGCGTCGGAAAGGTTTCGGAAAACACGTCGGCGAGCTTGTAGGCCCAGCCGCCATCATGCTCCACGATCGAATATACCACTCTGGTCATGTTTTTCTCCCTGTGCATGTGTCGAAACGCCGGAAGGCGCCTTCGCCATCCGCCGCTCAGGAACGGCCGGGAGACCATATTCGTTCCGGAGATCGGGCATGTGCCCGTGCCGGTCATCATCCACGCGGCCAGGACGATCCTATCATGGTTTGCATGCCCACGCGATTTCAAGTTTTTGGCGCTGTTTTCTTCGGCTCAAATGGGAAAGGGCGGCACGAGGCCGCCCTTTCATTCTCAGCGATTGCGCTCCGCTCGGCTCAGGCGAGCTTTGCAGCGATCTTTGCGACATGCGCGCCCTGATAGCGGGCTGCTTCCAGTTCAATCTCGGAAGGCTGGCGCGAACCGTCGCCACCGGTGATGGTCGAGGCACCGTAGGGGGAGCCGCCCTTGATCTCATCGACACCCGTCTGGCCCTGGAAGGCGTAGGGCAAGCCGACGACGACCATGCCGTGGTGCATCAGCGTCGGGATGAAGCCGAGGATCGTCGATTCCTGGCCGCCGTGCTGGGTGCCTGAGGAGGTAAAGACCGAACCAACCTTGCCGACCAGTCCGCCCTTCATCCACAGACCGCCGGTCTGATCGATGAAGTTGCGCATCTGCGAAGCTACGGTGCCAAAACGAGTGCCGGCGCCGAAGATGATGGCGTCGTAGTCGCCCAGCTCGTTCGGGGTTGCGACCGGAGCCGCCTGATCGACCTTGAAGTAGGACGCCTTGGCGACATCTTCCGAGACAAGTTCAGGCACGCGCTTGACGGAAACTTCGGCGCCAGCCGACTTTGCGCCCTCGGCGACGGCATATGCCATGGTTTCGATGTGGCCATAGGCCGAGTAGTAAAGGACAAGTACCTTCGCCATTGTGTTCTCCTGTGAAAAGGCTCAATCGTTTGATTGCCTCTATGAAGCCAATCTAGCAACTTGCTGGAGCACGGCCAGAAGCAAAGCGGACGACAGACTGTTTGACAATAATTGACAGTGACATTTCGACGATGAACAATCCCCTTCAATTTCGGTATAGATCATGACCCAGCAGACAATCGTCACGGCCGCAATCCTGGCCATCGGAGATGAGCTCCTGTCCGGTAGAACCAAGGACAAGAACATCGGACATCTCGCTGAATTGCTTACTCTTTCTGGCATCGACCTGAAGGAGGTTCGCATCGTTCCCGATGACGAGGAGGAAATCGTAGCAGCGCTGAATGCCCTTCGCGCACGCTATGATTATGTCTTCACATCCGGCGGCATCGGCCCGACCCATGACGACATCACCGCTGATGCAGTCTCAAAGGCATTCGGTGTTCCCTGCATCTATGAGGAAGAGGCGATGACCCTGCTAGCCGCCATGTACGAGCGGCGCGGGATGGAGTTTACCGCCGCTCGCCAACGCATGGCCCGGATGCCGGAGGGCGCGCGTCACATTCCGAATCCGGTTTCCACCGCTCCTGGTTTCACGATCGGCAATGTCTATGTGATGGCCGGGGTGCCCCAGGTGTTTCAGGCAATGGTCGATGCCGTTCTGCCGACGCTCAAGAGTGGAGCCCGCGTGCTGTCCCGTTCGGTTACGTCGCCCTATGGCGAAGGTGATATCGGTGGGCCATTGGGCGAAGTACAGAAAAGACACCCGGAAACCAGTATCGGTTCCTATCCGAAATTTGACGGCAAATTCTTCTCCACGGAACTTGTCGTGCGGGCACGCGATGAAGCCGTTCTCGCCGCCGCCGAGGCCGATGTCGTCGCCATGATTGAAACGATCAAGGCTGCAAAGGTCACGCCCTGAACGGCCTGTCAGCGGAGCAGTTTCAGGATCTCTCCGAGATCGCCAAGATCGGCGATCTCGCGAAATCGCGGGTGATCTTCCGGCTTTTCCGCATGCTCGTAACTCCAGGTGAGAGCATGCGGCACGTAAACGCCCCAGCTTCCCGCCTCCAATGCCGGCAGCACGTCGGACTTCAGCGAGTTTCCGACCATCAGTCCGCGCTCCGGACCGTCGCCATGGCGTGAAAACGCTTTCACGTATGTCGCTGGAGACTTGTCGCTGACGATCTCCACCGCGTGGAAATAGTCACCAAGGCCGGATGCCGCAAGCTTGCGCTCCTGGTCGAAAAGATCGCCCTTGGTGATCAGAATGAGCCGGTAGTCCTTATGCAGCGCCTCCAGGGTATCGCGGGCATGCGGAACCACTTCGACCGGGTGGGCCAGCATTTCCCGGCCCGTCGACAGGATTTCGTGGATCACGCTCGTCGGGATTTCTCCCTGGCTGATTTCGATGGCCGTCTCGATCATCGATAACGTAAAGCCTTTGATGCCGAACCCGTAGAGAGCAAGGTTGCGTTTCTCCGCCGCCAGCAGACGATGAGCCAGATGGTCGGCGTCCACATAGTCCCGCAGCAGCGCGGCAAACTGTGCCTGTGTCAGCTTGTAGAAATGCTCGTTCTGCCAGAGCGTATCGTCGGCGTCGAAGCCTATGGTCGTGATCTGCCTGGGCATCCGCCGCTCTTCTCTCAAGGCCCCGATATCGTGAAGGCTTGCTCGACGCTTGCCGTCTTCTTGTTGTTGCCGTCATTGAAGTGAAATCGCAGGATGTAGTCGCCCGCTGGCGCCCCGGTCACGTCGATGGAAAGCGTCGCGTAAATTTCCTGATTGCGAAAATAACCGTTGAACGTGAAGTTGCCGAAGCCTTTCTGGCTCGCCAAAACTTCGCCCTGCTTGTTCAGAATGTCGAAATCAACAGTGAAATGCGTCTGGATCTTGCCTTGGGTGGTTGAAGGAACCCAGCTGAGCCCGATCGGTTCGACGTAGGAGACCAACGTTTCGCCCGGCTTGAAGATCGATGTGTCCTTCGTGTCGTACATCGCATAGCCGGCAGGCTCACTGCGAACGAACACAGCCTTGCCGATCGAAAACGGCAGGTTTGCCGAGAAGTCACTGACTGCGCCGCGCATGACGTCATAGGCGCCGACCGCGTCTCCGGCGCCGGCGAGGCTCTCCGCCTTGGCGGCCGCATCGGTGAGTGCCCCGGCATGAGCAATTGCGGGCAGGGCGCAGGCGAACACCCCGCATAACCAGGCTGCCTTGAAGTTCACCGACGGAAAATCAAAAATCGCCATGCCTGCCTCCCAGCTTCGCGCAACTGGATCATCGGCATTTGCTTTTATGAGTCAAGCCGATGCGGGTATTTCCGCAAGGTCTATAAAACATGATTTTTATATTCATGTTTTTAGTGCTGGCGGTAGCCATATTCGACGGTATGTGGCATAGCGAGGCAAAGAAAAAACCATGGAAGATCGATCGATGAAACTGGATGTGCCGACAGCGACAGAAGCCCTGCGCGCGCTCTTTCCGCCAACGCCGCTGCAGCTCAACGAGCATTTGAGCGCCCGCTACGGTGCCAGCATTTATCTGAAGCGCGAAGACCTTTCCCCGGTACGGTCCTACAAGATCAGAGGCGCCTTCAACTTCTTCCGCAAGGCCATTACCAGTGGCGCTGCCGACAAGACATTCGTATGCGCTTCCGCCGGCAACCATGCCCAGGGATTTGCCTTTGTCTGCCGCCACTTCGGCGTTCCCGGGGTGGTGTTCATGCCCGTTACGACACCGCAGCAGAAGATCGACAAGACACGGATGTTCGGCGGTGAGTTCATCACCATCCGGCTGGTCGGCGATTTCTTCGATCAGTGCTATCAGGCCGCACGCGAACACGTGGGTGTCATCGGCGGGGTCATGGTGCCCCCGTTCGATCATGAGGACATCGTCGAGGGGCAGGCAACGGTGGCCGCCGAGATCGTCGAACAGCTGCCGGAAGGCGTGGTGCCCGATCTGGTGATCATGCCCGTCGGCGGTGGCGGACTTTCGACAGGCATGACGACGTTTATGGCCGATTATGTCGCGCCGGAAGCGTTCCTGTTTTGCGAGCCGGCCGGAGCGCCGAGCCTGCGGCAGAGCCTAGAGACCGGCGAGATCGTTACACTCGAGCAGGTCGATAACTTCGTCGACGGAGCGGCCGTGGGACGTATCGGCGACCTCAACTTCTCGGCTCTTCGCCGTTTCGCGCCGGAGCAGGTCGTGTTGCTGTCGGAAAACGCGATCTGCGTGACCATCATCGATATGCTGAACGTTGAGGGCGTGGTCCTGGAGCCGGCCGGTGCGCTTTCGATCACCGCGCTCGAGGCCCTTGGCGCTGATGCCTTGGAGGGCAAGACGGTGGTGGCGATTGTCTCGGGTGGTAACTTTGATTTCGAACGCTTGCCGGATGTCAAGGAGCGCGCCATGCGCCACTCCGGACTGAAAAAATACTTCATCCTGCGCATGGCACAACGCCCCGGCGCATTGAAGGATTTCCTCGGCCTGCTCGGCGAGGAAGACGACATCGCCCGTTTCGAATACCTGAAGAAGTCGGCACGCAATTTCGGCTCCATCCTGATCGGTATCGAGACCAAGAATCCGCAGAATTTCCCGGCGCTCAAAGCACGCTTCGATGCGGCAGGACTGCGTTATCAGGACATCACGGACAACGAAGTCCTCTCGAATTTTGTCGTATAAAAACATTTATGATCAAATTATTATATGTATTTTCTAATCTGTTTTATAGGGCGCGTATGAGGTTTCCTCATAGGCGTTGCGATGATTTCATCCGGCATGGCTGTGGTCAGCCGGATGCCCGGCCTGGTCTATCCGGTGGGTAAAAACGTCAGCGGTGGACTGTCATAAACTTGTGCTTGGAGAGCATCTGGTGTCATGCTAATCCTTCCGCATGGCTTCATTTTTCGCAAAATTGTTTGGTATCTCCAGCGCCTCCACCGAAAAGGCGACCAGTGGCGGCGCGGCAAAAACCGAGACCTATGCGGACTGCCTGATCAAGGCTGCACCGATGCGCGAAGGATCGCAGTTCCGTCTGGCAGGATCGATCGAGAAGACGATCGACGGTGAAATTCGCGTGCGCAGTTTCATCCGTGCCGACCTCTTCACATCGGAGCAGGACGCCATCGACGCTACCTTGCGAAAAGCGCACCAGATCATCGATCAGAACGGACCATCCCTGTTCTCGGATGACGCTGCCTCTCGTCCAGTCTGAAAGTTTCCTAAAGAATTCTTTAAACTTGCTGCCTATGCTCCTGCAGAGAATTACGCTGAGCATTGCTGATGGTCGATATCTTCCTTTTCCTTTGTGAAGGACTTCTCTACGTGGCCGTGATGGTCGCGTTACTGCATCTGCGTCATCTTATCGGCCTTGGTGTTTTTGTTGCCGCACTCGGGGTTCTGCATTTCATCGAAACCTACTTGGCGGCCGTCTTTTACGTCCAGTTGCCGATCGGTTCTATTTCGCCCGGCTCCGTCGTGCTGTTTTCCGGCAAGCTGATGATGATCCTGCTCCTGTATGTGAAGGAGGATGCGGCCACGGTGCGCCAGCCTATCTACGGTTTGCTCGCGGGCAATTTTCTCACAGTTGCCCTCGGCCTTTTGTTGCAGCAGCACGGCGGCTTGATAACGGACAGCCATCGAAGCGCAGACTTCGCCTTCCTTAATGAGATGGGCTGGCTGATGGTCTGGGGCACGGTGCTGCTCTATATCGATTCGATCCTGATCATCCTGATGTATGAGCGCCTGGGTCGGCATCTGCGTGGGGCGCCGGGCATACGCTTCTTCCTTTGCGGCGCCACCGTTCTGACATTCGACCAGGCTGGTTTCTATCTTGCCCTTCACGCGATCAATGGAGCACCGGCTGAAGTCTTCTGGAGCGGCTGGATCGCAAAGATGGCGGCTGCACTGTTCTATTCGGTCGTGCTGGGCGGTTACCTTCATGTTCTTCGTTTTGCGCCGGTGAACGATCCGGGCCGCCCGATCGGCGATGTCTTCAATACGCTGACCTTTCGGGAGCGATACGAAGACCTTCTATCTCGCTCCGGCCGGGATAGTTTGACGGGTGTCTTCGACCGCAGTCGATTTGAATTCCTGGCGCCGAGACTTATCCGCAATGCTACCACGTCAGGAAACAGGATCAGCCTGATGATGATTGATGCCGACCATTTCAAGAGCATCAACGATCGTTTCGGCCATCTTGAAGGGGACCATGTCCTAAAGGCGATCGCCAACGCACTTACCCTGGGATTGCGGCAGAGCGATCATCTCTTCCGTTATGGCGGCGAGGAGTTCGTTGTCATCTGTGAGGGGCTTGACCCGGCGCACGCAATGTCCCGGGCCGAAGATATCCGCCAATTGGTCATCGGCAGCGTCATGACACCGGACCATATGCCGGTCACCATCAGCATCGGTGTTGCTGGCGCTCCTGCGGATGGCGAAACGGTGAACGCACTCCTCTCAGCCGCAGACGAGCGCCTTTATCGTGCCAAGAAACTTGGCCGAAACTGCGTCGTCGGCATTCAGAGCTAGCGGATCAAATTCAGATGCCGACATTCGGGCGATCGATGATCTCCCGAAGGGAAAAGCTGGAATTGATCTTCACGACATGGGGCAGGGCCGACAGCCAATCGCGGTGGATCCTTTCGTAATCCTCAAGATCCTTTGCAGCCACGCGCAGAATGTAATCGTACTCACCGGACATGAGATAGCAGACAAGCACGTTCGGACAGAGTTTTACGGCTGCTTCGAACTCCGTGAGAGTTTTTGCGAACTGACCCGACAGCGAAATGTGCACGATGACCATGATGCGATAATCGAGTGCCTTGTGGGACAGACGCGCATGATAGCCGGCGATAACGCCGGTCTTTTCGAGGATATCGACACGGCGAGAGCAGGCGGAGGCCGACAGCCCCACCCGTTCGGCCAGCTCGGCATTGGCGATGCGTCCGTTCTGCTGCAGAATCCTTAAGATCGCAGCATCAATCGCATCCAATCCAGACATTCGATCATCCTTCGATAAAATTCAACAGAACGAATTTTTCTTCGAATATTTACCTGAAAGTCTGCGAATTTTGCAAGGACATGCGCTTCGCTTCCTGTTTGTCTATGGGCACCAATAATTTCGAAACGCTTACAAGGAGAGGAGCGCATCATGCGTGTCGGTTGCCCGAAGGAAATCAAAAATCACGAGTATCGTGTCGGCCTGACGCCAGGGGCCGTGCGGGAGTATGTGGCGCATGGTCACGAGGTCTATATCGAAACCAAGGCTGGTGTGGGCATAGGGGCTGAGGATGACGCCTACCGTGCCGCCGGTGCAAAGATTGTCGCCAGCGCCCGCGACGTATTCGAGAAGTGCGACATGATCGTCAAGGTCAAGGAACCGCAACCCGGAGAATGGACGCAGCTCCGTGACGGTCAGATTCTTTATACCTATCTCCACCTTGCGCCGGATCCGGAGCAGACAAAGGGGCTTCTCCAATCAGGCGTGACGGCCATTGCCTATGAGACGGTGACGGACGAGCGCGGCGGCCTGCCGTTGCTGGCGCCGATGTCGGAAGTGGCCGGGCGGCTTGCTATCCAGGCGGGTGCCACCGCCTTGCAGAAGGCCAATGGCGGGCGCGGCATCCTGCTGGGCGGTGTGCCCGGGGTTCTGCCTGCCAAGGTTACGGTCATCGGCGGCGGTGTCGTCGGCCTGCATGCGGCCCGCATGGCCGCGGGGCTCGGTGCCGATGTGGTAATTCTCGATCGCTCCATTCCCCGCTTGCGCCAACTCGACGATCTGTTCGCCGGTCGCGTCCACACCCGCTATTCGACCATCGAGGCCCTGGAAGAGGAAGTCTTCTCTGCCGATCTGGTTATTGGCGCAGTGCTGATACCGGGTGCGGCCGCGCCGAAGCTCGTCAGCCGCGAGATGCTGTCGGGCATGAAGAAGGGCGCCGTTCTCGTGGACGTGGCGATCGACCAGGGCGGGTGCTTCGAAACCTCCTATGCCACGACCCATTCGGATCCAACCTATGAGGTTGATGGCATTATTCACTATTGCGTCGCCAACATGCCCGGCGCCGTGCCGGTAACATCGACGCAGGCGTTGAACAATGCCACCCTGCAATATGGTCTCAAACTCGCAGACCGCGGTATTGCGGCCATTGCCGAGGACAAGCATCTGCGCGCCGGTCTCAACGTCCATAAGGGCCGCGTCACCAACGCCGCCGTTGCGGAAGCGTTGGGTTATGAGAACCATGCGCCGGAAGCCCTTCTGAAGACGGCTTGAAGCACAACAAGAGTTGAGCCCGCGTTTAGAGTTTGTCAGGGAAAAGTGGAAACCGGTTTTCCCGAAAAGACAAACGAAAACAAAAGAATCTAGAGAATGTCTGGTTCAAACTGAACCGGACATTCTCTAGCGCGGGCTCAATTCAGGCGGCTTCGATCCGGCACTGATAGCAATTGTTGCGCGCCGAACGCACATGAACGTAGGCAACGTCATTGCGGTTCAGCAATTCGGCCGCATACCGCTCGATATCCTCGACGGCTGTCGCGGCGCCAGTGCCATAAATGATCCTGTGTTCGTTGCTGTAACCACGCAAAATATAGTCCTTGCTGGTTGTCAGGATCGGCGGCTTGGCTGCTTCCTCATAGGCCTTGCATTCCTCTGCGTGCAGGAAAATCGGGCCGGTTTCGGCATAGGGCTGTAAAGCCGGAAAGGGCCTATAGGCGAGGATGAGATAAGGCGCACCGGCATCGATATTGGCAAGACAGTGCCGGCAGGGCATGCCTTGCCCGTCCGAGATATGACGCTCGGGGATCATGCCGTAGGCGTCCGGTTTTCCCTGCTGAAGTGCAGTGACATCGGCGCTGGGGATCGGTGTATATCGCAGCATCATTTCCTCCTTTGTTCAGAGAGAAAATGGATCGCACGGCATGGGACCATGCGACACCCGAAACCTGCGCAGACAACGATGCTTAGAGTTTGTCGGGGAAAAGTGGAAACCGGTTTTCCCGAAAAGATAAACAGAAACAAAAGAATCTAGAGGATGTCTGGTTCAATCTGAACCGGACATCCTCTAGAAAAATGCGCTGAGATCAGCCTTTTCATCATCCGTCAACGGCAGGACCGTCGTATCCCGCGTAGCCACCGGCGAGAAGCCGAAGCGCTGGTAGAGTTGCAGCGCCCGAGGATGATCGAGATCGTTTGTCGAAACTCGGACGACCTTCGGGTTCGAACTCCAGGCGGCATAGAGGGCCTGCAGCAGGAACCACTTGCCGATCCCCAGACCCAGCGCGTGCTCGAACATGCCGAAGTGACTGAGTTCGAGAGTATCCTCATCGATCTTCAATAATTCAAAGAACCCGGCAGGGGCACCGTTGACATAGAGAACAGTAACGGCGTTGCCTGGATTATGGAGCGCTGCGGTGAGCGCCTCATCGTCCATTCGCAGCCGGTCTACCCAGTGCCATCGGCGACCGACCTGGAGATAGAGAAAGCGGTAGAATGCCGGCGGGATGGCCGGAACACGCATGATGGCCGTCTGGATATTCACCGGTACCGGAAGGCTCTGCTTCGGTGGCGTGGTCATTTCCAGTTCTGTCACGTGAACGGCGAGCGGTTCCACGGTCTTTTTTTCTGACATCGCTCAGGCCTTGCCGGTCGCGACAACAGTGTCCTGTCGGCTGCCCCATTCCGACCACGACCCGTCATAAAGTGTATTGTCAGTGTGATCGAGGGACTGCAAGGCCAGCGTGATGATCGCAGCGGTTATGCCAGAGCCACAGGTGGTTACCACCGGCTTGTCGAGATCGATACCGGCTTCCTCAATGGTTGCCCGCAGCGCCTCGAGCGATTTAAGCCGGCCCTTTTCGGAGAAGACGCCCGAGGGCAGGCTTCTGGCACCGGGCATATGGCCGGAGCGCATCCCAGCGCGTGGCTCGGCTTCGTCGCCAGTGAACCGGCCAGCACCGCGCGCATCCGCGATCTGCCGCGTACCGCCGCCTACGATATCCTTCATCTGGGCAAGGGACGTTACCGCGTCTCCCGTGAAACGAACGTTGAAAATGGCTGGTGAAGGTGAGGGGATATCGGCTGTCACCGGGCGTCCTTCGGCCTTCCATCCATCCATGCCGCCGTCGAGCACGAAAACACTCGATCCGCCGAAGGTGCGCAGAAGCCACCAGACGCGCGGGGCTGTGAAGATGCCCGGTCCATCATAGACGATGATTGTGTCGCCATCGGCAATTCCAAGCTTTCCGACGGCGTCGGCAAAGGCTTCCGGTGACGGGATCGTGTGCGGTAGGCCACTCGAAAGGTCCGCAATCGCATCCTGATCGTAAAAAATTGCGCCGGGGATATGGGCGGCTAGGTATTCCGCGCGAGGATCGCGTGCCTGAGCCGGCAGATACCAGGAAGCATCGAGGATCTTGACTGTTGGGTCGCCAAGACGAGCCTCCAGCCAATCGGCTTCGACGATAAAGCGGCTTTTGTTGTTTGACATGTGTGTTCCTCCCGTCACGATGCTGCCGTTTCCGGCGCGCCGAACCTGATGCGAAAACGTCGGTTCTCCTTGCCTTTCTTTTCGATACGGGCGATGTGAATCTGGCCGACTTCCTGGGTTTCCGACACGTGAGTCCCTCCACAGGGCTGACTGTCGATTGCTGCATCTGTACCAATGCACACAAGGCTCACCCGGCCGAGACCAATCGGCGGGCGTACGTTCTTCGATTTCACAATGCCCGGATTGGCCGCAAGTTCCTCGTCGGTGATCCACTGCAAATAGACCGGATGATTTTCATCGACCAGCTTCATCAGTTCTGCCGTGACGTGGTCTCGGTCAATGGTCTCGCTCATGTCGAAATCGACACGGCTTTCGTCCTCTCCGACAGCAGCGCCCGTGATCGGATATTGGCAGACGACCGACAGAAGGTGGCAGGCGGTGTGCATGCGCATCAACCGGTAGCGGCGGGCCCAGTCGATGTGGATGACAAGTTTTTCGCCGACCAGCGGCGCTTCTTGATCAACGGCGGGCACATGGATGATGATGTCCTTCGTGTCACCATGGCGCGTGACGGCGATCTCGATACGACCTCCATCGGAGCGCTCGAAAAAGCCGGTGTCGCCCGGCTGACCGCCTGACGTGGCATAAAAACAGGTCTGGTCGAGGATGATCCCGCCATCCTCCCTGATCTCCGTGACGGTTGCTTCAACTGTTGAGAGGTAAAAGTCGTCACGGAACAGGGCGGTGGTCATGATTATGCTTATCCGGCAGGTTCGTAGGGGATGCTGATATCCGATGTTGTCGTCATCCAGGCCGGCACGGGCAGGCCCTTCGACTTCAAGAACGCCGGATTGAACAGCTTCGATTGATAGCGGTTACCATAGTCGCACAGGATCGTCACGATGGTATGTCCGGGACCGAGATCGCGCGCGAGCCTTATAGCCCCGGCAATGTTGATACCGCTTGATCCTCCAACGCAAATTCCTTCCTTATCAACAAGATCGAAGACCAGCGGAACTGCCTCCAGATCGGGAATCTGGTAGGCAAAATCCGGCGTGAAGCCTTCCAGGTTGGCGGTGATTCTGCCTTGGCCGATCCCCTCGGTGATGGAGCTGCCCGACGAGGCCAGTTCGCCATGGGCATAATAGTTGTAGAGCGCTGCACCCTCCGGGTCGGCAATGCCGATCTTGATATCGGGGTTCTTTGCCTTCAGGCCCCTGGCCACACCGGCAAGCGTGCCGCCGGAGCCGACGGCGCAGATGAAGCCGTCCACCTTGCCGTCGGTATCGCGCCAGATCTCCGGAGCCGTGGTTTCGACGTGAGCGTCACGGTTTGCAACATTGTCGAACTGGTTTGCCCAGACGGCGCCATTGGGCTCGGTGCGGGCGAGCTGCTCGGCAAGCCGCCCGGAAAGCTTCACGTAGTTGTTGGGGTTCCTGTAGGGAGCAGCGGGCACTTCGATCAGCTGGGCGCCGAGAAGCCGCAAGGCGTCCTTCTTTTCCTGGCTCTGCGTTTCTGGAATGACGATCACGGTCCGATAGCCGAGCGCCTGGGCAACGAGCGCAAGACCGATGCCGGTATTGCCGGCCGTCCCCTCGACGATCACGCCACCGGGCTTCAGCGCACCGGAACGCTCAGCTTGCCGAATAATCGACAGGGCTGCGCGATCCTTGACGGATTGACCAGGATTGAGGAACTCCGCCTTGCCGAGAATATTACAGCCGGTCGCTTCAGAAGCCCCCTTCAAACGGATCAGCGGCGTATTGCCGATGGCTTCAATGACGGAAGGCAAAGCGGACATGAGTAAACCTTTCAAAAGGCAGAAACGTGCAGAGGGCAGGCGTGCTCTAGCGATGGAGCAAGCCGGAACAGGAGGTGGTGGCCGGAGAAACAGCCAATCGGTCGCTTTTCGGTCGATGAACCTTATTGCGCAAGAAATAGAGTTTCAACGTGAGGCCGACGCGGGCAAAAATTACCCGCTCACGGTTTCGTGAAGTCTCAGAAGGACGTCAAAGAGGGCCCGATCAGTGACCGGTCACTCGTAGACGATCTGGCGAACGTCGATGTTGCGGGCGCGGAATCCGGCTTCGCAATAGAAGAGGTAGAACTCCCACAGGCGCTTGAAGCGCGTATCGAAACCAAGCGGCTCGACCTTGTGCCAGACATTGCGAAAGCGTTCGCGCCACTCCGCAAGGGTGCGGGCGTAGTCCAGTCCGAAACCGAAGTCTCCGCTCATTCTCAGCCCGACCTTGCGACCGAGGTCTGAAAGGTGCTCCCGGGTGGGCAGCATGCCGCCGGGGAACACGTATTTCTGGATAAAGTCGGGATTGGCCCGGTATTCCTTATAGGCTTCCGGCTTGATGGTGATGATCTGCAGGCCTGCCTTGCCGCCGGGCTTCAGGCAACGCTGCAGCTGGGAAAAATAGGTCGGCCAGAATTTTTCACCCACCGCCTCGAACATCTCGATCGAGACGATACGATCATAAAGCCCGGTTTCGTCGCGATAATCCTGGAACTTGATCTCGACCTTGTCGGAAAGCCCGGCCTTTTCCATTCTCTCCCGCGCGAAGGCAAGCTGCTCGCGACTGATGGTGAGCCCGGTCACCCTGCAGCCGATTTCACCTGCTGCATATTCCGCAAACCCACCCCAGCCGCAGCCGATTTCCAGAACATGGTCGGTGGATCGAATGCCCGCCGCTTCCGCCAGCGCCTTGTACTTTGCACGCTGGGCTGACTGCAGGTCGTTGGCGCCGGTTGAATAGAGAGCGGAGGAGTAGGTCATGGTCGGATCCAGCCACTCCCTGTAGAAGGCATTGCCCAGATCGTAATGGGCGGAAATGTTCCGTTTGGATCCCGCCCTGGTGTTGGCATTCATCCAGTGGCGCAACTTTTCCACCAGCCGAAGCAAGCCGCGTGCCCCGTTGGGGAATTTTTCGCCGATATCAGCGTTGACGAGGAAGAGCTCGAGAAAAGCGCCCACATCGGGACTATCCCAATCACCGTCCACATAGCTTTCGGCCACCGCGATCGTGCCGCCGGTCAGCGCACGCTGGGGAAGCTTCCAGTTGTGGAGCGTAACCGCGGCCGAAGGGCCTTGCGCATTGCCCTTGACGAGCACTGTGCGGTTGTCGGGAAACGTGAGTTTGAGGGAACCCGCCTGCAGGTAGACAAGGCCCCGAAGTATCATCTGAGCTTTCGCTGGAAAGTCTTTGATAACACGTGAAATATTATCACTCGAAAGGCGAACGATATCTTTGCATTCCGAGACACAGTTTTCGGCTGTCATCATGCGGCATATCCTCGGCAATCATTGCGCTTGACACAAAATAACCCCAATTGGCAAAAGCGCCAACCTCTGGGTCGCTTTAAATGCCAAGGAAATTTTCTTGCTCTTTCAAGAGACTGGCATGTTGAGCGGCAGACTGACGCTGGCGAACCAGTAGAGTGTAGGACGCATCAGTTTGCTCGCAAGTGGCAAAATCTGGCCACATTTCAAAATCTGCGCCTCGACATGTTAATTGTCGTCCAGGGAGCGCAAGGCAGCCAAAGCGCGATTGCGTGCCTGCTTGTGATCCACGATCGGTTTTGGATAGATTTCCCCAAGCTTTATGCCGGCCTGTTCCAACACTGTCGCCGGCGCTTCGAACGGGCGATGAATATATTTGTCCGGCAGGGTGGCAATTTCCGGGACATAGAGACGGACATGGGTTCCGTCCGCATCGAATTTCTCCCCCTGCAGCACAGGATTGAATATCCGGAAGAAGGGGGAGGCGTCCGCACCGCTTCCAGCCACCCACTGCCAACTTGCTGCGTTCGACGCCGGGTCGGCGTCAACCAGCGTATCACGAAACCACGCCTCACCCTTTCGCCAGTCGATTAGAAGATCCTTGATGAGGAAGGAGGCCACGATCATGCGCACGCGGTTGTGCATCGTCCCGTAGGTCCACAGCTGCCGCATGCCGGCGTCGACAATCGGATAACCCGTCTTTCCCTTGGTCCAGAGCTGAAACGCGGCGTCGTCAACTTCCCAGGGAAAGGCATCGTACTTTCTCACAATGTTGAGCGATGCCATTTCCGGGTGATGGAACAGCAGGTGATAGGAGAAGTCGCGCCAAGCAAGCTCCTTGCGAAACGTAATGACGTCTTCGGGTGGAACATTCTGAAGGCCCTTGGTGGCATGCCATATCTGTGCCGGCGTTATTTCACCCATGGCAAGGTGCGGCGACATCGCAGAAGTTCCATCCGTTCCCGGCTTGTCACGCGCAACCTTGTAGCCAGCGAGCCGCCCGGAAACGAAATCCTCAAGCTTTTCGAGCGCGGCCGCTTCACCGGGACACCAGACATCCACAAACTGCCGCGCCCAGTTCGGCGTCGTGGGCAACAGCCCCCAGTCGTCAAGCGTTTCGCTCTCGAAGGTCCGTTCGGGTGAAACGATCGCCTCAGGAGCTTCGAGTGGTGTTTCCGGTTCACCGGACGCCTCCAGCGATCGCCAGAAGGGCGTGTAAACCTTGTACGGGGTGCCAGCACCGGTCTTGAGCCGTGACGGCTCATGCAGCAGCTGTCCGGGAAAACTCCGAACCTTGATATTGCGCGCGGCAAGCGCAGCTTTGATATCGGAATCGACCTTGATTCCACGCGGATCGTAACGTCGGTTCCAGTAAACGGCATCGGCTCCGCTCTGCGCGATCAGTTCATCCAGGATAACCCGCGCGTCCCCTGAGCGTAGAAGCAGCGCGCAGCCGTGGCGCGCGAGTGTCTTTGCAAGAGCGGCAAGCGAATGGTGAAGCCACCAGCCTTGGGCGGCACCCAACGCACCGTTTCCGCTTTCAGCCGGTTCTCGGATATAAAGGACGATGACCGGCTGGCCGGAATTGCAGGCTGCCCAAAGCGCCTGATGGTCGGCAAGCCTGAGATCCTTGCGAAACCAGACGATGACAGGCGTAGAGGTGATGGATTGGTTTGTTGCCATGCAGATATTCCAGCGAACTGGATCGCCATATACCGCGAAATTCACGGTGCGACAGGGCAGGCGATTATTTTCGAGGACGTCTCTGACGCTGGGTCGGTCACGACATGAAAAAGCCCACGTTTGCTATCGCGAACGTGGGCTCTGAAACTGGCTCCCCGGGCCGGATTCGAACCGGCGACCTGTCGATTAACAGTCGAATGCTCTACCGCTGAGCTACCAGGGATCATCTGCGCCGCGTGCGCCGCAGAAGTGAGGCTGCTAATACAAATGCTTTTTCGATTTGCCAAGCGCTTTTTCCAAAAAAGTCTCACAATCTTGTCAGACTGTGGAGAAGACCCCATCTGGGAAAGGCGGCGAATGCCTGTGTATCAAGGCCATAGCGCTGTTTTCGTGAAATTGTGGAAAGTTGGTAAAATTCATGTCGGAACGGAAAACCAAAAAATTCGGTATCGATGCGGCCACGCACGAACTCGTTCTGGGGAGATTCCGCATGCCGCTGCCGCAGTCGCGCCTTTTCCGCATCGCGATCGGGGTTGCGCTGATATTTCTTGGTTGCCTGGGATTTCTACCGATCCTTGGTTTCTGGATGATCCCGCTGGGGCTTCTCGTCCTCTCCCACGATCTTTCCTACGTACGCCGCCAGCGCCGCAGGCTCACGGTATGGTGGGCGCGCCGCTCGCAGCCCGACACCTGATAGCGGGGCTTTCAACCCCGTCCGGAACAAGCCGGCGCCTTCAACGTTTCCGCTAGGTAAGCGAAAAATCCATGATATGCTCAACCTCGGGAGGAATGAGGCATGGAAAACTTTCTGGCATTGCTGGCTGTTGCTGTCGGCACGGGTATTCTGGGCGTAGGATTGGCCTACGGGATGCGCTGGCAGCGAGAGCATCAGCGCCGCGCAACACCACCCCACGACATAGACAAAGCCTTTTAGCCGGTTTAGCGCGATCGCGCGGCCAGGCTCGGCAAACTGATCGATAACTGATGGCGGAAGAGGTGGGATTCGAACCCACGGTACGGTTTCCCGCACGCCGGTTTTCAAGACCGGTTCCTTAAACCACTCGGACACTCTTCCGCGCGACTGTCTTCGTTTTCACGTTGACGTCATGGGCTCGCTTTATAGCCTGCTTGCCTGCTTCGTCAACTGCCGGTCTTCTCGCTTTTGGATGGATGGTACACTATTGGGCCGAGTGCAGCCAAAGGATCGGGATTATCCGCGTTAAGTATCTGTAAACCATGACATCCAATTCTTCCCGCGTGTTGTATTAACCATTCGCAATTTGGCCACGTTGTTGTCATGATTAATTGACCGTTACGTTTCGTGACGCCGGTTATTCCGTTGAGGACAGCAATGGAACAGTACCGAGTACGGCCATTACGAATGACGATGTGGGACCTATGATATCCAGCAAGACTGCGGCGGGCTTTTTGGTAGCGGGCCTGCGTATCGCCGCTATCCCGATGATCTGCACAGCCTTGACGGCGTGCGGCACGACGGGGAGCGTGAAGAAAGACAAAACGCACGGCAAGGAATACTTTGCCGAGTCGATCTACGGCGTGAAAGCGAGCCCGCGCGTTGCCAATGGCAAGAACATTCCCAAGGGCGGCGGTCGCTATCAGGTCGGCGAGGCCTACAAAGTCAAAGGCAAGTGGTATCAGCCAAAGGAAGAACCCGGCTATAACAAGGTCGGCATATCGTCCTGGTACGGCTCTGCCTTCCATGGCCGCGTGACCGCCAACGGCGAAGTCTATGACAAATATCATCTGTCAGCAGCGCATCCGACGTTCCCGCTTCCAAGCTACGCTCGCGTGACCAACCTCGAAAACGGCTCTTCCGTTATCGTGCGCGTCAACGACCGCGGTCCCTACGAGTATGGCCGCATCATCGATGTTTCCTCCAAGACCGCCGAGTTCCTCGACATGAAGCGCAAGGGAAGCGCGCAGGTTCGCGTGCAATATATCGGCAGGGCACCGCTGGAAGGCAACGATATGCCTTATCTCATGGCTTCCTATGTCCAGAAGGGCGAGAAGGGCCGTGGCGTGTTTCCGGAAGGCCAGATCGCAACTGGCGTGATGGTTGCATCCAACGAGCCGCTGAAGACACAGGTCAACAGCCTCGGAACGCTGACTATTCCGCCGAAATCCAATCTCGACACGGGCGTGCCTGTGACGGCGCTTGCCGAAACACCGAAGCCGACTTTTGCAAATGCGGCAATGGATGCATTTGCCCTGCTGCCAGAGATCGGGCCTATTCCGCGCGAACGGCCAGAGTATATTCCGCTGCCGGACGGCAATATGGCTTATGCAGCAGCCTATGTTGAAGCACGCGTCAGCGATTCCGAAGCAGCGTTTGATGCGATCCTCGTCGACCAGAACCCACTGACGTCGGCTGCGATTCTGGAGCATGCCAAACGCCAGCAAAGCACACGCTAATTGCCTCGGCAAAAGCCGTATTCTCGCGTGGCGCTCGCGGGAGCCGAGACATGCAGCTTGATTCGTGATTCACTTCAGCAGGATATGGTTGCCTTCCATTCCGAAATCGGAGTCGTTCATGCTGGCACGGCTGGTCCTGTGTATCGTAGTTTTCCTGGCTGGGATTCCTGTTGTCCAAGCGGCGCAGCCAGCGTTTGAGACGAAGGCGAAACAGGCGTACCTGATCGATTCGGAAACCGGCACAGTGCTTTTCGCCAAGAGCGAAACTGTGCCTATTCCCCCGGCCTCTCTGGCGAAGCTCATGACGATGGAAGTCGTCTTTGACGCCCTGAAGCGGGGCGAGATCAAGCTCGACACAGCTTTTCCAGTGACCGAGCATGCCTGGCGCACCGGTGGCGCTCCGTCCGGGACGGCGACGATGTTTGCGGCCCTGAAATCCAACGTCCCGGTTGCCGATCTTGTCCGCGGGGTCACCGTTCAGTTTGCCAATGATGCCTGCATCATTCTCGCCGAGGGCATGGACGGCAGCGAAGATGCTTTTGCCACCCGCATGACGAAGCGGGCAGCGGAACTCGGCCTGACGGCATCTGCCTTTCACAACGCCACGGGGCTTCCCAATCCGGAAAACACCGTGACGATGCGCGATCTCGTCACTCTGGCCCGGCATATCCACGCGAGCTATCCGGAGCTTTATCCGCTATACAGCGAAGCCGATTTCGAATGGAACAAGATCCGCCAGAGAAACCGCAATCCGCTGATATCGGCCAATATTGGCGTCGACGGCTTGGTGACAGGTTTTGCGGAGGGTTACGGCTATTCCATGGTTGCCTCGATGCAACGCGATGGCAAACGGGTATTTCTTGCGATCGGCGGCCTCGAAACGGAGAAGGAGCGGGTCGAGGAGACGAAGAAGATACTCGAATGGGCCATGTCAGCATTTGAAAAACGTCGCATTTTCGAAGCCGGAGAGCCCGTCGGCGAAGCCTCGGTCTATGGCGGCACGGTCCGGCAGGTCTCGCTTGTGACGGCCGAGCCGGTCGACGTGCTGGTGCCCGTCAACGATCCCGAACGTCTGGTGGCGCGCGTGGTGTACCGCTGGCCATTGCCGATGCCGATAGAGCAGGGGCAGGCAGCGGGCACGCTCCGGATTTGGGACGGGCAGCGCCTGCTGCGTGAGATACCGGTAAAGGCAGCTGCTGGTGTCGAGGTGGGCTCGCTGTCGAGCCGCGCGCTGGATGCCCTGCAGGAAATGTTTTTCTTCTGGCTCTGAGGCGAACGGCCAATAATCTGAGTCGGGGCAAAGCAGGGGAATAGTCCCTCTTTGGCGGTTTCACACCAGCGGACAATCGTCTAAACACAACGCAATGGGCTGGAAAGTTCCGGCATTGACCGCTTGCGTCATCGCGTAGGCAAAATATCAGAGTGCGGGAAAGCAGAGTGGCTGTCGGAAGCGGTTTGTTCGTGACGTTCGAGGGAGGCGAGGGTGCCGGCAAGTCGACGCAGATCAGGCTGCTCGCTGCTGCGCTGCGAGCCCGTGGTCTCGAAGTTCTGACCACGCGGGAGCCCGGCGGCTCGCCCGGTGCGGAGGCTGTTCGTCATGTGCTCCTGTCCGGTGCTGCCGAAGAGCATGGTACACGTATGGAAGCCGTGCTTTTTGCGGCTGCCCGCAGCGATCATGTAGAAGGCGTCATCCGCCCGGCGCTTCAGCGTGGCTGTGTCGTTCTCTGTGACCGGTTCATGGATTCGTCGAGGGTCTATCAGGGTGTGACCGGCAATCTTGATCGGGCCTTTATCGAAGCCCTGCAACGGGTTGCCGTCAATGGCGTCTATCCCGATTGCACCATCATCTTCGATCTTTCTCCTGCGATCGGCCTTGAACGGGTGCGGCGTCGCAGTGTGGGCTCTACCGATAAACCGGTGGGCGTCACGGATTTCGATCGCTACGAAAAGGAAGAGCTAGAGACGCAGGAAAAGCGGCGCGAGGCCTTTCTCGATATCGCGGCGAACGAACCTGAGCGCTGCTGCGTCGTCGATGCCTCGGCTGCGGAGGGCGAGATTGCGGCCGAGGTTCTGTGGCTGGTTGAGGCCCGCCTTGATGCCCGTCTTGCAAGCGCGGTTCCGACGGGGAACCCGCAATGAGCACAGAGCGTCCCGGCGTCCTCGACGGCGCACTGCATCCCGCGGAAAACAACCGCCTTTTCGGCCACACCGAAGCCGAGCATTTCCTGGCGCAGGGATATCGGTCTGGAAAGGGTCACCACGCGATCCTCATCGAAGGGCCGGAAGGCATTGGTAAGGCCACGCTCGCCTTCCGCTTTGCCAATCATATTCTCTCACACCCCGAGCCTGAGCTTGCGCCGGCGGAACTTGCCGACCCCGATCCATCGAGCATCGTCAGTCGACAGATTACCGCCGGCGCCTCTCACAATCTGCTGCATCTGACCCGACCGGTCGATGAAAAAACCAGGCGCGTCAAAGGCGCGATCACCGTCGATGAAGTGCGCCGTGCGGGCAAGTTTTTCTCTCAGACATCAGGAACCGGCAACTGGCGGATCGTCATCATCGACCCGGCAGATGATCTCAATCGCAACGCGGCCAATGCAATCCTCAAGATTCTCGAGGAGCCGCCAAAACGCTCGCTGTTCCTCGTCCTCACCCATGCGCCCGGCAAGTTGCTGCCAACCATTCGTTCGCGCTGCCTACCCTTGAAGCTGAAGCCGCTGCCTGACGAGGCGCTTCGCATGGCGCTTGGCCATCTCGGTTTTGAAGACAGCACCAATGATGCCGTTATTTCGGCTGCCGGCGGCAGCGTGTCAGAGGCTCTGAAGCTCATCAATTACGGTGGACTCGACATCAAGGCGGCCTTTGAAAACATCGTCACGGGCGAGGGGACAGGTCGACGCAGCGAAATGCATAAGCTTGCCGATGTCCTGAGCGGAAAAGACAGCGAGACCATCTACGATTTCTTTGTCGAGATTGCCGGGAACCACGTCATTGGCGCTGCGCGGCAGGCAGCGCTGTGCGGCGACATCATTCGCGCCGAGCGCCTTGCGCGACTGTCGTCAAGCCTCACGGAAAAGCTGACGATTGCGGAAGCTTACAATCTCGACCGCAAGCAGAGCATTCTATCGCTTCTCGAAGAGCTCAAAGTCGCCACGGCCTGACGCCATTGCCTCGCAATGCAGCAAACTTGCTGTTTCCCTCGCCGGTCGCTTGCGCTAAGAGCAGCAGTCAACAAAATCGAGAACGCAGGGCTGAAGCCGAATGACTGACACGTCCCCATTTTACATCACGACAGCGATTTCTTACCCGAACGGCAAGCCGCATATCGGCCATGCCTACGAGCTGATCGCGACCGATGCGATGGCGCGCTATCAGCGCCTGGATGGACGCGATGTCTTCTTCCTGACCGGGACGGACGAACACGGCCAGAAGATGCAGCAGACCGCGCGCAAGGAAGGCGTAACACCACAGGAACTTGCCGACCGCAACTCGGCCGAATTCCAGGCCATGGGCAAGTTGCTCAACGCGTCCAACGACGATTTCATCCGCACGACCGAGCCGCGCCACCATGAAGCCGTCAAGGTTATCTGGAACCGCATGGGCGATGCCGGCGACCTCTACAAGGACAGCTATTCCGGCTGGTACTCGGTACGCGACGAAGCCTATTATCAGGAAGGTGAGACCGAGCTGCGCGCCGATGGCGTGCGCTACGGGCCGCAGGGCACGCCCGTGGAATGGGTTGAGGAGGAGAGCTATTTCTTCAAGCTCTCCGAATATCAGGACAAGCTCCTGAAGTACTACGAGGAAAATCCGGATTTCATTGGCCCGGCCGAGCGCCGCAACGAGGTGATTTCCTTCGTGAAATCGGGCCTCAAGGACCTCTCCATGTCGCGCACGACGTTTGACTGGGGCATTCCGGTTCCGAAAGATCCTGGTCATGTCATGTATGTCTGGGTCGATGCACTGACCAACTACATCACCGCGACCGGCTATCTCACCGATCCCGAAGGTCCGCGTGCCAAATACTGGCCGGCTGATATCCACATGATCGGCAAGGACATCATCCGCTTCCACGCCGTCTACTGGCCGGCTTTCCTGATGTCGGCAGGATTGCCTCTGCCCAAGCGCGTCTTCGCTCACGGCTTCCTGCTCAACAAGGGCGAGAAGATGTCGAAGTCGCTTGGCAACGTCGTCGATCCGGTCAATCTGGTCGAGCATTTCGGCCTCGATCCGATCCGCTACTTCTTCCTGCGCGAAGTCTCCTTTGGTCAGGATGGGAGCTATAGCGAGGAAGCGATTGCGACCCGCATCAATTCCGATCTCGCCAATGGCATCGGCAACCTTGCCAGCCGGTCGCTGTCGATGATCGTCAAGAACTGCGACGGCAAGATCCCGGAATGCGGCCCGCTGAGCGATGAAGACAAGGTGATGTTGGCGTCTGCAGACGCGCTTCTCGCTTCGACCCGCAGCGACATGAACGCGCTCGCCATCCACCGCGCCGTCACCGCGATCATCGCAGTTGTTTCCGAAGCCGACCGCTACTTCGCAGGTCAGGAACCCTGGGCGTTGAAGAAAACTAATCCTGCTCGCATGGGGACGGTTCTCTACGTGACCGCGGACGTGGTGCGACAGGTCGCGATCCTGCTGCAGCCTTTCGTGCCGGAATCGGCGAGCAAGCTGCTTGATCTTGTGGCAATCCCGGCAGACAGCCGGACATTCGCGGACCTTGGTGAGGCCGGGCGTCTGGTGCCGGGCACGCCGCTCGAAGCACCAAAGCCCGTCTTCCCGCGTTACGTCGCTCCGGAAGCGTGAGACGCTGATGTTGATCGATACCCATTGCCATCTGGATTTTCCGGATTTCGAGCCGGAACGTGACGCGGTCATTGACCGCGCCATGGCGGCTGGCGTCAGGCAGATGATCACCATCTCGACCCGCGTGAAGAAGTTCGACACGATCCTCGGCATCGCAGAAGTCTATGATAACGTATTCTGTTCGGTCGGAACCCATCCGCACAATGCCGATGAGGAACTGATCGAGACGGCCGATCTGGTGCGCCTTTCAGCTCATCCGAAGGTCGTCGCGATCGGCGAGGCCGGGCTTGATTATTTCTACGACAACGCGCTGCGTGACGCGCAGGCGATCGGGCTGCGTCGGCATATCGCGGCAGCACGAGAAACCGGTCTTCCGCTTGTCATTCACAGCCGTTCCGCCGATGAGGACATGGCGGCGATCCTGACCGAGGAAACAGGGAAGGGGGCCTTCCCTTTCCTCTTGCACTGCTTCTCTTCCGGCCCGGAACTGGCGCGCATTGGCGTGGAACTCGGCGGCTACATCTCGTTTTCGGGCATCCTGACCTTTCCGAAATCTGAGGAGCTGCGCGAGATCGCCACGACCGTGCCACATGATCGGATGATCGTGGAGACGGATGCACCTTACCTTGCTCCGAAGCCTTTCCGTGGCAAACGCAACGAACCGTCTTATGTGGCCCATACCGCCCGGGTTCTGGCTGAAACGATCGGGGTCAGCGAGCAGGAAATCGCTGATATCACAACGGAAAACGCTTTCCGCATTTTCTCCAAAATGCCGAGAGTTGCATAAGAACATGGCGGTGCGGCGAACCTTCACCATTCTGGGTTGCGGTTCGTCGCCGGGCGTGCCGCGCATCACCGGCGATTGGGGCGCGTGCGATCCCGAAAATCCGAAGAACCGGCGCACCCGTGCCGCATTGCTCGTTGAGCAAAAGGCGGAAGACGGTGGAAAGACCGTCGTCGTCATCGATACCGGCCCAGATTTTCGCCAGCAGATGATCGACGCTCGCGTTGATCATCTCGATGCCGCGATCTATACGCATCCGCATGCCGATCATATCCACGGTATCGACGATCTTCGCGGCTATGTCATGAATTCACCGCGCCGCATGTCGATCTGGGCGGATGCTTTCACCATGGAGCGTATCCGCGAAGGTTTTCGCTATTGCCTGGAAACACCTGAAGGCAGTGGCTATCCGCCGATCGTCGAAGCCAATATTTTCGACGAGCAGCTTTCGCCGATCACAATTAATGGTGGCGGTGGTCCGATACAATTTCAGCCACTCAAGCAGCACCACGGCACCATCACATCGTTGGGCTTCCGTATCGGCGATTTTGCCTATTGCTGTGACGTCAGCGATTTTCCGGTAGAAACCGTCAACAAGCTGGCCGGCCTCGATGTGCTGGTCATCGACACGCTGCAATATCGGTTCCATCCCAGCCATCTTTCGATGGAACAGTCGCTTGGATGGATCGAACGCATCGCTCCCAAACGTGCGGTGCTCACGCACATGCACGTACCGCTGGATTACGATACCGTGATGCGCAAAACACCAGATCATATCGAGCCGGCCTATGACGGCATGCGGCTCGAAGTCGATGTAACCGACAACACCGTCAGCTGAAATAACGCTTCAAATTACTGCGAATACGCTCCAGTACCGTGTTTCCCGAAAGATCGGGCACGAAGTGCCGGCCGGTGATCGTCTCAAACGCCTCGATATAGACCTTCGACGTTTGCTCGACGAGTTCTCTCGGAATTTCCGGAATGGGATCTTTGTAGGGATCGCAACGCTCGGTGACCCAGGCACGCACGAAATCTTTGTCGAAGCTCCTTGGCCGCGTGCCGGCAGCAAAGCTCTGCTCATAGCTTTCGGCGATCCAATAGCGGCTGCTGTCCGGTGTATGGATTTCATCGGCAAGCACGATGCGCCCATCCTTGTCCGTGCCGAACTCGTATTTGGTATCTACGAGGATCAGACCGCGTTCGGCGGCTTGGCTCTGGCCACGCTCGAACAGGGCCAGCGCATAGCGCGATACCGTTTCCCACTGCTCCGGCGTCAAAAGCTTTTGCGCCAGGATTTCATCGGCCGACAACGGTTCGTCGTGACCGCCGTCGAAAGCCTTGCTGGTGGGCGTGATGATCGGCTGCGGCAGCTTTTCGTTGTCCTTCATGCCATCCGGCAGCATGATGCCGTACATGGCGCGCTCGCCGTTGTGGTATTTGGTGAGGATCGACGTGCTGGTTGTGCCGGCAAGATAGCCACGAACGACGATCTCCACTGGCAGGATATCGAGCCGGGTGCCGATGACGACGTTTGGATCGGGATAGCTGATGACATGGTTCGGGCAGATATCGGCGGTCTGTTCGAACCAGTAGCGCGCCGTCTGGGTCAGTACCTGACCCTTGAAAGGAACAGCCGTCAGGATGACGTCGAAGGCGCTCAACCGGTCCGTCGCGATGATGATCCGGCTGCCATCCGGCAGATCATAGTTCTCGCGAACCTTGCCGTTATAGCGTCCCGGCAATTCGGGGATGAAAGCATCTGAAAGAATGCGCAAATCGCTCATCGGCTTCGGTCTCTCGCTGACGGTTAGACTGGCATCGCTTAAGCCCGGAAGATACCGCAGGTCAAGCAGTGGATTAGGCCAACATGGCAGTTCAACGGCAGATGGGCATATCTTTACGTTCCATAATCTATCTTATGCGATTATGACATGTGGCGGCATTTTAGAAATGCGACATATAGGCTAGTTAGAGACGCGACAATCGTCGCCTCTTGGGATGCTGGTCGAACGTCAGCATTGGGAAGCAAGATAAGCGGCGTGCATCGTGGTCGAGGCCATCTGTGTTCGGAGTCGTCATGTCTTGTTTGATTGTTATGTCTCAGAAGGAATTGCATCGTCTTGAACTAATCCAGCAGATTCGCGCTCGGAGGCTGACTGTCGTCGAGGCGGCTGGGTTGCTCGGTCTCAGCCGCAGTCAGGTCCACCGTCTGTTGCAAGCCTATGACCTGGCCGGCGCCGATGGACTTGTCTCGAAGAAACGCGGCCGTGCGAGCAACCGGCGTCACAGCGAGGACTTCCGCAACCTGGTGCTCGACTTGGTGCGTGAGCATTACGTGGATTTCGGACCGACCCTGGCCACCGAGAAGCTGCTCGAGCGCCACCGGATTGCCGTCAGCAAGGAGACGCTGCGTCAGTGGATGATGGAAGCCGGCATCTGGGTGTCGCGCCGCGAACGCAAGAAGCGGGTTTTCCAGCCGCGCGGCCGGCGCGACTGCTTTGGCGAACTTGTGCAGATTGATGGGTCGCATCACTGGTGGTTTGAGAATCGCGGTCCCAAATGCGCCCTGCTCGTCTATATCGACGATGCCACCGGCAAGCTGTTGCATCTGCGCTTTGCCGGCTCGGAGAACACCTTCGACTATCTGCACGCGACGAAGGCTTACTTGCAGCAATGGGGCAAGCCGATCGCGTTCTACAGCGACAAGCATGGGGTTTTCCGCACCACCCATGCTTCGCAGCAGGACAGAACCAGTGGCCTGACACAATTCGGGCGGGCGCTTTATGAGCTCAACATCGACATCATCTGCGCCAATAGCCCGCAGGCCAAAGGGCGCGTTGAGCGCGCCAACCAGACGCTGCAGGATCGGCTGGTGAAGGAGTTACGGCTGCGTGGCATCGACACGATCGCGGCGGCCAATGCCTATGCGTCGGAATTCATGGCCGACTTCAATCGCCGCTTTGGCAAGGAGCCTCGCAATCCGAAGGACATGCATCGGTCGTTTGCCGCGCATGAGAACCTCGATCGCGCCATGTGCCGCAAGGAAGTGCGCAAGCTGTCACAGGCCCTGACGCTGCGCTATGACAAGGTGCTGTTCATCCTCGATCCGACGGATCTCGCCAAGACGCTCGCCGGTAACAAGGTCGTTGTCTGCGACTATCCCGATGGTCGCCTCGAGATCACCCACGAGGGGACGTCCCTGCCCTACAAAACCTTCGACACGCTGCGCTCGGTGCACCGCTCCGAGGTGGTTGAGAACAAGCGGCTTGATGACATGCTGGCCCTGGTGGCCGAGATGCAGGCCGGACGTGAGCAACAGCGCAGCCAGAGTGGACCACGCCGCACTGGTCAGACCGACCATATGTTCGGCATTCGCGACGGCAGTACAGCCAATGGCTACCAAAAGCGCGGCACCAAGCCTGGCAGGAGGACGGATTTTACCAATGATCCAGTGGTAATCGCCCGGCGACAGCAAGCCCTTGCGCAGTTGAAAGCGGCGGAGTGATCGGGGTGTCAAAGCTAAAGTTTACTCTTCCAGCTGGAGCCATCCGCCGCCGCCCGGCCTACGCAACCCCGACCAGCTCCACCCGGGCGGCGGCTTACGTCTGTGTATAGGCAAATATAGAATCTTGCAAAATCAGTAATAACGAATAGGATGGTGTCGCGTCTCTAAATTTCTTACTTTGTCTCATCTTTAAATAGCTGTGACATGACATGATCTGTAGCCGGGTGGTTTCAAGGATGAAGTGCGACTTGCAATAGATAACAACGGTTTATCCCTGCAAGGAACGAGACATGAAGCGCACCTACTCCCAGATCGATATGAACGCCGCAAGATTGCTCGCTGGCGTACGGCTGGAATCAGTGTTGACGTGATCGCCGAGAAACTGCACCGACATCGCTCAACCATTTTCCGTGAGATCAAGCGCAACACGTTTCGTGATTGCGGCTACCGGACAATGACATCGCTAAGCAAGGCCGTAGACGCTTGAGGAAGCTTCGAAGGCATTCACGGTTGCGCGCCTGGTAATCGAGAGATTGAGGACATATTTGTCGCCTGACTGATCTTCGCCTTCCGGCAGATCTCCGCCACCGTCACCCTTCATTGCCCCGCTTCAGAATGAACGCCTTCTTGGCGTCCAAAAACTGCGATGCCTTCATCGTCTTCCGTTTTTGTCTCAACCAGGAAAAATCCACCGGAAAACGCTAACCAGAACCGCTCCAATTTGAAGGATGCAGATCACCTGGGGTGCACGCTAGAACTTTCGATTTTCCACTTCAGCTTATAAGGCGCCCCTCACCCAGCGGCTAACGCGGCGTGGATTTTGTTGCGGTTGTAGAAAAAACAATTGCCACCATGATAATATATTGCAACATTTTATTTTAGCAAATTATTTACGAGGGGCGGTCGCATGAGCGGGACAAATGTCGCGGAAATCATTAAGGGCCAAACCGATTTTACCGGGGCCGAGATTCTTACCGTGTATAGCAAAGTCAGCAATACATACGCAGTATACGGCACGGAAGAACGCGTGATGGTTCAGTTCGCCGATGACGAAAAACTTGGAAGCGAACAGAGGTTGGCTCTGGCTCCACTCAATCCCGTTCGCGGTGAGATCAATGGCCTTATAGATGGCTGGCGCAAAACCTCTACATTCAGAAGCCACGGGAATGCCTCTAAGGCAAAGCGGTTCGATCGAAGGACAGCCGACGCACTCACCGTTGCATTGCAGGGCGACCAGGCGCATGCCGAAGAACTGCTGCGAGGAGTTAAAGCGGACATTCTGGAAGAGCGTACGTCCATTGGCCGCACTGAGTATCTGATCGTCGCCACGATCAGCACGGTTATTGTTTTTTTTCTCTTTTGGCTGTTTTCGCGCTCAGCGGCATCTGCAGATTCCGTGTCGTTTGGGGGTTTCATTGCGCAAAACGATATCTGGCTTGCGGTAAACCTGGGTTGCCTGGGTGCCCTGTTCTCGATCGCACTCGGTATCCGGAGCCGGGACATTCGGACCGATTTGCAGCGGCGCGACAATGTAGTCGATGCAATTCTGCGGGTCATGATCGGCGCTGTGTCAGCGGTCATTTTATTTTCGTTGTTCAAAAGCGAACTGGTCAGCGTGAAGCTCGGCGATCAAGCGGTCAGCCTTGACGGCACCGGTGGGAAGACGATGCATGCAGCAATCATTATTGCCTTTCTAGCCGGTTTTGCTGAGCGATTGGTGGGGGATTTCCTGAGCACCACTGTGCTTGCCGGACAATCGGCGACAACAGAGGTGGCGGTAAAGGCGGCTGCCGAAGCGAAGGAAGGGGCGAGCGAGCAGAACCCGCGAGGTAAACAGGCTGCCGATGAGCGCAGGGCGCCCCCGGTCATCGATAGCGTATCGCATTTACACGACGATGACGGCAGCGACAGCTGTGTTTGCGATTTGGACCTCGTCGCGGACGAATCGACCGATGATGTCGAACTTCCGGAAGCCTCAGGCGGGATAGAAAAAGCAGCTTAGGCCGGGGATAGAACGCACACAAAAGCAAGAGGCGCACATGGCATATTCATTGATCTGGTTGCCAGAAGTTCTCCGCCAAGCGGGTTTAAAAGTCGCCGAAACGGACGGTTGGGCCAACAGAGGCAGGGCTGAAATGGGTCGGGTACGGGGTGTGATGTGTCATCATACCGGGTCATCCGGCTTGGGAAACATGCCCACCTTAGGTATGCTAAAAACCGGGCGCGGGGGTCAAAACCCGCTGCCAGGTCCATTGTCGCAACTCGGCCTTGGTCGCGATGGAACCTACTACATTGTTGCTGCCGGGCGGGCTAATCACGCTGGCGGCGGCAACTGGAGGACCCTTACCACGGGTAATTCCAGCTTCATCGGCATCGAGGCTGAAAATGGCGGGACCAGAGCTGACAAATGGCCCGATGTTCAAATGGATGTGTGTGGACGCCCCGGTAAATGCAAGCAAAATCTTTCTTCGGTACGGGCATGTGGTCGGGTGCTGACGTGTGTTCGGCCTCGTAAAGCGACTTCAACACGTCGCGGGCCCTTATGGAATACGTGGATCAGATCCAATTCGCTTAGGCGTGCTCGAGGCACTCATCCACTTACTGGTTGTTCTGATCCTGTTTCTGACCGATTGCCCATAATCCTCCGTTGACCTTACCACATCCCGACTTCTCGCGACCTCTGGGGCTGCTTACGCAGCACCAGAGGCCGGAGCTTGGTAGACGCCGCCGCGAGCCATCAGAGCCCAGGCGGTCCGCGCCAATTTATTCGCCAAAGCAACGGCAACAAGCTTTGGCGGCTTCTTCAAAAGCATTCTTGCCAACCACGATCCGACTGGCGCTCCGTATCGTCTTGCCCAGCGGACAACAGCCGTTGCGCCGAGAACGAGGAGACGGCGAAGATCGCGCTGCCCCATCTTGGAAACCTTGCCGAGACGGTCCTTGCCGCCGGATGAGTTTTGTTTAGGCGTAAGGCCGATCCATGCCGCAAAATCTCGCCCCCTTGAAAAGGTCTCCGCGGACGGTGCCAATGCTTCAATCGCCGTGGCGCAAATCGGGCCGACTCCCGGAATAGTCATTAGCCGCGAGGCGAGTTCATCCTGTCGGGCGCGTGTGCGGAGCTCCTTCTCCAGCACGGCGATCTGTTCGGAGAGGAACACCGCTTGTTCCAACAAACCTTTGCAGAGTACCCGTGCAACCTCGGGCAGATCGGGATTCGTCGCGATCTGCTCATGCAGGAGGGGAATGTGTTTGATGCCTTGAGGAACGATCAGGCCATATTCCATAAGATGTCCGCGTAACGCATTGATCGTCTGCGTCCGCTGTCGGACCAACAGGTCGCGAACCTTGAACGCCATGGATGAAGCCTGCTTCGCGGCACTTTTGACGCTCACGAACCGCATCGTCGGTCGCGACGCTGCTTCGGCGATAGCTTCCGCATCGGCAGCGTCATTCTTCTGCCGTTTCACGAACGGCTTTACGTAGGACGGGTTGATCAGTCTGATCTCGTGGCCCAATTTACCAATTTCTCTTCCCCAATAATGCGCGCTGGCACAGGCCTCCATTGCCACCACGCAGATGGAGAGCCTGGCAAAGAACTCAAGCAATCTTCCACGGTTCAGTTTCTTACGGAGAGCAACTCTTCCGTCGGGACCTGAGCCGTGGATCTGGAACACGTTCTTTGCCAGATCCAGGCCGATGATGCTAATCTCATTCATGGACGTCCTCCTTGCTGGTCCTAAGCGCACCCGCACTCTGGCACATTTGATGCCGTCGGGGAGGCGTCCACTCCACCGCTTATCGTCGAGGTGTTGCGGCAATTCTGAAACACGTTGGTGCAGATGCGGACATGTGCTGCGGTCACCGGGAATATGCGCTGCCACCGGGCCGCAAGCCCGATCCGCTTTTCGACATGGATGTGTTTCGAGCGGATGTCCGCAACATCATGCGCGGCGTCGGGAGTATTCGACCCCTTATCCCTGCGACAGATATCGTCACAGGCAAACCGACTCTTAAGCGCGGCGCTCGGGGTGACGACGTTAAAATCGTTCAAAAGAAAATGGGCGTCGGGGACGATGGAAAGTTTGGTCCGGGCACCGAAGCGGCAGTGCGGGCGTTTCAGCGGCTAAACGACCTTGTCGGCGATGGTATCGTCGGACCTAAGACCTGGGCATTGATCGTATAGGTGCGCGTAGGGCTCAGCGCAGGGAATATTTGCCGGCATTAGCGGCGCTTTGTCCGGTCTTACGATTTTGTCGAAGACCGGATCAACAATCGTAAAAAGCGACGTATGTTGAATGTGATCGACAAATTCACACTGGAATGCATCGGGCCGACCCATCACCTCACGAGGGCAGACGCCCGGCCGCCCCGGCCCGCTCGTCCACGGCGTGACCGAAACCCGTACCGCCCTTCGCAGCGGATAACGGGCAATGGGTCATTAGTCGGGCGAATGATAGTCATTCGCCAACTGCCGACTGCGCTCAACACAGCCAGTACGGAATCGAAACTCATGGCCGCCAGCGTGTGCGTGATGCTAACGGCGACCGTCTTTTCATCAGCCAAAGCACGCCGACAAGATCGACGATACCCACAGCGCGCGACTGAGATTGTTGTAGTTAGAGACGCCGGAATGACGGGGACGATGTGACACATCGACGAACCTGACCTCCCGCAGCATCATTGCGGGCATGAAGCGGTGAAGGTGGCCGAAGAAAGGCAGATCGAGTAGGCATTTCGGCGGAACAGTTTCAGCCCACAGCCCGAATCCCGCGTCCCGTCGTTGAGAACTGCGCCTCGGATGCTATTGGCGATGCGCGAGGCCCATTTTTTGCAACGGTGTCCTGGCGCACCGTCCGCTCGCCCTGCACGGGTCGCGTCAACTGACCGGTGAACGTAAACTCTCCTGCACAGTTTTGTCGAGAACCGCGATACCCTTCGCCCCATGGGACGCAAGGGCGCTTGCCGCCAAGGAAGTATCGTAAACGATCCCCGGCACGCCCAAAAGAAAGATGCAATTGAGAACGACGATGAGCACAGGCCCGGCGAGATAGGCCCCCACGTCGCGCCGTTTGATCATCGTGCTAGCGGACAGGATTAGAACGATCCCCATGGCGATGAATAGCCATGAAGGCTGAGCAAGGGTGCCCAGGTGACCGACCTCGAAGGCTCCCGTCGCGACGGCGATGGCACCGATACCCAGACCTGCGGGAAGCAATACGGCAATCGGAGCATAGAGGCTCCCGTCGCTTTGGCGCCGTTCCAGGAACAGAGCAATGGCTGGAAACGTTGGCAGGAGATAATGGAGCTGCTTGCCGCTGATCAGGCTGAATATCAGAAACAGAACGCCGAACCATATGGCCGCAAGGCGTAATCCGGGGTCGTGATAATCAATATCGCCTATTCTGCGCCAGACACCAGCAGCCCTGACGGGCCTGAACGGTTTGTGACAATTGGGTTTCGCATCGGTACAGGTCGTCAATTCGCTGGCCAGCTTGACAACCACGTTACTGAATTCACTCATCGCGGCGGAGATGAAGATGTCGTGAACCCTTGTGCGGCACTGCGCTGCAATCACCTTTAGACTGTGCCTGTGGCGAAGGTCCGCCCGCGCGGAAGGCGGGAGAGGCTCCGATGCCCAAAACGCAGGCGCGCAGAACCCCCGTGACTCAAAAGGCGGATGGAGTATCGTACAACCGACCGGGAAGTTGTTCCGAAGAGGAGTATGCGACCAAATGAGCTGGAACAATCTGTACGCGTTGAAAAGTTACATCCGATCGTCATTGTGGATTGTTCCGTTTTTCGCGCTTGTGTTGCAGCAAATATTCTTTCGAGTGGTGCTCGCATTCGAGGATTGGACGAAATGGGTTCCGCCTTGGCCGCTTGGGACCGAAGGCACTCTCGCGGCGATGCAGACAATCATCAGTCTTGCACTTTCTTTCATCGTCTTCACGTTCGGGTCTTTGCTTGTCGCGCTGCAGATCGCTGGTGGCCAACTTACGCCCAGGATTATCGCGACCACGCTGTTGCGAGACAATGTCATCCGTTTCACGGTCGGGCTGTTCATTTTCACGCTCCTTTTCGCCATTGGTGCGATAAGTCGCGTCAACACCTCGGCGCCGTCCTTTATCGTGTGGTTTTCCGGTATTCTCGGCGTGTTGTCGCTGGCGGCCTTCCTCTATTTCATTGACTATTCCGCTCGGCTGTTGCGTCCAGTGAGCATCATCAATCGCGTCGCCCGGCAAGGCTTCTCGGTACTCGACGTTGTCTATCAAACGCAGCTTTCCCAGGCCACGGAGCGACCTCAACCGATCGAGGTGCGGGGTAAACCGGACAGCGTCATATCGCATACCGGATATTCGGCCATCATTCTGGCTGTCGATATAAAGGCTCTAACAGCGGCGGCGCATAAGGTTGACGGTGTCGTTGAGCTTGTCGCGCGCATCGGTGATTTCGTTTCGCAAGGACAGCCGCTCTTGCGCCTCTATAGCGGCGCCAAGACGCTTTCACCCAATGACCTTCGCCGAACCATCGCCTTTGGAGGCGAGCGAACGCTCGAACAGGACCCCACTTTCGCCTTCAGGGTGATTGTCGATATCGCGACAAAGGCGCTTTCGAGGGCGATCAACGACCCAACAACGGCTGTACTTGCGATTGACCAGTTGCAGCGGCTGCTCCGAACCGTCGGTGAGCGCGAACTGCGCAACGAATTTGTCCATGATAGCGAGGGAAGGCTCCGCGTCGTTTTTCCAACCCCCGATTGGGAGGACTTCGTTCAGCTTACATGTCGTGAAATTCGGATCTATGGGACTGAGAACTTGCAGATCGCCAGGCGACTGCGGGCGATGATAAATAATCTTGAGGAGGTCCTGCCCGAAAGCCGCAAGGCGGCGCTGCGTCTTGAACGTGATCTGCTCGACCAGATGATCGAGAAGGTTTACTTGTTATCTGAAGATGCAGCGCTCGCTCGGATTGCAGACACGCAGGGGTTGGGTGGTTCAGCCGGAGGGACGCCGGTGAGTAACAGCTGACTCGGCTGCGTGCCGGCCAGCGTCCGCTCCACCTACCTTCACCAGCTCCCGGCGGATCGCAGGAACGTACGGCTTCATCGCTATGGAGAAGCTGAAGAGGAAGAGTATGTGTCCTTAGGCGTCAAGCTTTTGCCCCCTTTCGGGGCCGGAGAATTACCTCCACGCCAAAACACATGCTTGGGTTGATATACCTGCCTCTACCCTCATGCGAGGAGATCGAATGAGACATCGGGACGCCGAGCGGTACACCTACCAGATCGCGTTGAACTGCGGCAGATGCGGGACCGAGGGTATTGCTGACGTGTCGCAGACTACTGTCGAGCACACGAACAAACTCAACTTCAACGTCGATCGCGTTTCAAAAGGGTTTTTCGTATCCAAGCCGACCAATTCGCCAGAAACGGTGAAGATAAGCTGTTCGAAGTGCGATCGACCCGCGGAGCTAACCCTCATAGAGAGAACGGGACCTTAGTCGAAGCCTCAAAACCAAAGTTGTGCGCCCTCCCCATCAGTGACTGCAGGAGAATATTTCCTGGTGATACAAAAAGAGCCGGGTTTTACCCCGACTCTCGATCGCCTTCGATGTGTGGTGCCGATCAGCTCAGATCGTCGACAACGGCGTCGGCGCCACCGCTCACGCGGTGCGCAAGGGCTGCCTCCATGAACTCGTTGAGTTCGCCGTCGAGGACGTCCGATGGTGCGGTGCTTTCGACGCCCGTACGCAGGTCCTTGACCAGCTGATAAGGCTGCAGCACGTAGGAGCGGATCTGGTGACCCCAGCCGATATCCGATTTCGAAGCGGCCTCGGCATTCGCAGCTTCTTCGCGCTTCTTCAATTCGGCTTCATAAAGACGGGCACGCAACATATCCCACGCCTTGGCGCGGTTCTTGTGCTGCGAGCGTTCCTGCTGGCACTGCACAACAATGCCGGACGGCATGTGGGTGATGCGCACGGCCGAATCCGTCGTGTTGACGTGCTGCCCGCCAGCGCCCGACGAGCGATAGGTATCGATGCGGCAATCGCTTTCGTTGATGTCTATCTGGATCGAATCGTCGATGACCGGATAGACCCAGATGGACGAAAACGACGTATGGCGACGAGCATTGCTGTCATAGGGCGAAATACGGACCAGACGGTGCACGCCCGATTCGGTCTTCAGCCAGCCATAGGCATTATGGCCCTTGATCAACAGCGTCGCCGACTTGATGCCGGCCTCTTCGCCGTCATGGATTTCCATGAGCTCAACCTTGTAGCCCTGACGCTCGGCCCAGCGCGAATACATGCGCAGAAGCATGTTCGCCCAATCCTGGCTTTCGGTACCACCGGCGCCGGAATGGACTTCGAGATAGGTGTCGTTGCCATCGGCTTCGCCGGACAGCATCGCCTCGACCTGACGGCGCGCCGTTTCCGTGCGCAGTGCCTTCAGCGCCTCTTCGGCGTCCTTGACGATGTCGGCATCGCCCTCTTCCTCGCCAAGCTCGATCAGCTCGATATTGTCCTTGAGCTGCTGCTCGAAGGAACGCACGCCATTGATCCCCTCGTCGAGGCTCTGCCGTTCGCGCATCAGCTTCTGCGCTTCGGCTGCATCATTCCAGAGATTGGGATCTTCAGCCTTGTTGTTCAACCAGTCCAGCCGTCTTACCGCCTGATCCCAGTCAAAGATGCCTCCTCAGCAGGCTTATGGCCTGCTTGATCTCGTTGACAATATTCTCGATTTCGCTGCGCATTTTTCCGCTTCTTGCAATGATGTTTTGGTCGTGCCGTCAAATAGCGATGCCCGCCACCAAAGTAAAGGCAGCGGGCATCTTTGAAGCGATGAACGGTATCAGAAGAGACCGTTGGAGCCCGAGGTGACGGCCTGGTTCGCCTGCGGCGACGTCCGCAAAATTTCTTCCGGCGGTACATATTCGTCCATGTCGCCAATGACCGAGAAGGTATCGGCAGGACCGGTTCCCGGCTTGAAGGCCTCGATGATCGTATCGGGATCGCCTTCAGAGGCGGCCATGCCGGTTTTGCGGTTTACAGGGATGAGGCTCATGCCCTCCGGAACAACGAACTTCACCGGGCGCGTACCCGCAAGAGCCGCCTGCATGAATTCGTTAAAGAGAGGAGCCGCAAGGCCGCCGCCGGTTGCGCCACGCCCGAGAGGCGCCGGATTGTCGAATCCGAGATAGAGGCCGGCAACGAGGTCCGGCGTATAACCCACGAACCAGGCATCCTTTTCATCGTTGGTCGTACCGGTCTTGCCGGCAACGGGACGATCGAGCTTGACCTTGCCAGCGGCGGTACCGCGGGTGATCACGCCTTCCATCATCGAGGTAATCTGATACGCCGTCATCGGGTCGAGAACCTGCTCGCGGTTGTCGGTCAGGACAGGTTCTTCCTGGCTCTGCCAATCCGATGCATTGCAGGTTTCGCAGGTCCGTTCCTCGTGACGGAAGATCGTCTTGCCGTAGCGATCCTGGATACGGTCGATGAGCGACGGCTTGATCTGCTTGCCGCCGTTGGCGATCACGGCATAGGCCGAAACCATGCGAAGGACCGTTGTTTCGCCCGAACCGAGCGACATGGCCAGCACCGGCAGCATCTTGTCGTAGATACCGAAGCGTTCGGCATATTCCGCGACCAGGTTCATGCCCATGTCGTTTGCCAGACGAACCGTCATCAGGTTGCGCGATTTTTCGATACCGAGCCGAAGCGTCGAGGGGCCGGCCGAACCGCCACCATAGTTTTCAGGGCGCCACACCTGGCCGCCGGAAACCATCTCAAACGGAGCGTCGAGGATAACCGAGGCAGGGGTATAGCCGTTGTCGAGTGCGGCCGCGTAGACGAAGGGCTTGAAGGACGAACCGGGCTGGCGCATTGCCTGTGTCGCACGGTTGAATTCGGACTGGCCGTAGGAGAAGCCACCTACCATAGCCAGAACGCGGCCCGTCTGTGGATCCATCGCGACGAAGCCGCCCTGCACTTTTGGCGGCTGACGCAGCCGGTATTGTCCGCTCTCGTCGGTCGGCTCGACATAAACCACATCACCGGGACCGAATACGCCTTCGGGGGATTTTGCCGATTTGCGGTCGCCAGCGGAAGAGCGATAGGCCCACTGCATATTTTTCGCAGTGATGTAGCCCTTGGTGCGATCTTCCGTGATCTTGCCGCTTCCATCTTTGGCTGGCTGGAGGCCGATCTCGGCGCCCTTTGCGTCTACTGTGAGGACTACGGCAAGCTTCCATTCCGGCACGTCGGACAAGGCGTCGAGCTTGCCCAGCGGTTCGCCCCAGTCTCCACCGATCTCGATTGTCTTTATCGGGCCGTGGAAGCCGCGGCGTTCATCGTAGCTCACGAGACCGTCCTGCAAAGCCTTGCGAGCATCGATCTGAAGGCGCGGGTCCAGCGAGGTGCGGACCGACAGGCCGCCTTCATAAAGGGCGTTGTCGCCGTAACGCTGAATGATCTGGCGGCGAACTTCTTCCGCAAAATAGTCGGACGCAAACAGATGCGACCCACCGCGACGCAGGGTGACGCCGAGCGGCTGTTTCTTGGCTTCCTCACCATCCGCCTTGGTCACATAGCCGTTCTCGACCATGCGGTCGATCACCCAGTTGCGGCGCTCAAGCGCAGCTTCTGTCTTGCGGAAGGGATGATAGTTTGCCGGCCCCTTGGGGAGAGCGGCGAGATAGGCAGTCTCGGCGATCGTCAGTTCCGTGACTGACTTGTCGAAATAGGTGAGTGCAGCGCCAGCGATACCGTAGGAATTCATCCCGAAGAAGATTTCATTGAGATAAAGCTCGAGGATGCGATCCTTGCTGTAGGCCTGTTCGATGCGGAATGAGAGGATTGCCTCCTTCACCTTTCGGTCGATCGTCTGGTCCGCCGTAAGCAGGAAGTTCTTGGCGACCTGCTGGGTGATCGTCGAAGCGCCGACCGGGCGGCGGCCGGAGCCGAAATTCTGCAGGTTCACGAAGATCGCACGGCCAAGACCGGTAATGTCGACGCCAGGATGCTGGTAGAAGTTCTTGTCTTCAGCCGAGATGAAAGCCGCCTTGACGCGATCCGGGATGGCCTGGATCGGCAGATAGAGGCGCCGTTCGCGGGCATACTCCGCCATCAACGCGCCGTTGCCGGCGTGAATGCGCGTGGTGACCGGCGGCGCATAATTGGCCAGAACCTCATAGTCCGGCAGGTCCTTGGTCACGTGACCGAGATAGACGGCTGCTGCTGCTGCCACGCCAAGAAGCATGAATGCGCCAATGCCGAAGAAATATCCAATCAGTCTGATCATCAGTCAGATACCGGTACCTTGTTGTCTTTGCCTGCGCGTCTGAGACCCGAGGCCTAACGTGTGCGGAACGCGAATGCAATGCGCCGTACCCGCAAGGTCGCCGCAAACCAAATACTGCCCCGTCGAGAGGACGGCTACAGACAGCGGCATCCATGCAAACTCCGGCATCCGATAGCGACCGGATTGTGAGCAAAATAGGGCTCAAGACCGTTAAAGGCCTCACATCCCTTGGAAAACCATATCGCTGTTACCCGAGCGACACAAATCACATCGCGCGGAAGCGTAAAAGCAGAATATTTCGCTGCTTGAGGAACGACTTAAGGATCAGGGAATCACCGGCGGGTGATCTCAGCCACCATTGGCAACGATCGACGTGCGATAGTTTCGCACGGCGCCGGACAGCAACTCAGACACCCTGCGGCGCCAGGCCGGATCGACCAGCAGCTTTTCATCTTCCTTGTTGGAGAGAAAGCCGAGTTCAAGAAGAATAGAGGGCACGTCGGGTGCCTGAAGCACGCGGAAACCCGCATAACGATGTGGATTGTTGATGAGGTTGATCTGTCCCTCGAAGGAAGAAACGACAGTCTGGGCAAGATTGACGGAAAACGCCTGGGTTTCACGGCGCGTCAGGTCGAGAAGAATGTCGGCGACTTCGGCCGGTTCAGTCGAAAGAGCGATGCCGGCCACTGCGTCGGACAGGTTTTCGCGCTCGGCAAGGCTCGCCGCGAGATGGTCGGATGCCTTGTCGGAAATCGTATAAACCGTTGCGCCGCGAATATCGCGCTGCTTCAGCGTATCGGCGTGAATGGAAACGAAGAGGTTGGCGCCCTGCCGGCGAGCGACCTGAACCCGCTGTGGCAAGGACAGGAATTCATCCTTCTCTCTCGTCAGGAACGCTTTGATGCCGGGTTCTCGATCAAGCTGGGCAACGAGATCGCGCGCAAAAGCCAAGGTGACGCTCTTTTCCTCAATGCGAGTCTCCGTGCCAATCGCTCCCGTATCAATGCCGCCGTGCCCGGCATCGACGGCAACGACGAACTCATTTTCCGAGTTTACCGGGGCGGGAGCGGTGACGCGGCTCGTTTTCGTCGAGGTGACACTGCCCGTCCACTTTTGTTCATCGAGAAGCGCCGTGAATCTTTCCTTGCTGACGCGTTCGGCATCGAGAACGAGGCGAAAACCCTTCTTGTCCTCGTCAGGCTTCACTTCAGCCAGGGAAATCTCGACCGGCTGGTTTGCCGTCAAAACGATGCGTGAACTGCCCGCCCCCATGGTGCCATAGCGAATGTCGCCAAAAAGGCCGCGTGCCTTCATGTCGTTCTCATTCAGCCCGAATGATGTTTCGGGAAGATCGACCACGACGCGAAACGGGTCAGACACATAATGAACGAAAAAATCGGGAGCCCTATCGAATTCGATGACGACACGGGTGCGGGCATCGTCGCCCGCGATACGCGCCCCATAGGCGAGCAGCGGCCCATCGGCAGAAGATGCCATGGAAGACGATGCACACAGCAACAACACCCCGAGCAAATATCGCATCATCGGTTTCAGCATAAGAACTGATGTTCCCCGTCAAATCATCAGACAGAAGCACATCCAGCGCCCTGTCCTACCATTCCTCGCATCGGCATATTCGCCGAAAGCATTGATTCGATCCAAAACCATGAATGCCCCTTCATGGTTAACCGAAGCTTACTGCACAGCCCTGCGGCCTTCCGATGAGCACACATACGAGGCCGACCGAATCAATCAATATTATGACGGATCAGGCTTTTCCCTTGCCATTGTGACATAGAAAACATACAAGCGTGGCAGGTAGAAAGTGTTGACGGGATAGAATCGACGACCGGCAGCCATGGGATTTTTAAAGCCTTGGCGCCAGAGCATGATCGATGTGGGTCAAACCACGTTAATAACGATCACGCCGCAGCAGGCAGTCGCGCTTCATCCGCCGTCGCTTCACGTTCTCCCCATACGAATCGCAAAAATCCGGCGGTGGCCGGGAAGACATGGTGATGTTCACCGCAAGCCCGTGACCGGGCGCATTCATCGGGCCTTTAGGGCCTAATACATTGGCATTCTTGTTTGGTATGCAACGTTGTCACAGCAGTATCGGTCAGAAGTAAACAGGCCCCGGGACGTAAGCGCCCCGGCTGCCGTCTGGCTGCTGAACGTTTGCATTGACCATTCAAGAACATTCACATCCGGCGAACAATGCGAACTGTCGGGATGGTCTCCTCCGGGAAGCCGTCCTTCTGCTGTTTTGCGTGTGCGCCGAGGAGCACAGCTTAAATGGCAGAGAAAATGCTTATCGATGCGTCTCACGCTGAAGAGACGCGCGTCGTTGTCGTTCGCGGAAACCGCATAGAAGAATTCGACTTCGAATCCGAACACAAGAAGCAGATCCGCGGCAATATCTATCTTGCCAAGGTCACACGCGTAGAGCCTTCGCTTCAGGCGGCCTTCGTCGATTACGGCGGCAATCGCCACGGCTTTCTGGCTTTCGCCGAAATCCATCCCGACTACTACCAGATTCCCCTTGCCGACCGGCAGGCGCTTCTGAGGGCGGAAGCCGAGGACGCACGCCGCGATGACGATATCGAACCTGTCGAGACAGGCACGGATCTGAGCGATGACGACACCGAGACTGCGCCGTCCGCAGAAACGGAATCGACCGTAGTCGAGATCATCGAAGAATCTTCCGAAATCGAAACCGTCACCGAAGCAGCGGCAGATGAGGTCGTCGAAGAAAAGCCGAAGACAAAGGCGCGTCGTCCTCGCCGCACGAAGAAGACTGTTGCTGAAGCGGAAGCCGCCGAGGCAAAGACGGAAGCTGAAGACGGTTCCGACGAACAGACCGGTGGCGAAATGGCCGCCATGGTCGATACCGACAGCGTATCCGAAGACGTTCGCGGCGGTCGTCGCGGCAGGAATGACGACGACGATGATGAAGATCACCATGAAGAGAAGGAAGTCATCGAATCCGTCGGCGCCGAAGACGCGATGGAAGAGGTTCCGGACCGTCAGTCCAACCGTCGCCCGCGCAAGCAGTACCGCATTCAGGAAGTGATCAAGCGCCGGCAGATCCTGCTGGTCCAGGTCGCCAAGGAAGAGCGCGGCAACAAGGGTGCGGCTCTCACGACATATCTCTCGCTGGCAGGCCGCTATTCGGTTCTCATGCCGAATACGGCACGTGGCGGCGGCATCTCCCGCAAGATCACCAACCTGCCGGACCGCAAGCGTCTGAAGGAAATCGCCCGCGCACTCGAAGTGCCGCAGGGCATGGGCGTTATCCTGCGCACGGCCGGTGCAAACCGGACCAAGGTCGAGGTCAAGCGTGACTTCGAATACCTGATGCGTCTTTGGGAAAACGTTCGGACGTTGACGCTTGCCTCGACGGCACCCTGCCTCGTTTACGAGGAAGGCAGCCTGATCAAGCGCTCGATCCGCGACCTTTACAACAAGGATATCAGCGAGATCGTCGTTGCCGGCGAAGAAGGCTACAAGGAAGCCAAGGGCTTCATGAAGATGCTGATGCCGAGCCACGCCAAGGTGGTTCAGCCGTATCGCGACGTGCATCCGATCTTCTCGCGCTCGGGCATTGAGGCGCAGCTGGACCGCATGCTGCAGCCGCAGGTAACGCTGAAGTCCGGCGGCTACATCATCATCAACCAGACCGAAGCGCTGGTGGCGATCGACGTCAACTCCGGCCGTTCGACCCGCGAACATTCGATCGAGGACACAGCTCTCCAGACCAACCTGGAAGCCGCTGAAGAGGTTGCACGCCAGCTGCGTCTGCGCGACCTCGCCGGCCTCGTGGTCGTCGACTTCATTGACATGGAAGAGAAGCGCAACAACCGCGCTGTCGAAAAGCGTCTGAAGGATCACCTGAAGAACGATCGCGCTCGCATCCAGGTTGGCCGCATCTCGCATTTCGGCCTGCTCGAAATGTCGCGTCAGCGCATTCGTGCCTCCGTGCTCGAATCGACGATGCAGGTCTGCTCGCATTGCAATGGTACAGGCCACGTTCGTTCGCAGTCGTCGGTCGCCCTGCATGTCCTGCGCGGCGTGGAAGAGTATCTGCTCAAGAATACGACGCATGACATCACCGTACGCACGACGCCGGATATCGCTCTCTATCTGCTCAATCACAAGCGCAGCACGATCATCGATTATGAAGCACGCTTCGGCGTCGCAATCATCATCGAGGCTGATGCCCATGTCGGCGCCCAGCACTTTGCGATCGACCGCGGCGAAGCCGTCGAAAACCCGGTGAAGATCGAACAGCTTCTGCACTTCGAGCCTGAAATCGAGGAAGACGACGATATCGTCATCGAGGAAGAGATCGACGAGGAAGAAGAGGTCGTGGTCGAGGCCAAGGCCGAGCGCGTTGACCGGGCCGAGCGGGCGGAAACCGACGAACAGAGCCGCAAGCGCAAGCGCCGCCGCCGCCGCCGTGGTGGCCGTGGCAATGGCGAGCCGCAGGCTGGCGTTTCTGCCGATGACGAGCGTCAGGATGATGGCGAAGACGACGAGGACGGCAGCGACGACGCTTCCGACGAAATCGTCAACGCCGGCGAGACCTCCAAGGACGAGGAAGAGCGCCAGAAGCGCAAGCGTCGTCGGCGCGGCAAGCGTGGCGGTCGCCGCAACCGTGGTGACGAATCTGACGGCGAAGGTGTTTCGGCGGAAGCTGGCGAAACTGATGGCGAGCTGGAAACGGACGCCGAACCAGAAGTCGCGGAAACTGTTGCCGTCGCTGTGGCCGAGGTGGACGTGATTACCGAAACGCCGGTGGCCGTGGAGGCATCCAAGCCCGCGAAACCACGACGTAGCCGGAAGAAGGCCGAGCCGGTTGGCGAGGAAGCTCCGGTTGCAGAGGTAGCCATTGCCGAAGCCGCGTCGATCGATACCGCAGCCCAGGCTGCGGTCGAAGACACGTCGCCCGTAGCGGAGCAGGCTCCCGCGGAGCCGGCTGTGGAAGAGGCCGCGGCTGCCCTGGAGGAAGAAAAGCCTTCACGCGGCAACCGCAATGTAAACACCATCGCGACCCCACCGGTCGTCAAGTCTTCGGCTGCGCCAAGCACCGAAAGTGACAGCGAACCGCCGAAGCCCAAGAAGGGCGGCTGGTGGCAGAAGCGCGGCTTCTTCTGAGCCGCACTCTTCGAAAACCCCTGATCAAAAAAGCCGGCCAGTTTTCTGGCCGGTTTTTTTAATGTCAGAACTCAGGTGTTTCCAAGGAAACGTCGCGAACGAAAAAACTGGTCGATAATGCCTCCGTATTGACGCTCAGGGCGTCACGATGATGAGGACAGATCACCATGCATATTCTCGCAACCGCTATAACAGCAGCTTCGATCGCGGGCGTGGCAACACCATCTCCCGCAGCCATCGGCTCGAAGCAATTTCACAACGATTATTATTACAGAAGCTACGACTATGCCTACCAGCCAGTCTGCAGCGTGCGGACAGTGCGCAGTTATGACGCCGCGGGAAACCCGGTTGTACGCAAGGTCAGGATTTGCCGGTAGGACGGCGTCGATTGTCCCTGCCCTGTTCGGCCTTCAGGGCAGCCACCGGGCGATACGCTCGACGGCCTCGACCATGTCGCTTTCGGAGCCGGCATAGGAAAAACGCATCGTCCGGTTTCCTTCGACCGGATCAAAATCGAACCCCGGCGTTGCCGCAACATTGATTTCGGCTAGCATCCGTCGGGCGAACGCCATGCTGTCATTGGTGAAGTGGCTGACATCCACGTAGGCGTAGAACGCACCGTCCATGGGCGATGCGATCGCAAGTCCCATTTCCGGCAAACGCTTCAGCAGCAGATCGCGGTTGGTTGCGTAGGACGCCTTGTAGATATCGAGCTCGGCCTCGGCGCCTAGAGCGGCTTCGGCCGCGATCTGCGACAGTTCCGGCGGTGAGATGTAAAGGCTTTGGGCAATTCGCTCGAAACCGCGAACGTGATCCTCAGGCAACACCATCCAGCCGATCCGCCATCCGGTCATGCAATAGTATTTCGAGAAGGAGTTGATGATGACCGCATCGTCGGTGACACTGAGCGCTGTCGTCTCCTCGCCCGCAAAGGTCAGCCCGTGATAGATTTCATCGGAAATGAAGGCGATCTCACGCTCGCGGCAATAGTCCGCAAGCGCCTTCAGCCGCGCTTTTCCGGTTACTGTTCCCGTAGGGTTGGCCGGGCTTGCCAGCAGAACGCCTTTCAGCGATCGGCCGGCCTTGCGTTCCGCAGCAGTCAGGTTTTCAGGCGTCAGCGTGAAGCCTGACTCTGCATCGGCCTCAACCTCAATAACCTCAAGTCCGAGAGCGGCGAGAATGTTGCGGTAGGCGGGATAGCCGGGGCGCGCGATTGCAACACAATCGCCGGGATCGAACAGAGCGAGAAACGCAAGGTTGAACCCGGCCGACGAACCGGTTGTCACCGCAATGCGGCGCGGCTCGATCTCAATGCCGTAGCGGGAAACGTAATGTTTTGCGATGGCGAGCCGCAGCGAACTCGTGCCCAAGGCATCTGTATATCCCACACGGCCATGCTCAAGGGCTGCACGCGCAGCTTCGAGAGCGGCCTGAGGCGCAGGCCGGCTCGGCTGGCCCACGGCCATCGAGATAACGGGATAACCAGCTTCACGACGCTTGGTCGCCTCGGCCAGCACGTCCATGGCATGAAAAGGCTCGACCGCACTGCGCTTCGATAGCGATGTCAAAAGCATATCTCCTTGGCAATTTGCTCCGCGGTTCCTGCGCGGTTCCTGACCGGGTCGGTTCGCCCAGTGCTTTGCACCATCAAAAAGCGCTTCACAAGTGCGCGAGCGCCGCACTTCCGCCGATTTTGCGGTTTCGTTTGGCGCCGCAGCGACCTATTGTCGCCTCAGCTTCCCACAGGGATGGCAGAACAAAAATGTCTTTCAAATCAGTCTGCCGGCTCCGGTCGCGGCTTGAACGACATAGGCACGAGAACGAAAGACACGAGGACGCAATGCCATCCACCGCCCGCAAGATCATCGCCACCGCAACTATTTTCCTGATGGCGGGAGCAACCCTTCCCCAAGCCGCGTTTGCCCTGGACGACAAGCAGAAGAAGGAGATGGGCGAGTTCATCAGGGAATATCTCGTGGCAAATCCCGAGATCCTTCTGGAAGCCCAGCAGTCCCTGAAGAAAAAGCAGCAGGACGAGCAGCTTCGCCAGGCCGAGGTCGCGATTTCCGAGAACCAGCAGACGATCTTCAAGTCGGTCCACGATGTCACGCTCGGCAACCCGAAGGGTGACGTGACGATCGTAGAATTCTACGACTACAACTGCGGCTACTGCAAACGCGCGCTGGCAGACATGGAAACCATTCTTGCCAATGACAAGAACGTCCGTTTCGTGCTGAAGGAACTGCCGATCCTCGGACCCGACTCGCTTGCCGCACACAAGGTTAGCGCCGCATTCCGCCAGGTTGCTCCCGAAAAATACGGCGAATTCCATCGGGCTCTGCTGGGTGGCGAGGACCGCGCAACCGAAGAAACTGCGATCGCCGTTGCCGGCCGTCTCGGTGTCAGCGAGGCCGATCTCAGAGCAAAGATGGAGACCGACGCCCACGACGCGGCAGTCAAGGAATCCTACACGCTCGCCAACAACCTCGGCATCACTGGAACGCCCTCCTACGTCGTCGGCAACGAGGCCGTTTTCGGTGCTGTCGGCGCCGAAGAGCTCGAAACCAAGGTCACGAACATGCGCAGCTGCGGAAAAACCGTTTGCTGAGCACCGCCTGACGGTCGATCGCTTGTGGACAAATTCCGTGGGGGTGCAAAGGGCTTTTCCTCACGGAACCAGCGGTCTATAGGTAGGCCCACGATTATCGGACCTTATCCTTCATGTCTGCCATCATCTATGTTCTGAACGGCCCAAATCTGAACGCGCTCGGAAAGCGCGAACCTGGCATCTACGGCGGCCAGACGCTTGCCGATATCGAGGCCATGTGCATTGAGGAAGGCAAGGCGCTCGGCCTGGAGGTCGTATGCCATCAGAGCAACCACGAAGGCGCGCTGATTGACTGGATGCATGAAGCTGGTGACAAGGCTGTTGGCCTTGCGATCAATGCCGGTGCCTACACCCATACATCGATTGCCCTGCACGATGCGATCAAGGCCATCAAGATCCCCGTCGTCGAGTTGCACCTGTCGAATGTGCACGCGCGCGAGGAATTTCGCCACAAATCCATGCTTGCTCCCGCCGCGAAGGGCGTGATCTGCGGCTTCGGCGCCCACAGTTACATTCTTGCGCTCAATGCGCTAAACACACTGACGAAACAAACGAAATAAAAAGAAAAAGAGGCTCTTTCCATGGCTGACAAGAAACCCGGCATCGATCAGACCCTGATCCGCGATCTCGCCAACATCCTGAACGAGACCGATCTCACGGAGATCGAAGTGGAGCAGGACGATCTGCGCATTCGCGTCTCGCGCGCCGGAACGCCGCAATATGTTTCCGCTCCGGTTCCGACCCAGTTTGCTGCCCCCGCGCAGCAGGCAGTTGCAGTGTCGGCTGCTGCTGCCGAGCCCGTTCGAAATAACAAGAACGCCGTCACCTCGCCGATGGTCGGCACGGCCTATCTCGCGCCAGCCCCCGGCTCTCGCCAGTTTGTTGAAGTCGGCTCCACCGTCAAGGAAGGCCAGACGATCCTGATCATCGAAGCAATGAAGACGATGAACCAGATCCCGGCGCCCCGTTCCGGCAAGGTTGTTGAAATCATCGTTGAAGACGGCGCGCCGGTTGAATACGGCGAAGCGCTGATCATCATCGAATAGGCCTGAACAGATGATTTCCAAGGTTCTCATTGCCAATCGCGGCGAAATCGCCCTTCGTGTGCTTCGCGCCTGCAAGGAGCTCGGCATCGCGACGGTGGCCGTTCATTCGACCGCCGACGCAGATGCCATGCATGTGCGCCTCGCCGACGAAAGTGTGTGCATCGGCCCGCCGCCCTCGCGCGAAAGCTATCTGAACATCCATCAGATCGTCGCCGCCTGTGAAATCACCGGCGCGGACGCCGTGCATCCGGGCTATGGATTCCTGTCGGAGAACGCCAAGTTCGCCGATATTCTGGATGCCCATGACATTACCTTCATTGGCCCGACTGCCGACCATATCCGCATCATGGGCGACAAGATCACAGCCAAGGAGACAGCAAAGTCCCTGGGCATTCCGGTCGTTCCGGGCTCTGCCGGCGAAGTTAAGCCGGAGAATGCGCTGGTAATCGCCCGCGAAATCGGCTTCCCCGTACTGATCAAGGCAACTGCCGGCGGCGGTGGTCGCGGCATGAAGGTCGCCAAGACCGAAGCTGACCTCGAGGAGGCCGTTTCGACGGCTCGTTCCGAAGCACTGGCCGCATTCGGCAACGACGCCGTCTACATGGAAAAGTACCTCGGCAAGCCTCGCCACATCGAAATCCAGGTTGTCGGCGACGGTGAAGGCAATGCCATTCATCTCGGTGAGCGCGACTGCTCGCTGCAGCGCCGCCACCAGAAGGTCTGGGAAGAAGCCAACTCGCCTGCCCTCAACGTCGAGCAGCGCATGAAAATCGGCGAGATCTGCGCCGATGCGATGCGCAAGCTGAAGTATCGTGGCGCCGGCACCATCGAGTTCCTCTACGAAAACGGCGAGTTCTATTTCATCGAAATGAACACTCGCCTTCAGGTGGAGCATCCGATCACCGAGGCAATTACCGGCATCGATCTCGTGCACGAACAGATCCGCGTTGCATCCGGCGCTGGCCTTTCGGTGACACAGGACGAGGTCGTGTTTTCCGGCCATGCCATCGAGTGCCGCATCAACGCAGAAGATCCGCGCACCTTCGTGCCCTCGCCCGGCACTATCACGCATTTCCATGCACCGGGTGGCCTTGGCGTTCGCGTGGATTCGGGGGCTTATCAGGGTTACCGTATCCCGCCTTACTACGACAGCCTGATCGGCAAGCTGATCGTGCATGGTCGCACGCGCGTCGAATGCATGATGCGCCTGCGCCGTGTGCTTGATGAGTTCGTCATTGACGGCATCAAGACCACGCTGCCGCTGTTCCAGGACCTGATCAACAATCAGGACATTGCAAACGGAGACTACGACATTCACTGGCTGGAAAATTATCTGGCCAAGTCCGCGGCCGAATGAGGCCTGACGCATGAAGGGGTCTCGCAACAAGCAACCGGTGGTGACGCCGGAACTGCTTTTGCGGGCCTACTCAATCGGCCTTTTTCCCATGGCCGATTCGGCTGACGACCCGGAGATATTCTGGGTGGAGCCCGAACTGCGCGGCATCATCCCTCTCGATGATTTCCACGTCTCGCGCAGCCTCGCCAAGACAATACGACGCGCACCATTCGAGATTACCTACAACACCGATTTCGAAGATGTGATGGCCGGCTGCGCGCAAGCCGCTCCCGATCGTCCGACCACCTGGATCAACAGCACCATCCATTCGCTCTATACGACCCTGCATCGCATGGGGCACGCCCATTCCGTCGAAGCCTGGGAGGGTGACAAACTGGTCGGCGGGCTTTACGGCGTCTCCCTGGGCGCGGCCTTCTTCGGCGAAAGCATGTTTTCCCGCCGCGCCGATGCATCGAAGATTTGCCTGGTGCACCTCGTGACACGACTGAGAGAACGCGGCTACAGGCTTCTCGACACCCAGTTCACCACGGACCATCTGAAGACGTTTGGCGCCATAGACGTCCCCAAAGGGGAATATGAAGTCATGCTCGCCAAGGCGATGGCGTCGCCAAACCTCAAGTTCTGAAGCCGAAAAGACAGAAAGTTACTGTGCGGCGGCCGTGTCGGGCGGCGGCAAATCTGACTTGGCCTTGCAGGACTGCAGCCAAACGTCATAGACGGGGTGCTCGACGGCATTCAAGCCCGGGCTGTCGGCAAACATCCAGCCGGTGAAGATACGGCGGATCTTTCGATCGAGCGTGATTTCGTCGACCTCGACGAATGTTGTCGTCTTGGGGGCTTCCGTGTCGTCGCGGCTGTAGCAGACGCGCGGCGTCACCTGCAGCGCGCCGAACTGCACGGTCTCGCCGATATAGACGTCAAACGTAGTGATGCGGCCGGTGATCTTGTCGATACCGGAAAATACGGCAACCGGGTTTGACACGCGCTCTGCATGGGCAGGAAAAACGGCCACGGAAAAGGCGGCGATCCCAAAGGCCATCGCCGAGCTAAGCCGGCGGCGCATTGAAAGATCAGAATGTGAAGCTGCCATGATCGCCGGTTCCTTGCGCGCCGCCCAGAAGTGTTGCGGCATCAGGCGCTAACGGTGAAATGTGGCCGAGGCATGATCCATCGGCGAGAGGGCGAAAAACGCCCTCCATCCACGTTCGGATATCAGGCGCCGGGGGTCCAGGCGTCGTAGTCGCCGGTGACGCGTGGCCGCTCGCCGGTATTGCTGATCGAGCCCTGTGGGCGATAAGCGTCTGCAGAGCCGGTATAGTTCGGCTGATGTGGCTTCTGCCATTCGCGGGCCTGATAGTTTTCGTCCGCCGGCGAGACGTCGGTGCGATGATGCATCCATCCATGCCAGCCCGGCGGGATGGCAGAAGCGTCGGCGTAGCCGTTGTAGATCACCCAGCGGCGGGTGCGGCCTTCGGAATCCTTGCCGCCCTGGTAGTAGACGTTGCCAGCGGCGTCTTCGCCGACGCGCTTGCCGAATCGCCAGGTATGGAAACGTGTTCCGATCGTCTGGCCATTCCACCAGGTAAAGATTTGCAGCAGAGACTTCATGATGCCCGTCCTTGGCCACGCTGTTGCAGCGCGGAATAACTGGAATTCCTCTCCCGCTTATGCCGCGGGAGGCGTGGCTTGTCCAGCATTTCCAGCGAGAACGACATCATTTCAGGCGGAGTTTGAAGCCGAAATGCGAGGCCTCGAAACCAAGGCGGCGATAGAATCGGTGAGCATCGGTTCGCGCTGAATTGGACGTGAGTTGAACCTTGGAAAACCCCTGGCTGCGGGCATGCTCCATTGCATATCGTAGCATGGCTTCGCCGATCCCCTGCCCGCGCCGGTCACTACGCGTCTGCACCGCTTCGACGAGCAGGCTGGAACTGCCGCGGCCGGGCAACGCGGTTAAAACCGTCATCTGAAACGTACCGACGACGATATTGCCGATCTCTGCTACATAAAGCGTGTCGTTGGGGGATGCCTGAATGCGCTCGAACGCGGCAACATAGTCCACCAACGCCGCAGGATCAGTCGTATCGCCATGCCCGCCGAGGGCATCATCGGCAAACAATTCAACAAGCGCCGGCAAATCGCTGCGTCGCGCGTGCCGAATAGTCAGTGACGTGGTGATCGCGTCCATGGTTGTCCTCTTTTGATCGAGGCAACATCTGGCACCGGCACGCAAAGGAAATGTGACAACAGCTGGCCGCGTTTGGATGGCGGACGTCAGTCCAGAGTTTTTTCCATCGCGATCGTCTCAATACCCCAATGGGGCGAGCCCGAACCTTCGGGAGCAAAGCCATGCGCCTCGTAGAAGGCGATGGCTTTCGCATTGTTTTCCTCAACCTCCAGCCGCATGCGGCCGGCATAGGGAAAGCAGGTTTCGAGTTCAGCAAAGAGATCGCGGCCGATTCCCTGTCGTTGAAAGGCCGGCAGCACGTAGAGCTGGTGCAGCACGGCGGTTTCATGCAACGTCTCCGACATGGCGGCATAGGCCATGCCGCCGATCGTCTTGCCATTATCCGCGACGAGGAATTCGGCGTTCTTGCCGGCCAGATTGGCCTTCAGTGCCGCAACCGAATGCCACTTCGTCGATATTTCGTCGATCTTCTCGGCGTCATAGAGCGCGTCGTAGGTCGCGTGGCTGGTCTCGGACAGCAGCTTGCTGATCGCCGGCAGGTCGCGTTCCGTTGCTGTCCTGACGAAGAACATCGATCAGTCCTCGAGGCCGAGCTTGGCCTTGACCAGCGCCTGAACGGCCTGCGGATTTGCCTTACCGCCGGTCGATTTCATCACCTGCCCGACGAACCAGCCGGCAAGCGATGGCTTGGCCTTGACCTTCTCGACCTGATCGGGATTGGCCGCGATGATCTCGTCCACAGCCTTTTCAATGGCGCCGGTGTCCGTCACCTGCTTCATGCCCCGGGCTTCGACAATCTCTGCGGGGTTGCCGCCTTCGTTCCACACGATCTCGAACAAATCCTTGGCGATCTTGCCGGAGATGACTTCGGATTTGATGAGATCGAGTATGCCTCCGAGCTGCGCCGGGGAAACCGGTGTTTCCTCGATCGACTTGCCAGCCTTGTTGAGCGCGCCGAGCAGGTCGTTAATCACCCAGTTCGCGGCGATCTTGCCGTCACGGCCGGCGGCCACAGCTTCGAAATAATCGGCAATCGCCTTTTCCGAGACCAGCACCGAGGCATCATAGATAGAGAGACCGAGGTCGCTGACCAGCCGCACCTTCTTGTCATCGGGCAGTTCAGGCAGATCGACCTTCAGCGCCTCGACGAAAGCATCGTCGAATTCCAGCGGCAGGAGGTCCGGATCAGGGAAATAGCGGTAGTCATGCGCATCTTCCTTGGAGCGCATCGAACGGGTCTCGCCCTTGTTCGGGTCGAACAGGCGGGTTTCCTGATCGATCGAGCCGCCGTCTTCCAGAATGCCGATCTGGCGGCGGGCTTCGTATTCGATCGCCTGGCCGATGAAGCGGATGGAGTTGACGTTCTTGATCTCGCAGCGCGTGCCGAAACCTTCGCCGGGACGGCGGACCGATACGTTGACGTCAGCGCGCATGGAGCCTTCGTCCATGTTGCCGTCGCAGGTGCCGAGATAGCGCACAATCGAGCGCAGCTTGGCCATATAGGCCTTGGCCTCGTCGGACGATCGCATGTCGGGCCTGGAGACGATCTCCATCAGCGCGACGCCGGAGCGGTTCAGATCGACATAGGACATGGTCGCATGCTGATCATGCATCGACTTGCCGGCGTCCTGCTCAAGATGCAGGCGCTCGATGCCGATCTCGATGTCCTCGAAATTGCCCTGACGATCCGGCCCGAGCGAGATGACAATCTTGCCCTCGCCGACGATCGGGTCCTTGAACTGGGAAATCTGGTAGCCCTGCGGCAGGTCCGGATAGAAATAGTTCTTGCGGTCGAAGATCGAGCGTTTGTTGATCTGCGCTTTCAGCCCGAGACCGGTGCGGACAGCCTGCCTGACGCATTCCTCGTTGATGACGGGCAGCATGCCGGGCATGGCCGCATCGACGAGCGAGACGTTGGAATTCGGCGCATTGCCAAAGGTCGTCGAGGCGCCGGAGAACAGCTTGGAATTGCTGGTCACCTGGGCGTGGACCTCCAGGCCGACGATCACTTCCCAGTCGCCGGTGGCGCCGGGAATGTAGCGTTTGGGATCGGAGGTGCGGACATCGACTAGGGTCATGGACTGCTCTTCTGAAGGCTCGAAATCGTGATCCTCTCGGTAGAACAAATGGCATGGTGGTGCAAGGCTTGACGGGCAATCTCACGAATAGCTGAAAAGGCTTGAGCCGGTATCGAGTACCGGTCTTTCGATCAGGATTTTCCGCAGGCCGATCGTTTCGACGTTCTGGTCGAGCTTTGCGGCGTAGCTTGTGGAGAGCGAACTCACCGAATAGCCGCGCTTCATGAAGAAATCGACGGCAGCCGCGTTGCGGGCATGCGTGCCAAGCTCGGCTGCCTCGATATCCAAGGCGGCAATACGGCTTTCCATCTGCCCCAGCAAAGCAGTTCCGAGGCCCTGCCGCTGTGCATGGGGCGTCACCCACAGGTCGGTGATCACACCATCGCCGCGCTCGGAGGCAATCCAGCCTGCAAGCGCGCCATCGATCTCGCCGACGAACACGCGCTCCCAATTGTTGCGGATAAAGGAGAGGAACGCGACCTCTACCGTATGGCGCATCTTCACGGGATCGACGAGCCCCCGGACAGCCATCTGCCAGGCGGAAAGCCCGATGGCCGTCAGCGGGATAACGTCGTCTTCGCTCGCAATGCGGATCGTAATCATTCAGCCGCCTTTCAAGGGCGATTGAACCATCACGGCCGACGTTTGGCCAGCCTCGTCAGCAGATTACCACCACTTTGCCGGCGTGAATCGGCCCGCAGCCTGCTCGATGACGTGCGCCGTCTTGAAGAGAGTTTCTTCCTCGAACGGCTTGCCGATCAACTGCAGACCAAGCGGAAGGCCCTTGTGGTCGAGGCCGGCGGGAACGGCGATGCCCGGCAGGCCGGCCATATTGACAGTCACCGTGAAGATGTCGTTCAGGTACATCTTCACCGGATCGGACGCCAGATCCTCGTCGGCGATGCCGAATGCGGAAGATGGCGTGGCCGGCGTCAGGATCGCATCGACACCCGTATGGAAGGCAAGCTCGAAATCGCGCTTGATCAGCGTGCGGACCTTCTGTGCCTGCAGGTAGTAGGCGTCGTAGTAACCGGCCGAGAGAACGTAGGTACCGATCATGATGCGGCGCTTGACCTCGGTGCCGAAGCCGGCCGCGCGGGTCTTCTCGTACATGTCGGCAATGTCCTTGCCATCGACGCGTAGGCCGTAGCGAACGCCGTCATAGCGGGCAAGGTTGGATGAGGCTTCGGCCGGCGCCACGATGTAGTAGGCCGGCAGCGCGTATTTCGTATGCGGCAGGCTGATATCGACGATCTCGGCACCGGCGTCGCGCAGCCAGGCGATGCCCTGCTGCCAGAGCGTCTCGATTTCTTCCGGCATGCCATCGACACGGTATTCCTTCGGGATACCGATCTTCATGCCTTTCAGCGACTGGCCGAGCGAGGCTTCGTAATCCGGGATCGGCAGATCGACGGAGGTCGTGTCCTTGGCGTCGACGGATGCCATCGACTTCAGGAGGATGGCGGCATCGCGCACGTCGCGGGCGATCGGACCGGCCTGATCGAGCGACGAGGCGAAAGCGACGGTGCCCCAGCGGGAGCAGCGACCGTAAGTCGGCTTGATGCCGACCGTGCCGGTGAAGGCTGCCGGCTGGCGGATCGAGCCGCCGGTATCGGTTGCCGTGGCGCCCGCGCAAAGGAACGCAGCGACAGCAGCGGCAGAACCGCCAGAGGAACCGCCGGGAACGAGATCCAGGTTGGAGCCGTTTGCGCGCCACGGGTTCTTGACCGGGCCGTAATAGGAGGTCTCGTTGGAGGAGCCCATCGCGAACTCATCCATATTGAGCTTGCCGAGCATGACCGCGCCTTCGTCCCACAGGTTCTGCGTGACGGTCGATTCGTAGCGCGGCTTGAAGCCGTCGAGAATGTGGCTGCTCGCCTGCGTGTGCACGCCCTCGGTGGCAAACAGATCCTTGATCCCGAGCGGAATACCTTCGAGCGCACCAGCCTTGCCGGCCGCAATCCGCGCATCCGACGCCTTGGCCATGTCGCGCGCTTTTTCCGGCGTGACGACAATATAGGCATTGATCGCCGCGTTCGCCGCTTCGATCGCTCCAAGATAGGCCTCCGTCAATTCGACGGCGGTGATGTCCTTGGCAGCGAGCTTGGTGCGGGCTTCGGCGATGGTCAGGCGGGTCAGGTCGGTCATGGCAAACGGGGCTTTCAAATAAAGGGATACGCGCGGCGGTCTGGCGAAGCTTATTCGACGACCTTGGGCACCAGGAAGAAGTTGCGGTCGGTGACCGGCGCGTTGGCAACGACATCCTCGGCCTTGTTGCCGTCGGTGACCACATCCTCGCGCTTCTTCATCGCCATCGGGGTCACGGATGTCATCGGCTCGACGCCCTCGACATTCACTTCCGAAAGCTGCTCGACGAAGCCCAAGATGCCATTGAGCTCGCCGGTCATGCGCAGTGCTTCCTCCTCGCTGACTGCAAGGCGGGCGAGGCGCGCAACGCGCTTTACGGTGGCGAGATCTACGGACATGGAAGGGCTCCGGTCTTTAAGGATATTTCCCCCGCTATAATGGCCCAGACGTGGCGGTGCAACGGGGGAATCGGCATGTCGGACGTTCAGAGCGTAAGGTTGGCACCGATTGCAGGCGTCTCGATCCTGGTGGAGGCTCCATCCATGGCGCTCACGAAGGTCTCCGGCGTCTGATCGACGATCGGGAAACTGCCGTAGTGGCAGGGGATCACAGTGCCGAACTTGAAGTAGCGCTGGCAGGCAAGGGCTGCGACGGCACCGCCCATGGTGAAGCGGTCGCCGATCGGCACGAGGCCGATTTCCGGCTGATGCAGTTCGTTGATGAGAGCCATGTCGGAAAAGATATCGGTATCGCCCATGTGATAGAGCGTCGGTTCATCCTCGAAATGCAGAACGAGACCGTTGGCGTTTCCGAGCGCATGGGAAACACCATCCTCGGTGATCTGCGCCGACGAATGCAGCGCGTTGACGAACGTCGAGGAAAAGCCGTCGAGATGGATGGTGCCGCCGGTATTGCCCATCTCCAGCGCCGAAACGCCCTTTGATCCGAGCCATGCCGCAAGATCGGCGTTGGCGACGACGGTGGCGCCGGTTTCCCGCGCGATCGCGATCGTTTCGCCTACATGGTCGCCATGACCGTGGGTCAAGAGGATATGGGTCAGGCCGGCCGTCGCATCCTTGCGGGTTTCATCCCGGAAGGATGGATTACCGGTGAAAAAGGGATCGATCAGAATCCGGGCCTTGGCCGTTTCGATGCGGAAGGCAGAATGGCCGAGCCATGTGATCTTCATGATTGAACTCCTGTCGATTTATCTGTGCGGGAAGCATATGGATCAGGAAACAATCAATAGAAGATCGAATCGGCAAATCAAATGGCTGTTCTGACCATCGAAGACCTCGCCGCCCAGCTCGCCCCCGGACAGGCGATTGCCGGGCTCGATCTCGGCACCAAGACGATCGGCATTTCCGTCTCCGACCTCGGCCGGCGTTTTGCCACGCCGCGCGAGATGATCAAGCGCGTCAAGTTCGGCATCGATGCCCAGGCGCTGCTGGCCGTTGTCGAAAAGGAGAAGATCGCCGCTCTCGTCATCGGTTTGCCGATCAACATGGACGGCTCGGAAGGCCCCCGCGCCCAGGCGACGCGCGCCTTTGTGCGCAACATGGCGCCAAAAACAGATGTGCCGTTCGCCTATTGGGACGAGCGGCTCTCGACGGTTGCGGCCGAACGAGTACTTATCGAGATGGACGTTTCACGTCGCAAGCGCGCCCAACGCATCGATTCGGCGGCCGCATCCTTCATTCTTCAGGGCGCGCTGGACAGGCTCGCGTCGCTGGCCAGAACGGCTTCCGGCGCAGACGACTGAGCGGCACCGTAACGGCGCTGATACCATGCGCGGATTTCCCGCCGCTTGCGCCAGCCGATGATGGCAAAAACCACCAGACTGTCAACGGCGATTGCGCGTGCCACCAGCGGCGGAATGGTTTCCGGCGGAATACCCAGCACATGGCCGTAGATATTAAACACCAGATCGTGCGCCCGGCGCGTCAGCATGAAGATGCCGAAGCTCATGTCGTAATAGGAAAGGCTGTACCAGCCCGTCAGGATCGTGACGGGAGCAGCCCAGAGGATCAGAAGCCACTTCATGCGGTTCTCTCCATATGAGGGAATTGGGGTCGATAACCGCGTGCCATGGAGCGCCCGGCCACATCGAGCAGCATGGCGCCGCCGAGAATGATGGCCGGCACGGTCAGATCGAGCGCAAGGCCCGCAAAAAACATCATCATGATGATCGTCAAGCCAGTTCGCACGGAACCTGCTCCATTGCCATTACAGTTAACATTGCAAGTGGGAGCACTCTTGCCCGTTAACCCGGACCACGCAACGTAAACCATTTGTTAAGGTTAATTTTCGTGAGGGTGCGGCGATTGCCGCCGTGCGTGTACGGGGCTATTGCTGGCTTCCCTTCTCGCCCAGGCATTCCATGACCGTTATCTTCGAAAGCATCCTGCCCATCTTTCTTCTCGTCTTTCTCGGGGTCTGCCTGAAGCGCTACCGGCGAATCGATCTCAGCCTCTGGGAAGGCCTCGAACAGCTGGGATATTTCGTCCTCTTCCCCGCACTACTTTTTTCCACATTGGCGACCGCGGATTTTTCCGGAATGCGCACCGATTCGACAGCCGTGGCGACGATAGGCAGCATCACGCTGATGTCGGCGTGCCTCCTCGGTCTCTGGCCGATCATGCGCCAACGGGGCGTCAGTGCCGCCACCTTCACCTCCGTCTTTCAGACGGCAACGCGCTGGAACGGCTTCATGGCGCTGGCCATCGCGCAAAAGCTCTATGGGCCGATCGGCCTGACACTGACGGCATTGGTGATGACGCTGATCATCATTCCGATCAACCTCTACAATGTCGGCGTTCTCGTCTGGTTCAACGGTGGACCGCGAGGCCTTCGCTTTTTCACGATCAAGATCATCACCAATCCGCTGATCGTGGCCTCGGTTGCCGGTATCGTCCTCAATCTCTTCGGCGGCGCGGTCTATGCACCTGTCATGACTGCAATCGAGATGCTGGCCGCCGCATCGCTCAGCCTCGGGCTCGTCATGGTTGGTGCCGGGCTGAAGGTTTCCGATGCGCTCAAGCCGCGCCCTGTGGCAGTCATCGCCGTCTTCCTGAAACTGATCGCCATGCCGATCTTCATGGTTTCGGCAAGCTATCTACTTGGAATGCGTGGACCCAGCCTATCGGTGATCGCTCTGGGGGCTTCCGTTCCCACTGCCATGAACGGGTATCTTCTGGCCAAGCAAATGGGTGGCGATGCGCCACTTTACGCGGCAGTCGCCACGATACAGACGGTCGTATCGTTTTTCACGATACCGCTGGTGCTGGTAATCGCTGATTACGTTGCCGGCGGATAGAGCAGATCCACGACATAGGCCGAATCGAAACGCGAATCGAGCATGCCGTAAGTCGAGCGCCAGCCGCCTGCCAGCCGTGATTCGAGGAAGGCATCGGCAATGCGCCCTGCCCCCATCCGGTAGAGTTCAGCCGCCGCTGCCGCCAGAGCCAATTGCTCGACCAACATCCGGGCGGCGCCCTCGTCCCGTTCGCAGAGCGACATTGCAGCTTTCAGGACATCCACCGTCTTCTTGGCTGCAGGACCAAGGTCACGGCTGATGACCTGGAAGAGAAGATCGAAGAGCTCCTTGCCGCGTGTCAGGACCCGAAGCACGTCGAGCGCCATGACATTGCCGGAGCCTTCCCAGATCGCATTGACCGGCGCTTCGCGATAGTGACGAGCAATAGGGCGCTCTTCGACATAACCGCTGCCACCCAGGCACTCCATGGCCTCATAGATCAGGCCGGGTGCAATTTTGCAGACCCAGTATTTCGCGACCGGCGTCATGATGCGGGCATAAGCGGCGTCCTCGGCGCTATCGCGCGCGCGGTCGAAGGCTTCGGCAAGTCGGAAAGACAAAGCTGTCGCGGCAGCGACGTCGAGCGCCATGTCGGCCAGCACGCGGGTCATCATCGGCTGGGCGATCAACGCCTTGCCCGAAACCTTGCGGCCTCGGCAATGATGCACGGCTTCAGCGAGGGAAGCACGCATCATTCCGGCAGATGCCAACGCGCAGTCCAACCGCGTCAAAGTCACCATATCGAGAATAGTGCGGATGCCGGCATCCGGCGTACCAAGCAGGAAGCCGAACGTATCCGAAAACTCGACCTCGGATGAGGCATTGGAGCGATTGCCGAGCTTGTCCTTGAGTCGCTGAAAACGAAGGCCGTTGGCGGATCCATCTTCAAGCAGCCGCGGCACCAGGAAACATCCCAAACCATCACGGGTCTGCGCAAGCATGACAAAGGCGTCGCTCATCGGCGCGGACATGAACCATTTGTGGCCGGCAAGGCGATAGATGCCCTCGCCCACCCGCTCGGCAGTCGAGGTGTTGGCACGAACATCCGTGCCGCCCTGCTTCTCGGTCATGCCCATGCCGATCGTCACGGACGATTTCTGCATCCAGGGGCGGTTCGACGAATCATACTTCCGCGACAGGATTTTGGGCGCCCACTCCTTCTGGACCGCGGGTGAAGCCGTGATAGCGGCGACTGACGCGCTGGTCATCGTCAAGGGGCAAAGATGACCGCATTCGAGCTGGGCGGTGAGATAGAAACGGATAGCGCGCGCCTTGTGGGAGCGTCCCTGCTCATCGGCAACGTTTTCCCAGGCGGAAGCATGCAGACCCGATGTCATCGAGCGGCGCATCAACGCATGCCACGCCGGGTGGAATTCCACGGCGTCCAGACGCTCTCCGCGCGGCCCATGGGTCCTGAGTTTCGGCACGCCCTCATTGGCCATGCGCGCAAGATCCTGCGCCTCCGGCGACGTCACGTAGCGACCGATCGCCTCGAATTCGTCACGCAGCGGACGCGGCATCGCGGAGGCGACATCGACCGCCAGCGGATCGGAGCGAAAGGCATTGATACCGGACCAGAGTTTCGGCTGGTTCAGTTCGGCGAGTTTTTGTTCGGTCCGGTTCAGGGTCATGCGGCGGTTCTAACGCAACTTCCAGAGGTTAGAAACAGGATCGCACAGCGATATCAGCCCTTCCCGCAACTATTTGCGAAGCACCGTGCCAGGCCTGCGACAACAGCGTGACGGGAGCGTCACCAAAGCATGACAAAAGCGGGGAATGGCAGTCGATTATCCGCTTGGCGCCTTGCTGCTCCGGGACACAGCCATTATAGACCCAGCATCTTCATATATAATGAGGCGGATCCACATGGATTTCTTTCCGCATCGGCACCTGCTGGGCATCAAGGGCCTGACGGAGCAAGATATCACGCTCCTTCTCGACCGCGCCGACGAAGCCGTCAAGATTTCACGCCAGCGGGAGAAAAAGACCTCCACGTTGCGTGGTCTCACCCAGATCAACCTGTTCTTCGAAGCATCGACACGGACGCAATCCTCGTTCGAACTCGCCGGTAAACGGCTTGGCGCCGATGTCATGAACATGTCCGTCGGCAATTCTTCGGTCAAAAAGGGCGAGACGCTGATCGATACGGCGATGACGCTTAACGCCATGCATCCGGACGTGTTGGTCGTTCGCCACTCTTCGGCAGGTGCTGCTGCGCTGCTTGCCCAGAAGGTTTCCTGCTCTGTGGTCAATGCCGGTGACGGGCAGCATGAGCATCCGACCCAGGCACTGCTCGACGCGCTCACCATCCGCCGCGCCAAGGGCAAGCTGTCGCGCATCATCGTCGCGATCTGCGGCGACGTGCTGCATTCGCGTGTCGCCCGCTCCAATATCCTGCTCCTCAACCAGATGGGCGCACGGGTGCGCGTGGTCGCACCGGCAACCCTGCTCCCCTCCGGCATCGCCGACATGGGAGCCGAGGTCTACCACTCCATGGAGGAAGGCCTGAAGGGCGCTGACGTCGTGATGATGTTACGCCTGCAGCGCGAGCGCATGGCCGGGGCTTTCGTGCCCTCGGTGCGCGAGTATTTTCGTTATTACGGCCTCGATGCCGAGAAACTGAAAGCTGCCAAGGAAGATGCACTTGTCATGCATCCCGGCCCGATGAACCGCGGCGTCGAAATCGCCTCGGAGATTGCCGACGGCCCACAGAGCGTCATCGAACAACAGGTGGAAATGGGCGTCGCAGTCCGGATGGCCGTGATGGAGACGCTGCTTCTTTCACAAAATCCCGGACTTTCCGAAAATGGAGTGCCGCGCACATGAGTCAGTCCATCGTTCTCACCAACGTCCGCATCATCGACCCGTCCCGCAATGTCGATGAGATCGGCGCCGTCATCGTCAAGGATGGCGTTATCGTCGCCGCCGGTAAGGACGCCAACAACCAGGGGACGCCGGAAGCCACTGAAGTCAAAGATTGCAACGGTCTTGTTGCCGTTCCCGGTTTGGTCGATGCCCGAGTTTTCGTCGGAGAGCCCGGTGCAGAGCATCGCGAGACCATCGAATCGGCGTCACGCGCAGCAGCCGTTGGCGGCGTTACCTCCTTTATCGCCATGCCGGATACGGACCCGGTGATCGATGACATCGCCCTTGTCGAGTTTATGCAAAAGAATGCCCGCGACAAGGCGATCGTCAACGTCTACCCCGCTGCAGCCCTGACGAAAGGACTCGCAGGGACCGAAATGACCGAATTCGGCCTGCTGCGCGAAGCCGGCGCCGTCTGCTTCACGAATGGACGCCGTCCACTGCACGATACGCTCATCCTTCGCCGGGCCATGACCTATGCCCGGGAATTCGGCGCCGTTGTCGCTCTTGAGACCCGCGACAAGTATCTGGGTGCCGGCGGAGTTATGAACGAGGGGCTGCTCGCCAGCTGGCTTGGCCTTTCCGGCATTCCACGCGAAGCGGAAATCATTCCGCTCGAACGTGATCTGCGCGTCGCCGGTCTTACCAAAGGGGCATACCATGCCGCCCAGCTCTCGGTGCCTGAATCGGCCGAAGCGATCGAAGTTGCCCGCAAGCGCGGAGCCAATGTCACCTGCGGCGTTTCGATCAACAATCTGACACTGAACGAAAACGATATCGGTGAATACCGTACGTTCTTCAAGCTCTCGCCGCCACTGCGCAGCGAGGACGACCGGGTGAAGATGGTGGAGGCACTTGCGAAAGGCACGATCGACATCGTCGTCTCCTCCCATGACCCTCAGGATGTTGATACCAAGCGCCTGCCTTTCGCCGATGCGGCCGATGGTGCGATTGGTCTGGAAACTCTTCTCGCTGCAGCGCTGCGCCTTTACCATGATGGCTCAGTGCCGCTCATGCGCCTCATCGATGCGCTCTCCACCCGTCCCGCCGCGATCTTCGGGCTGGAGGCCGGCACGCTGAAACCGGGTGCGAAGGCCGATATCGCTCTCATCGATCTGGAAGAGCCCTGGATTCTATCCAAGGACGCGATCGTTTCGCGCTCGAAGAACACGCCATTCGAAAATGCCCGCTTTACCGGCCGGGTGGTTCAAACCTATGTTGCGGGAAAATTGGTCCACGCCCTGTAAGGCGCGCGACGGCGGGAGGGAATGGTGGAAAACTACGTCTGGCAACTGGCTCCAGCGGCGACGGCCGCCTGCCTTCTCTTTGGTTACCTGCTCGGTTCCATCCCCTTCGGGCTCATCCTCACCCGCATGGCCGGGCTCGGAGATGTGCGCAAGATCGGCTCAGGGAATATTGGTGCCACCAACGTCCTTAGAACAGGCAACAAGAAGCTTGCCGCCGCGACCCTGCTGCTTGACGCCCTCAAGGGCACTGTTGCAGTGGTTGTCGCCGGCCATTGGGGTCTGGACGCCGCGCTTGCCGCAGGTTTTGCCGCCTTTATCGGCCACCTCTTTCCCGTATGGCTCGGCTTCAAGGGCGGAAAGGGCATCGCGACCTATATCGGCGTCCTTCTCGGGGTAGCCCCGCTTATGGTTCTCGTCTTTGCCGCCATATGGCTCGGCATTGCCAAGTTGACGCGTTATTCATCTCTGTCCGCTCTGGTTGCAACTTTGGCCATTCCGATTGTATTGTTCGCCATGGACGACGGGAAGCCGGCTGTACTCTTTACGCTGATGACTGTGATTACCTGGCTCAAGCATCGGGCCAACATCCAGCGTCTGCTTGCGGGGACTGAAAGCCGGATCGGGGACAAGGGATAGGGCACGAATGTCAGATGTTGGCGCAGGACAAACAGGAATTGCGCTGACGGAAAGACAGAGACTGGCATGGTTGCGCCTGATCCGCAGCGACAATGTGGGACCTGCAACCTTTCGTGGATTGATCAATCATTTCGGATCCGCCGAAGCGGCTCTGGAGATGCTACCTGAACTTTCACGACGAGGTGGATCGGCGCGCGCGATCCGCGTGGCGACTGTCGCCGAAGCGGAGCGGGAATTGCAGGCAGCAGCACGATTGGGCGCATGCTTCATCGGCATCGGCGAACCCGACTATCCCCCGGCTTTACGACAGATCGACGGCGCTCCACCGCTGATCGCCGCAAAAGGCCGCCCACAAACAGGAACCCTCCCTGCGCTCGGTATTGTCGGTTCGCGCAACGCTTCGATCTGCGGCACCAAGTTTGCCGCCATGATGGCAAGGGATGTTGGCAAGGCTGGATATGCGATCATCTCGGGTCTGGCGCGCGGCATCGACACTGCTGCCCATCGCGCCAGCCTCGAAACGGGCACAATCGCCGTTCTCGCTGGGGGACTGGACCGCCCCTATCCGCCAGAAAACATCAAGCTTCTGGAGGAAATAACCGGCGGCAACGGCCTTGCCATTACCGAAATGCCGTTTGGTTGGGAGCCACGGGCACGGGACTTTCCGCGCAGAAACCGGCTCATCGCGGGTGTGGCGCTCGGCTTGCTCGTCGTCGAAGCGGCCCAGCGCTCAGGCTCCCTGATCACGGCACGCTATGCGGCCGACTTCGGTCGGATCGTCTTTGCCGTCCCGGGGTCGCCGCTCGATCCGCGCTGCTATGGTACCAATTATCTAATAAAAGAGGGCGCCACGCTTACGACGGAGGCTGGCGACATATTGGAGGCTCTCGCCCCCATCAGCCGCTTGGATCTCTTCACACCGAAGCAAGTCGACGAACCCGAATCGCCCACTGCCGCGGACATGATGCCGCCGAACGAGAACGACCGCTGCCTTATCGTCGATTCCCTCGGTCCGACACCCGTCGAGGTCGATGACATCATCCGCCATACCGGCATGCCGGCCGCGATGGTTTATCTGGTTTTGCTGGAACTAGATCTTGCCGGTCGCCTTCACCGCCATTCCGGCGGCCTTGTTTCCATTGACCTCTCTGTATGATGACGTGTTGCGTGAAACGATGTCGCCTGCTTCCACGGCCGCCATCTCGATGAGATAAACCAGAAGCTCTTCGCGCTGGCTGGCCGCCATAGTGCGCAGCTCCCCCAACATGTGACGCACGTAGCCGATGATATCTGCCGATTGATCTTGCGGGCTTCTGCCCTTTTCTGATGGGAACGCCGTCGCCATGCCTGACGTACTCTTTCTCCAGTGGTCAAGGACCAGCAGCTTGATCGGCGACTAGGACCTGGTCCTGAGACGCCTCTATCCTAGCCAATTTATTCCTGACTCGTTACACTTCGAGAACGATATCTCAAATATCTATAATTGCAATATTAACGTAATAGCGTATAGGTTGCATATCGTTGTGTTTCGCTAATTTCACCTCCGGCACTTGACCCCGGACGAATCCCTGTCCATGTCGGGGCTGCTATATTTCAAGGCGCGCAATCCCGCTGCAGCGCGCATACAAACGGTTGCTCTAAGAATATGACCAATGTCGTCGTCGTCGAATCGCCCGCCAAGGCAAAGACCATCAACAAGTATCTGGGTCCTGGATATAAGGTTCTGGCGTCCTTCGGCCATGTGCGCGACCTCCCCGCAAAGGATGGTTCCGTCTTGCCCGACGATGACTTCGCCATGCTGTGGGAAGTCGACAGTGCTTCGGCGAAACGGGTAAACGACATCGGCGCAGCCCTTAAGGCCTCTGACGGCCTGATCCTCGCGACCGACCCGGATCGCGAAGGAGAAGCGATTTCGTGGCATGTGCTCGATCTTCTGAGAAAGAAGAAGCTGATCGGCGACAAGCCGGTGCAACGCGTCGTTTTCAACGCGATTACCAAAAAGGCCGTGCTCGACGCGATGGCCAATCCGCGCGATATCGATATTCCGCTGGTGGACGCCTATCTCGCCCGCCGCGCACTCGACTATCTCGTCGGCTTCAACCTCTCACCTGTTCTGTGGCGCAAACTGCCGGGCGCGCGTTCGGCGGGCCGGGTCCAGTCCGTTGCGTTGCGTCTCGTCTGCGATCGGGAAGGCGAAATCGAACGCTTTGTTTCCGAAGAATACTGGAACATCTCGGCGCTCCTGAAGACGCCGCGTGGAGATGAGTTCGAGGCGCGGCTTGTATCGGCAGATGGAAAGCGTCTGCAACCGCGCTCTGTGGGCAATGGCGAAGACGCAGGCCGGCTCAAGTCGTTGCTCGAAGGCGCAAGCTATGTCGTCGACAGCGTCGAAGCCAAGCCCGTCAAGCGCAACCCCTCGCCGCCGTTCACGACCTCGACGCTGCAGCAGGCCGCCTCCTCCAAGCTTGGGTTTTCTGCGTCGCGCACCATGCAGGTCGCGCAGAAGCTTTACGAAGGTATTGATCTCGGCGGCGAAACCGTTGGCCTGATCACCTATATGCGTACCGACGGCGTCCAGATGGCAGCTGAGGCGATTGACGCTGCCCGCGAGTCGATCGGCAGCCAGTTTGGCGCACGCTATGTACCGGAAAAGGCGCGTCTTTATTCAACCAAGGCAAAGAACGCACAAGAAGCGCACGAGGCGATCCGCCCAACCGACTTCAACCGCACCCCGGACCAGCTGAAGCGGGTTCTGGATGCGGACCAGTTGCGCCTCTACGACCTGGTCTGGAAGCGCGGCATCGCGAGCCAGATGGCCTCGGCCGAGATTGAGCGCACGACCGTCGAAATTCTGGCTGACAACGGCGGGGCACAAGCGGGCCTGCGTGCGGTTGGCTCCGTTATCCGGTTCGACGGCTTCATTGCCGCCTATACCGACCAAAAGGAAGACGGGGAGCAGAGTGACGACGGGGACGACGAAGGTCGCCTGCCCGAAATCAATGCTCGCGAAAAGCTGGCCAAGGAAAAGATCAATGCCAGCCAGCATTTCACCGAACCGCCGCCGCGTTATTCGGAAGCAAGCCTGATCAAGAAGATGGAAGAGCTCGGCATCGGCCGTCCTTCCACCTATGCCGCAACGCTCGCGACGCTACGTGACCGCGAATATGTTATCATCGACAAGCGCAAGCTGATCCCGGAGGCCAAGGGTCGTCTTGTGACTGCCTTCCTCGAAAGCTTCTTCTCGCGCTACGTCGAATACGATTTCACGGCGTCGCTTGAGGAGAAACTCGACCAGATTTCCGCCGGCGAACTCAACTGGAAGGACGTTCTGCGGGACTTCTGGAAAGACTTCTTCGCGCAGATCGAAGACACCAAGGAACTGCGGGTTACCAACGTTCTCGACGCGCTCAACGAAGAGCTGGCGCCGCTGGTTTTCCCGAAGCGCGAAGACGGCAGTGATCCACGTATCTGCCAGGTCTGCGGCACAGGCAAGCTGTCGCTGAAGCTTGGCAAGTACGGAGCCTTTGTCGGCTGCTCCAATTATCCGGAATGCAACTTCACCCGCCAGCTGTCGTCTGAGAGCAACGGCGACGAGGCGTCTGCGGTCAACGAACCGCAGGCACTTGGCAAGGACCCGCATACCGGCGAGGAAATCACTCTGCGCAGCGGCCGTTTCGGGCCTTACGTGCAGCGCGGCGACGGCAAGGAAGCCAAGCGCTCCAGCCTGCCGAAGGGCTGGACGCCGGCTACGATCGATCATGAGAAGGCGGTTGCGCTGCTTTCGTTGCCACGCGATATCGGCGCGCATCCTGAAACCGGCAAGATGATCTCTTCCGGCCTTGGACGTTATGGACCGTTCATTCTCAGCGATGGGAAGTACGCCAATCTGGAAAGCATCGAGGATGTGTTCTCGATCGGCCTGAACCGCGCGGTCTCCGTGCTGGCCGACAAGCAGTCCAAAGCAGGCGCTGGCCGTGGTGCAGCCCAGGCAGCACTCAAGGAATTGGGTGATCATCCGCAGGGCGGCGCAGTCACTGTTCGCGATGGACGCTACGGTCCCTACGTCAACTGGGGCAAGATCAACGCCACATTGCCAAAGGGCAAGGAGCCCCTGTCAGTGACGCTGGAAGAAGCCATTCCGCTTCTTGCCGAACGCGCTGAAAAGAGTGGAGCAAAGGCACCCAAGGCCAAGGCTGCAGCCAAGCCGAAGGCCACCAAGACGGCCGCAGCAAAGACGGACAAGCCGGAAAAAGCCAAGGCGGCCGCCAAGCCCAAGGCAATAGCTGCCACGGCCAAGACGAAAACAGCGGCAAAGGCCAAGAAGGGCTGATTGTGACACGACCACCACGCGATCGAACCGAACGACCGGTCAAATCGACGGTTCGGCTCGGCCGTGCCGCCAAGCTGTCCACCGCACCGAAAGACACCGCTGCCATCATCCATGGCGCGGTTCCGCCGCGTGATGTGCTGATGAACTTCATCGCCGAAAATCCGGATCGGGCTTCCAAGCGGGAAATCGCAAAGGCCTTCGGGCTGAAAGGTGAGCACCGTATAGAACTGAAGGCCCTACTGCGCGAGCTTGAGCAGGATGGATATGTCGAGAAGAAGCGCAACTCGCTGGTGCGCCCCGGCGCTCTGCCGCCCGTTACGGTTCTTGATATCACCACCCGTGATAAGGACGGCGAACTGATCGGCCGGCCGGCCGAATGGCCGGAAGATGCCGGTGTTGCGCCCGCCGTCTCGATCCGCCAGTCGACCGTCAGCAAGGCCAAGGGCAAGATGCCTGTCGGCGGGCTCGGCGATCGGGTATTGGCCAAGATATTCCCGGCCAAGGATCGCGGCGGGCCGGCCTATACCGCGCGTATAATCAAGGTTCTCGACAGGCGCCGCAACAACAATGCCGCCATGGGTGTTGTTCGTCTCCTGCCGGATGGTGTCGCGCGGATCATGCCGATCGACAAGCGTGGCGAGGAGCTGCAGGTCGAGACGGACGGATTGGCCGATGCCAAGGATGGCGATCTGGTCGAGGTCGAAGTCGCGCGTATCGGTCGCTTCGGCTTGCCGCGGGCGCGCGTGAAAGCCGTCGTCGGTTCGGTTGCCAGCGAGAAGGCGATCTCGATGATCGCGATTCACGCCCACGGCATTCCCTACATCTTCCCCGAAAGCGTGATCCGCGAAGCCGACGCCGCCGGCCCGGCAACAATGGACCATCGCGAAGATTGGCGCAGTCTGCCGCTGATCACCATCGACCCTGCCGACGCCAAGGACCATGACGACGCCGTGCATGCTGAGCCGGACCCGTCACCGGACAACCCGGATGGCGTGATCGTCACCGTCGCGATCGCTGATGTGTCGTGGTATGTGCGACCGAAATCGGCACTCGACCAGGAGGCGCTCAAGCGCGGTAACTCGGTTTATTTCCCGGACCGGGTCGTACCTATGCTGCCGGAGCGCATCTCCAACGAACTTTGCTCACTCAAGGAGAATGTCGACCGCCCGGCGCTTGCCGTGCGCATGCGTTTCTCGAAGGAAGGCCGCAAGGCTGGCCACACCTTCCATCGTATCATGATGCGCAGTGCCGCCAAACTCTCCTACAGCCAAGCCCAGGCTGCGATCGACGGCAATCCGGACGACAAGACGGGGCCGCTGCTCGAGCCCGTCCTGAAGCCGCTCTGGAACGCCTATGCCGTCCTTACGCGTGGACGCGACCGGCGCCAACCGCTCGAACTCAACATGCCGGAACGCAAGATCATTCTGAATGCGGACGGCACGGTTGACCGCGTGTTCGTTCCCGACCGCCTCGATGCCCACAAGCTTATCGAGGAGATGATGATCCAGGCGAACGTTGCGGCCGCTGAAACGCTTGAACTCAAGCGCCAGTCACTGATCTACCGGGTGCATGACGCACCGTCTCTCGCCAAGCAGGAAACGCTCCGCGAATTCCTGGTCACACTCGATCTTTCCCTGGTCAAGGGCGGCAGCATCCGCTCCAATCATTTCAACGGTATCCTGTCGAAGGCAGAGGGCAAGCCGTTCGCGACGATGGTCAACGAGATGGTGCTGCGCTCGCAGAGCCAGGCCGTTTACAGCCCGGAAAACATCGGGCATTTCGGCCTGAACCTGATGAAGTACGCTCACTTCACCTCACCAATCCGTCGTTATGCCGACCTGATAGTGCATCGCGCCTTGGTGTCTTCGCTGAAACTTGGTGACGGCGGCCTGACGCCAGCCGAAGAAGGCGTGATGAACGATATCGCCGCTGAAATTTCGACCTTCGAACGCCGGGCAATGGCCGCCGAGCGCGATACGGTCGATCGGCTAATCGCCCATCATCTCAGCGGCCGGGTCAATGAGGAATTCGATGGGCGTGTCTCCGGCGTGACGAAGGCGGGACTTTTTGTCACCCTACCAACCTATGGTGCCGATGGTTTCGTGCCTATATCTACGCTCGGGCGCGACTATTTCATCTATGACGAGGCGCATCAGGCCCTTTCGGGTGAAAAAACCGGGCTCGGCTATCGTCTTGGTGATGATGTAAGAGTGAAGCTGGTGGAAGCGGTTCCGCTTGCCGGGGCCTTGCGTTTCGAAATGGTTAGCGAAGGGCGAAAGATGCCGACGGCAACGCGCTCGTTCCACAAATCGGGGCGCCGGGACCGGGCAGGTGCTCGCAAGCAACCGGGAACGCGACCTGTGCGCGGCAAACGATAGACGGATGGAGCCTTTGGCGTCGGCGTCGTTCAAAGCGCGCAAGGGCACCATAGGCTGCGTCCAACGTAAAGGATTGACCGATGCAGGCAACTGGCAACACCCAAGAGACAGTTCGTTTCGAGCAGAGCCAAGAGGTTGAGCGTCCTGTCGGCCGCGCGATCAGGCGCGGTATTTTCAACACCTGCCCCGCCTGCGGCAGCGGCAAGTTGTTCGGCAAATTCCTGAAGGCTGTCGATAACTGCTCTGCCTGCGGCGAACGGCTCGATCACCATCGCGCCGACGATTTTCCACCCTATATAGTCGTGACGATCATGGGTCATCTTGTTCTCGGCGGCTTCATGGCGACAGAGATGATGCTGACGCTCTCGAACTGGGCGCATCTGGCAATCTGGGTCCCGATTACCATCGCAGGATCTCTGGCGCTGCTGCAGCCCGTCAAGGGCGGGGTGATCGGCCTGCAATGGGCGTTGCGCATGCATGGTTTCGGCGACCACGACGATAGCCCGGAAGATGTTCTTCCTGCTGCGCGGGATACCTCTGCGTGACGAAGGCCGCCGTGCCAGGTCAAACAGAGCCGGGTGCCACGCGGCCGCGTGCGCTGAGACCGCGTGCAGCAGCTTCACTGATGCTTCTGGACCGCTCTCAAGGCCCGATACGCGTGCTGATGGGCAAGCGCAGCAATGCGCATGTGTTCATGCCCGATCTTCATGTCTTTCCGGGCGGACGTCGAGACCCCGGCGACCACCGGCTTCCCTGGGCGGGAGAACTGCATTCCGCCGTGCAGCAGCGTCTGATGACCGCGACAGGAGGACAGAGTTCGCCTGCGCGCCTGCGGGCCATTGCGATGGCCGCGCTGCGAGAATTGCATGAAGAGGCCCACGTGGCCGTGGGCAAGCCGGTGGAAGCCAGCCATTGCCCCCTCGCCTTTCTTCCCGATCTCACAAACTTGCGCTATATCGCCCGGGCCATTACACCGCCAGGATTGGCGCGACGGTTCGATACCCACTTCTTCGCCCTGTTTGCGGATGAAGCGGAGATCGATCCCGCCGCCGTCCGCGACAGTCAGGAGCTTGAGGATTTGCGCTGGATCGATGTCGATGACGTTTCAGTGGTGCAGGTACCCGATATCACCGAGATCATCCTGGGCGAGCTGAGATCGGCGCTCGAAGCGGACACCTCGCTTGCCTTCGATCGACCGGTGCCATTCTTCCATACCCGACGCGGACAATTTGTTCGCGACCTTTTCTAAGGATACCGCCTGCATGTCACAGCCGCCGTCCGGCACGTCAGCGCCGGTTGAGGAAATCCACTGGCCCTCGCTGATCGCAGCGATTGCGGCCATCACGGCTGTCGGTATCGCTATCGGCCTTGGTCTGCCGCTGCTCAGCATCATCATGGAAAAGCGGGGTATTTCGCCGACCCTGATCGGCCTGAACTCTGCCATGGCGGGTTTGGCTTCGATGGCGGCAGCACCTGTCACCACGAAACTTGCCCACAGGTTCGGCGTTGCCAGCACGATGCTGTGGGCCGTAGCCTTTGCGTCCGTGAGCGCACTCGGTTTCTACTACATCACGAATTTCTGGCTGTGGTTTCCGCTGCGTGTCGTTTTCCATGGCGCCATCACCGTGCTGTTCGTGCTCTCCGAGTTCTGGATCAACGCAACGGCACCACCGTCCCGTCGCGGGCTTGTGCTGGGTATATACGGGACAGTTCTGTCGCTCGGCTTTGCCACCGGTCCGCTGTTGTTTTCGATCCTGGGGAGCGAAGGCATTCTTCCCTTCGCAGTTGGCGCCGGCGTTATCCTCCTGGCCGCGATCCCCATCTACCTCGCCCGTGACGAAAGTCCGGCTCTCGATGAGAAGCCTGAGCTGCATTTCATGCGCTACGTCTTCCTTGTTCCGACAGCGACAGCAGCGGTGTTTATCTTCGGTGCCGTCGAATCGGGTGGCCTATCATTGTTCCCGATCTATGGGACACGTGCCGGTTTCACCGAATCGCAGGCAGCCCTGCTGTTGACGGTGATGGGGATCGGCAATTTTATCTTCCAGATTCCGCTGGGCATGCTCTCGGATCATATCAAGGACCGCCGAAACCTTCTGGCCTTGCTTACACTCATCGGTCTTGCAGGCGCCCTCTGTCTGCCGATCCTGAGCGAAAGCTGGATTCTGATGGCGGTCGTCCTCCTCTTCTGGGGTGGCTGCGTATCAGGGCTCTACACCGTGGGCCTGAGCCATCTAGGCTCGCGATTGCATGGCGCTGACCTCGCAGCCGCCAATGCAGCCTTCATCTTCTCCTATGCCGTGGGAACCGTCGCCGGCCCGCAAGCGATCGGAGCAGCGATGGATGTCACAGGAAACCACGGTTTTGCCTGGGCAATCGCCGGTTTCTTCGGGCTTTATGTTATACTCTCCATCGTCAGAATCGTTTTAAACCCAAAACGGACTTGACTTTTCGGGCGCGATTTGTAGTTTCGCGCCAAGTTTGCCGGGCCCCATAACGGACCTTCCCGGCTTTGTTTTTTTAAAAGGCAGGACGACCATGGCGAAAGCTGCAAAAATCAAGATCAAGCTGCTGTCGACGGCCGACACCGGTTTCTTCTACGTAACCACCAAGAACAGCCGCACGAAGACCGACAAGATGAGCAAGACCAAGTACGACCCGGTCGTTCGCAAGCACGTCGAATTCAAGGAAACCAAGATCAAGTAAGATCTTGATGCGCCGCACGCGATCCAACAGATCGTTGCGGCAATCAACGTGGTTCTGCGAGACGGAACCACGGCACCAAAAAGGCGCCGGCTGCGAAGCCACAGGCGCCTTTTTTATTGGCCAAAGCGTGTCGCGATCTTCCAGATTCGCTTCCCACGCTTCGGCGCTTTGTTTGTGCGCATGTCGTTATCACAAAACCGCACACACTTTTGCGCGACATACTTTCTATTTTCTGCCGCATGCGCCAGTGGAGAGCTTTACAGATGCCGGCTCCGCACGGGCACAAAAAAACGCCACCCCTTGCAGGGCGGCGTTTTTAATGGGCGTCGGCTGATCGCGACCGCGGCACGAGGAACCGCATTGGTCGTTGATCAGCCGACAAACCCCACGACCCAGGAGATGCGGCGGACCTGAGCATCATGGGGTAAGCTGTGAGAGTAATATTCTCCCTTACATATGAGAATTGCCTGAAACGAAAAAAAAATCAATGAATTCTTAACCTCAACAATAGTTGGACGACCCGAATGGTTAATTCATGCAACCGAAGGAAGTAGTACGCTGGGAACGGGTCAATAAATGCAACGGCATGCACTGAAAATATCAGATGTTCATAATAAATTCATAGACTTGCGGCAATGGAACTCTATACGTCGGCTTCCACGTAAAGATTTCCATTCAAGTCTTTGCAATATATTAATTTTATCGAATTTTTCAAAGACTGCTACCCGTTTGTGCCAGCGCAAATTCCGCCGTCATAAACTTGCGAATATATTTGCAGAATGGCCACCCGACCGAGAAACCGCACGTTTCGTCGGTCTCTCGCCGATTACTGTGGAAAACTAGCTGCAAATGTCTGCGAACGAGCGTCGCGCTTGCTCAAGCAGCTGCGGCCACGACCCGATTTCTGCCGTTGCTCTTGGCTTGATATAGCGCAGTGTCGGCTCTCTTCAGCAACGTTTCCGGCGTATCGCCTGCAAGGCTCAGCGTCGCAATACCGAGCGACGCCGTAATGCTCAAGGCAGCCGACGACTCGCTCAATGCAAACGGCTGGCCTTCAACAATGCCGCGAAGTCGTTCGGCAATCACTGCAGCCATTTCAGCGGTCGTATCCGGCATGACGACGACAAATTCCTCGCCCCCGTAACGGCAGGCAAGATCGGCACCCCGTACCGTTGCACGCACGCGACGAGCAAACTCTCGCAGTACATCGTCCCCGGCATCATGACCGTAAGTGTCGTTGACGCTCTTGAACCGGTCGATATCCGTAATGCAAACCGAAAGTGGGCGACCTCGCGCCATCGCGCGCTCGATCAGCACTTTCAGATGGTTGTCGAGATAGCGGCGATTGTGCAGCCCCGTCAGCCCGTCTGTCACGGCCAGCTCGATCGTCTGGCGAACGCTGGATCGCAAACGGTCATTGTAGTGCTTGCGGCGAATTTGCGTGAGGCTGCGTGCCACGAGCTCGTTGGGGTCGACCGGACGCACCAGATAGTCCGTGACGCCAAGATCGAGCGCACGAACAACCATTTCATCGTGCCCCTGCTCGGCAATCAGGAGGACCGGGATATATCGGGTACGCTCCAGCGAGCGAAGCTGCGAACACAGACGCAGCGGATCGTAATCATCGAAATTACTGTTGACGATGACGAGATCGAAGCTGCGCTCCGCGGCCTCGAAAAGGGCCGCCTGAGGGTCAGACATCGCAACGACCTCTGCAATCGGCTTCAAGGCTCTGATCAGCCGATCCTGGGACCCTGCCCGGCCGTCGACCAGCAGCACGTTGCCAAGCTCGTCCGGACGATCGCTCCGGTTCAAGTCCTGCAAACCGACGCTCTGCGCCGTTTCAGCTCGCAAACGTAGTTCATCGCTAACGTTCTTCAACCGCACAAGGCTTTTGACACGTGACATGAGCTGGAGATCATTGACTGGCTTGGTCAAAAAATCATCGGCCCCCGCCTTCAGGCCGCGGACACGGTCGGAAGGCTGGTCCAGCGCCGTTACCATGACCACCGGGATATGGGCCGTCCGGCTGTTTGCCTTCAGGCGCTCGCAGACTTCGAAGCCGTCGATGCCCGGCATCATGATGTCAAGCAACACGAGATCGACCGGTTGGTTCTCGCAGATCCCCAGCGCCTCATAGCCATCCTTTGCCGTGAGGACATCAAAATATTCCGCCAGCAGCCGTGCTTCCAGCAGCTTCACATTTGCGGGGATATCGTCAACGACAAGGATGCGCGCAGTCATATCAACTTCCTGTCAGTTCTCCGGATTGCCGGTGCGTAGCCAGGGCTGTCGCCCGGCCGCACTGACGAACACATCATGCGTCGCCCAGATAAGTCTTGATGGTATCAATAAATTTTGGAACGGAAATCGGCTTGGAAACATAGGCTTCGCAGCCACCCTGACGGATGCGCTCCTCGTCGCCCTTCATGGCAAAGGCGGTGACCGCAATGACTGGAATGACGTGCAATTCGTCGTCTTCCTTCAGCCACTTGGTCACCTCGAGCCCGGAGACTTCGGGCAACTGAATGTCCATGAGAATAAGGTCGGGCCGGTGCTTGCGCGCAAGCTCGAGAGCCTCCATGCCGTTCCGGGTCTGGATTGTGGTATATCCAGTGGCCTCGATAAGGTCGCGAAAGAGCTTCATGTTCAGCTCGTTGTCTTCGACAATCATAACCTGTTTGGGCATTGGTATCCCTTGTCACGCATTCCGGGCTGCGCACCATCTTATGTATATAAGGTGCCGCGCTGCCGTTTTCACCTTGGCCAGATTGGCACTGTAACGCTATTTGGTTGAAAAAGCGGAAATATTCGTTGGAAAAACGCGGGCACCCAGAAAGGATATAATCCATGACGTCACCAGACGAAGTTCCGATCGCCATTCTCGGCTGGCTTGCGGGTGAACCAGAGCTTATGGGGCGTTTCATGGCCTTGACCGGAACAGAACCATCGTCGCTGCGTCACGCCATGAACGACCCGGGCTTCCTGGCCGGGCTGGTCGACTTCCTAATGCAACACGAGCCGACGCTACTCGCCTTTTGCGAGGCGACGGGCATGAAACCAGAGGAGGTCGTGCGCGCTCATGCCGCTCTCTCCGGCCCCGCGGACTATTGACCATGGCGGGAATGCCCGACTTCGATGATATAAAGCTGACAGGCCGCCCGCTCATCGTTTGTGATATCGACGAAGTGGTGCTGGAATTCGTCACGCCGTTCCGAGACTTCCTGCGATCACAAGGACATGACCTTCTTCCGCGCTCCTTCCGCCTCACCGGCAATGTCGTGCTTGAGAATACAGGAGAGCCGGTCGCAGAAGGCGATGTGAAAGCCCTGCTTGAGGCCTTTTTTCTTGTACAGGAATCATGGCAAGTCCCGGCGCCCCGCGCAGTCGAAACGCTGGAATCGCTCGCGCGCGACGCAGACCTCATCTTCCTAACCGCAATGCCGCCGCGGCATACAGCTATTCGCCGCGCCTTGCTTGATCGCCATGACCTCCATTATCCGCTCTTGGCGACAGAAGACGCCAAGGGACCGGTGATCCGACAGCTAACGGCCCAGGCACCTGTCCCCACAGCCTTCCTCGACGATATCGCCCGCAACCTTCATTCCGTGCGGGACAGCGTCCCCGACTGCCTGCTGATCCATCTCATGGCTAATGAGGGCTTCCGGCGCATGGCGCCTCCCGCCGGAGATGGTGTATTGCTCGCCGAAAGCTGGGACGAAGCCGAGGTTCTCATCCGCAAGCATTTCTTCGGCGAGACAAATTCTGATCGTCGCTAGAGTTTATCAGGGGAAAATGGAAACCGGTTTTCCCGAAAAGACAACCGGAAACAAAAGAATTTAGAGGATGTCTGGTTCAATCTGAACCAGACATCCTCTAGAGAACCAGAAGCGGAACACTCTACATCTGCTTGCTCCAAGAACATCTTGGACGGCGCGCCCCGCCCCATTTCGGATTGCGGAATTTTGCAGTAGGGTAGCGATGTTCAAGTTTTGTTCCGAGCCATGGTCGATCATCATCCCTCCGCCTCCGGTTTTTGCCGCGACTGCCTCAGCGAACAGGCGGCCGATAACAGGCGTTGCCGCGCCTGCGGCAGCCCGCGTTTGCTCCGCCATCCGGAACTGAACAAACTGACGCTCGCGCATATCGATTGTGACGCCTTCTACGCCTCCATTGAAAAGCGAGACAATCCCGAGCTTGCCGACAAGCCCGTGATCATCGGCGGAGGCAAGCGCGGAGTGGTTTCAACGGCTTGCTACATCGCTCGTATCCATGGGGTGCGCTCGGCCATGCCGATGTTCAAGGCCTTGGAAGCCTGTCCCCAAGCGATCGTCATCAAACCAAACATGGAGAAGTATGTCACCGTCGGCCGTCAGGTGAGGACGTTGATGCAGGAACTGACACCTCTCGTGCAGCCGCTGTCGATCGATGAAGCCTTTCTGGAGCTTAAGGGTACCGAGCGGCTACATCACGCGGCGGCAGCCTTGACGCTGGCACGCTTCGCCCGTCGCATCGAGAACGAGATCGGCATCACTGTTTCCGTGGGTCTTTCCTATTGCAAGTTCCTCGCCAAGGTCGCATCCGACCTGCAGAAGCCCCGTGGTTTTTCGGTGATCGGCGAGGAGGAAGCCCTGAGCTTTCTCAGCGAAAAGCCGGTAACGCTCATCTGGGGCGTCGGCAAAGCCTTTGCGACGACGCTGGAGCGTGACGGCATTCGCACCATAGGCCAGCTCCAAACCATGGAGGAAGCCGATCTGATGCGGCGCTATGGCACCATGGGACAGCGTCTCTTCCGGCTTTCGCGCGGAAAGGATGACCGACAGGTGGAGATCAACGGCGAAGCAAAGAGCGTTTCCGCTGAGACGACCTTCAACGATGACCTCTGCGACTATGACCAGCTCATCGTCCACCTGCGCCGTCTCAGCGAGAAGGTCAGCGCGCGCTTGCGCAAATCAGAAATTGCCGGCCAGACAGTTGTCCTCAAATTGAAAACCGCGGACTTCAAGACCCGGACCCGCAATCGCCGTCTGGAGGACCCGACCCAGCTTGCCGACAGGATTTTTCAGACCGGTATGCAGCTGCTGGACCGGGAAACGGATGGAACCAAGTTCCGGCTGATCGGTATCGGCGTCAGCGATCTCGGCGATCCGGCGCTGGCAGATCCCCCGGATCTGGTCGATCGCAACGCCAGTCGAAGAGCGGCAGCCGAGGCAGCGATGAACATCCTGCGGGACAAGTTCGGGAAAGCCAGCGTCGAGACGGGCTACACCTTCGGAAAGGGTCGGCGGGATCGCTAAATGCCCCATAAACCGACCGCCAGCGACTGCAAGTCTTCTCCGGCGTAGCAGCTTTACACGGAAATTTGAACGCGCTTGCAAAGTGGATGGCTCAAGATTGCCAACTCCCGCAAAACTTCGTTAAATCCCTTTGTCTAGGCTGGCCTTTCATCTGGTTCATGCCTTGGCGGGACGCGCGAGGACGAAACCGGACGTTTGTATTTGCCGCGCATGAAGCCGCACGAACCGGCGCGCGGACTTTAGTAGCTCCGGATGTCGTCATGGTTCAGCGTATCGCCTTTCGGTCCAGTCTTCTTGCTCTTGCCCTTGCGGCCAGTACGGCACTTGGCACGGGAAACGTCCTCGGTGCGACAGAACGCCCACTGCAGATCATCGTCTCCAAGGATCAGCAGTCGCTCGTCGTCTACGACGGCGACACGGTGGTCGCCACGTCACACGTCTCCACGGGCAAGAAGGGGCACGCCACGCCAACAGGCATCTTCTCGATCCTGCAGAAGGCGCGCCATCATCGCTCCAACATCTATTCAGATGCACCGATGCCCTTCATGCAGCGGTTGACGTGGTCCGGTATCGCGCTTCATGCGTCCGGTCAGGTGCCGCCCTACCCGGCCTCCCATGGCTGCGTGCGCATGCCCGACGATTTTGCGAAGACACTTTTTGGAATGACTGAACACGGCATGCATGTCCTCATATCTGATAAGCAGGTGCTGCCGACGCCTGTTTCCCACGCGTTTCTCTTCCAACCCAAAGCTGAGGCGCCGCCACTGCTTTCAGATGTAGAGCTGCGGCCGACAGGCTCGCAGCTGCCCTCGTCTACGCAACCCGTCGAGATCGCGATGGGCGAACCGGCAGACAAACCGGCAGAAAGCGCACTACCTTCCGGGCCGCCTGTTCGCATGCTGATCACCTGGCGTGGACAGCGGGAAACGACGATGGACGCACAGAACATTCTGATTGATCTCGGCTTCAATCCCGGCCTTCCCGACGGCGTTTCCGGCTCCCAAACAGTTGAGGCGATCGCGGCGTTTCAGAAAAGCGAAAATCTTCCACCGGACGGACGGGTGACCGCCGAACTGCTTTCTACGCTTTACAAGAAAACGAACCGGGGAACGCCTGCCAATGGCCAAATCCTCGTTCGCCGGGACTTCGCGCCGGTCTTCGAAGCCCCGATCACCATTGCCGAGCCGCATGCGGCATTGGGCACACATTTCTTCCAGTTTCATTCTGCAGCTGACGCCGACAACAATGGAAGCGGCGGGAGTTGGTTTGCGACCACACTCGACAACGCGCTTCCAAAGACGATTAAGGCGCGTCTTGGTTTGACGGACGACAGCGATTCGCTTGCCTTCAATGCTGCTGAACGCACACTTGATCGACTAAGCCTCAATGCAGAGACGCGCCAGAAGATCGAGAAGATGCTCGCTGACGGTTCATCTCTGACCATAACGGATAATGGCCTTGGTCAGGAAACCGGAAAGGGCACGGATTTCGTCACAATTACGTATGCAGGCCCCAAGGGCTGAGACCGTCCCTGGATTCGTGATCAGACGAGTTCGACGTCTATGACACCGGGCGTTCCGCGCATGGCGGCGGCAATTTCCGCCGAAATCCGATACCGCTCGTTGAGCTCGACCTCAATCTCCCGCTGGCCATTGTCCTTGATGACAACGAACGATACGAGTCCGTCGCCCTTGGTGTTGAGGTGGGTCGCAACCGATCGCAGAGGGCCGCTGTCACGCACATAGACGCGCAGCGCCTTCTGCATCTGTAGAGAGCGTTCTTCCAGTGATTGCAGCGTCTGGATGCGCAAGCCGATACCTTCCGGCCGCTCTTCCGCCTGCACGGTCATGACGAGTGATTTGCCCGCTTCCAGCAGGTCTCGGTACTGATTGAGCGCCTCGGAAAACAGCACGGCTTCGAACTGCCCGGAGGAATCCGAAAAGGCGATGATGCCCATCTTGTTGCCTGTGCGGGTCTTGCGCTCCTGCTTGGACGTGACCGTACCGGCGAGACGGCCGGCTGTCGCACCTTTTTTTACCGAGGCTGCGAAATCACCAAAGGTCTGTACCCTGATCTTTGCGAGCAACTCGTTATAGGTGTCGAGCGGGTGAGCCGAGAGATAGAAACCCAGAACCTGGAACTCGCGGTGCAGCTTCTCCGACGCGAGCCAAGGTGAATAGGCTGGCAAGGCCAGCTTTTCAGGCCCTGTCGCAAAGCCCGCACCGAACATGTCGCTCTGGCCGCTGACCTTGTTTTCCTGGGCACGCTGCGCAAGACCGAGAATTCGGTCCATCCCACCAACCAGTTCAGCACGATCGTAGCCGAAACAATCGAAAGCACCGGCACAAATCAGGCTTTCGAAGACGCGGCGGTTCAAAAGCTTCGGATCAATCCGCAGGCAGAAGTCCTCAAGGCTTTCGAAAGGTGCATCGCCACGCACGGCAACGATATGATCGACTGCAGCTTCACCGACGCCCTTGATGGCCGCCAATGAGTAGTAGATGCAGTTGTCGCCGGTCTCGAAGCGCCTGAACGATGTCTGCACCGATGGCGGAATGACCTTGATTCCCAGCCGGGCGGCGTCCTGCCGGAAATCGTTGATCTTGTCGGTGTTCGACATATCGAGCGTCATCGACGCTGCCAGGAACTCGACGGGATAATGCGCCTTCAGATAGGCGGTCTGATAGGACACAATGGCATAGGCTGCCGCGTGGCTCTTGTTGAAGCCGTAGTTTGCGAACTTCGCCAGGAGATCGAAGATCATATCGGCCTGTGGCTTCGAGACGCCGTTGGCAACCGCGCCATCGACGAAGCGGGCCCGCTGCTTATCCATTTCCTCTTTGATCTTCTTACCCATGGCGCGGCGCAGAAGATCGGCCTCTCCGAGCGAATAGCCTGAAAGAACCTGGGCGATCTGCATCACCTGTTCCTGATAGACAATAACGCCCTGCGTTTCCTTGAGCAGATAATCGATCGTCGGATGGATCGATTCGATCTCTTCCTCGCCATGCTTGCGGGCGTTGTAGACCGGGATGTTCTCCATGGGACCCGGTCGATAAAGCGCCACGAGGGCGATGATATCCTCGATGCAGTCCGGTCGCATGCCGATCAGCGCCTTGCGCATCCCGGCGCTTTCCACCTGGAACACGCCGACCGTGTCGCCATTCGACAGCATCTCGTAGGTCTTTTCATCGTCGAGCGGCAAAGCCTCGAGCGCAACGGTGATATCGCGCTTGGCGATAAAGTCCACGGCGGTCTTCAGTACTGTCAGTGTCTTCAGGCCGAGGAAGTCGAACTTGACGAGGCCGGCCTGTTCCACCCACTTCATGTTGAACTGGGTGACCGGCATATCGGAGCGCGGGTCGCGATACATCGGCACGAGCTGCGACAGCGGACGGTCGCCGATCACGATACCGGCGGCGTGGGTCGACGCGTGACGGTAAAGGCCTTCGATCTTCTGGGCGATATCGAGCAGGCGGCCGATAACCGGCTCCTTGTCGACTTCTTCCTGGAAGCGCGGCTCCTCTTCGATCGCCTTCGACAGAGGCGTCGGGTTGGCCGGGTTGTTCGGCACGAGCTTGCAGATCTTGTCGACCTGGCCGTAAGGCATTTCCAGCACGCGACCAACGTCGCGCAACGCGGCGCGTGCCTGAAGCGAACCGAAGGTGATGATCTGCGCCACCTGCTCGCGGCCGTATTTGCGCTGAACGTAGCGGATGACCTCTTCGCGCCGATCCTGGCAGAAGTCGATATCGAAGTCGGGCATCGAAACGCGTTCAGGATTGAGGAAGCGTTCGAACAGCAACGAGAAGCGTAGTGGGTCGACGTCGGTAATCGTCAGTGCATAGGCGACCAGCGAGCCCGCACCGGAACCGCGGCCCGGACCAACGGGGATATCCTGCTGCTTTGCCCATTTGATGAAGTCCGCAACGATCAGGAAGTAGCCCGGAAATTTCATGCGTTCGATGACGCCAAGCTCGAAATCCAGCCGCTCGCGATAGTCCTTTTCGGTATAGCCGGCGGAGAGGCCCAGCTTCTCCATACGCTCCTCAAGGCCCTCCTGGGCCTGGCGCCGGAGTTCCTGCGATTCGGCGCGCTCAGCTTCCTGCGGATCGTCGGACGCACCGGTGAAGCGCGGCAGAATAGGGCCTCGCGTTTTCAGGACGAAGGAGCAGCGGCGCGCGATCTCCACAGAGTTTTCGAGCGCTTCCGGTAGATCCTTGAACAGCGCCACCATGTCCTTGCGGCTTTTCAGATAGTGATCGGGTGTCAGTCGGAACCGGCTGTCGTCGGAGACCATGGCGTTGTGCGCCACCGCCATCAATGCGTCATGGGCCTCATATTCGGCAGGCGATGGAAAGAAAGGCTCGTTGGTCGCGACCAGCGGCAAATCCATCTTATAGGCAAGCTCGATCATTCGACCTTCGTGGCGCCGATCGAAGCGCCCATGCCGCTGCAGCTCGACATAGAGCCGATCGCCAAACAGCGCCGCCAGTGTCTTCAATCGCGCCTCCGCAAGAGCGCCGTGACCCGAGCGTACCGCCATGTCCACCGGACCACCGGAAGCACCAGTCAAGGCGATCAACCCCTCCGTGCCGCCGTCACGTAGCCACGATAAAGCAATGCGCACCGCCTGCCCGCTCTCACCATCGAGATAGGCGCGGCTGACTATATCGACGAGCCGAACATATCCGGCATCGGTGGATGCAATCAGCACGATCGATGGCAGCTTCGCCAGATGCTGCGCATGACCGCGCTTCTCACCATCAACCTCATCCTCCATGTCGATCGACAGCTGACAGCCGATCAACGGCTGCAGACCGTCGTCCATGGCCTTCTGAGAGAATTCGAGCGCAGCAAAGAGATTATTGGTATCGGCAATGCCGATCGCCGGCTGGCCATCGGAGACAGCCTTGCCGATGATCTTCTTGATGGGAAGCGCGCCCTCCAGAAGAGAAAAGGCGGAATGAACCCGCAGATGCACGAACAGCGGATCACCGCCCTCGCCTGCCTGCGTCCCTACATCTTGCTTCGTCGCTTCGGCCATGGCTCGCTCCGATTCCTGTCAACGGAACGATATCCTGCTTCGGATCGGTGATGTCCACTTTTCATCCTTCACCGCTCCGATTTTTCCGCAAGCTGCGAATTTGTCCACAGAGCGCGAACAGATAAAATGGGCTGAAGAAGGATGATTACATCCCCATAACGAGGATGGAGAAACTGGCGATGAACATAATCATGGAGGTGAAGGCGGCAAGATCACGAAGAAAATCGGTCATTTCAAAGCTCCTTTTCCGTTATGTTTTTATTTTGTTCTATTTTTGTTCACTCGTCAAGCAGCGAAATGGAATTTACGATGTGCTGCGCCGCGATACTTTACGGAACCAACCAGTCAAGCAAACCGACCGAACCGGACAGACAAATCTGCTGCCGCGAGGCGGTTGGCACAATCTACTCGAATCGAAATTGGCGGTGTGGGCGGTCGTGTTTTGCAGGTCAATGCCGATGTTGCACCTGACCTGCTGAAGGCGCTGATCCGCCTGGTGCAAGAAGCATGATCGCTGGGGGCGCAAACGCGCGGGTCTATCCCCTCGCCTGCGGCGTGACCGACCTGCGCAAAGTGATCGACGAGCTGATGGCACTGTTGAAGTCATCGTTACGACAGAAAACCGCGTCCGGTTCGGCATTCGTATTCCATGGACAACGAGGTAATCGGATCAAGCTGCTGTTCTTGCGCAGCCAAGGCTTCTGTCTCTATTACCAAGCCCTGAAGAATGGCCGCTTTCCTTAGATATCGGCAAGCGATGGCACGGCGCAGCTTACGGCGGCACAACTGGCGATGCTATGGGAAGGGATCGAGTAGCGACGCTCCTCCTGGACGTTTGCGCCGGCACGCGTCGCCTGAGGCAAAGCATAACATTTATAGATACATATGCGACGACTTGGTATCAAAATAGAACGGAACCCTTTCGACCTACCGACCGCCTGTTTTTGATACGTTTTTACCGTCCTTTGATTGTTTCGAGTTTTGCGGTGATTGTGTCGCGGGCGAGTTGCATGTCTTCCCGCGTGCCAGAGATGAACAGTCGGCCGGTTGCGCCCATCATCTGGACGTCGTTGATGACGGCGTTTGGGGCGACTTTTTCGGCCTCATTGGCCGCGACGCAGGCAAACAGCGCCGGCGCCATCTCGTAGATCAGCAGCGCCACGCCCGGGACCAGGATCGAGGCATCGCGGGAGCGGTTGAGGATGATCGCGTGCTGGTCGGAGAGATCCTCGATGATGTCGTGATAGAGGATCTGCGGCTTGAGCTGTTCCTCCGGCCGCCGATGCCTGCGAGGATGGCCTCGCCGGCCGCGACCAGTTCCTCCATTCTGTCCGAATGCAGCTCCAGCAGCCCGAACTGCCGTTCGGTGTAGAGGATGCCCGGCTCCATCGAGGGCGCGGATTTGAGCGCCAGGTCGGTGATGCGGTGGATCGCCAGCGCCGGCGCCACCTCGATGATCAGGGAGTTCTGCCCGGCAAAGGGCGGATATCCCCTCGCCCGGGTGGGCGAGGACAGATATGCTGCGAACTGCGGCTGAAGATCCTCGATGGGAAGATAGACGCGAAGCTCTGTCATGCCCCACTCCTTCTGTTAATCTTGGGCGGGCTGTTAATCTTGGGCGGGCTGTTAATCTTGGGCGGGCTGTTCAATCTTGCCCGGGCTGTTAAATTTTGCGCGGGGATACCGGCCGGCTTCAGGCCTTGAGGGTCGAAGTGCCGGCCAAGATCGGCATGCGGACGGGCGATGACATGGACGGCGGTGACTTCGCCGACCAGTCCTGCGGCTTCCGCGCCGGCTTCTGTTGCCGCCTTCACCGCGCCGACATCGCCGCGCACGACAATGGACACCAGACCGCCGCCGACCTCGTTGCGGGCGATGATCTCGACATTGGCCGCCTTTACCATCGCGTCGGCGGCGGAGAGGGCCGGCACGTAGCCCTTGGTTTCAATCATGCCGATTGCCAGATTTGCCATTTCAAAGCTCCTTCATTTTTGTGCTTTTGGGTTGATATTCGTGGGTTGTTCGTCGATCGAGCCGACGATCAGCGCATCGATCGGCGCGGAGCGTTCGGGAAAGTAGGCGGCGGCCACCGAGCCCTGCGTCACAAGGACAGTCTCGCCCTCGGCGCAGCCCAGGGGATCAAAGGCGATGAGCCTTGCCCCCGTTTCGGTTTCCACCTCGAGCAGGGCGCCGGTCGGAAGCGTGCCGATATGGCGCGTCGACCAGAGCCTGCCGCTGACGCGGGCCTTAATCATGTCGCACTCCTTTCGATTCTGATGCCCCGGCGGCGAGCCTCGTCCGCAGCAAGGGGCGTTAATCTGCTTTGCCGGCCGATGCGCAGCCGCGTCGTGTCCGACCCGAGGCCTGTGATATCGCGCTCGGTGATCAGGCTTTTCGTCACCTGCGGCACGGCCGACGGCACTGTCGTCACCAGCACCGATGCCTGTTGCTGCACAGGCTGAGCCTGGGAAAGCGGCAGGGAGGAAAGCGGCGGGGAAGAAACCGGCACGGACGGCGATGCGGGCGCATAAGCAGCCATCGGCATCGCCGGTCCGGCGGCGGCGAGTGTGGGCGCACCCGCCGGCACGAATATCAGGCGCCCCTCCTGAAGCGCTGCAGCAAAGCCCGGATCGGCGGCGCGGCGCAGCACCGAAAGCGCAAACTCCGTCAGCCCCCGGGCATCGTCCACCCGCACCCGCTCCTCACGGCTCCCGGCCGCGCCCAGAAGCTCGGCCCGGATGGCGGCGATCTCCTCGGCCAGCACGTCGCGGATGAGGGCGCGAATGTCCGACATCAGCGTGCTCCCGCCTCACGCAGCACCCGCTCGGCGGCATCGCGCGCATTGCGCACATCCGCTTCGGTGCCCGCCAGGTAAAGTCGGCCGTTGGCGCCGATCATCCGCATGTCGATGACCTTGATGTCGGCTTCCTTCTCGGCCTCGTTGCAGGCAAGAATGGCATAGGCCGCCGGCTGGCATTCCAGCAGATAGATGCTTTCGCCGCTGAGAACCATGGAACCGGTCTTGTTGCGGTTCATCAGGAAGGCATGCTGTTCGTCGACCCGCGTGACGATCTTGGACGCCATGATTTTCGGCTTCTCGGCCTCGTCTGGTTTCTTGCCCATCGCCTGCAGTGCCGCTGCCGCACCCGCCTGGACCTCGGCGGTGGAATAGGCATGGAATTGCAGCGTGCCGAACTGTCGCTCGACCACGAGGAAACCGGCGCGCACCTCGGCGCTTTTCAGGACCGTATCCGTCAAAGCCTCGATGTCGAGCCCCGGTGCAATCTCGATGATCTGCGCTGCCATGCGCGCGCGGCAGGGTGCCGCGCATCCAGGTCGCGGTATAGGCCAGCGTCTGCGGCTGAAGCTGGTCAATGAAGATGAAAGCGCGAAGATCTGTCATGGCTGGCCCCCGGTCAGCTGGCGAAGTTCCTGGAGAATGAGGTGCCGCAGCAACTCGCGGTCGGCCCCGCTCTCGAACCCTTGCGATGGTGCGGTGGTGGGCGATGGTGCGATGGTGGGCGACGGTACGGTCGGCGCCGCAGCGGTGGGGGACGGTGTGGTGGGACGGCTGGAACCGTCCGGTCCCTCGAAGGGCGCCCGCACATGGGAGAAATCGCCGAAGGGCACGGCCGCATCGCTGTTCCAGGCAAGCCGCGTCCAATGGACGAGGTGTTGCGGCCCGATATTCTCGCCAACCGAGGAGCGGCCGGCATAACCGGTACCGATCATGAAGGACGGCGCCAGATGCGTGGCAAAACCCGCCGCCCCTTGCGAGCAGGGCGCATTGACCACCACGCGGTAGACGCAGAGCGCTGCGGCATAATCCAGCGCCTGCTGCGCATCCTCGCCGTGATAGGCGGCCGAATGCCCGGCGCCCGACATCCGCAGGATCATCTGCGCCACGCCCTTGGCCCGCTCAAAGGTGCCGACCGACATCAGGGCCAGGACCGGGCAGAGCTTTTCCCGGGTCAGCGGTTCCTCGATGCCGGCGCGATCGACCGGCGCGATCAGCACCTTGGTGCCCGGCACGACGCGAATGCCAACCTGCCGGGCGATCCACACCGCACTCTTGCCGACGGCCGCAGTGTTCAAATGCCCGCCCGGGAACAGGAAGTCCCGCAGCCGCGCCACGTCGGCCTCGTTGCACAGATAGCCGCCCGCCGCCCGCAAGGCCCGCTCGAAGCGCTGGCGATTGCTGTCCAGCGTCAGGAGCACGCTTTCATTGGTGCACAGCACGGAATTGTCGAAGCTCTTGCTGTCGATAATCCGCTGCGCCGCCGCCGTCTGGTCGGCGGCGGCTTCCTTTGTACTTGGTTTTTCCGTGTTCCCCTCGGAGACGCGTTGGGACGACGGCGCGTCAACTGAGCGGAAGCGAGATATTCGGGAATGGTCGGCGACTTGGCGCATCCATGCGAAACGCGGAAGTGGAGTGATTCGCGCCGGTGGACTGATTGTTTGCTGATGTGGCGCTCAGCTGGAGAGGTTTGAATTTTTATTAGCAACTCGGAAATTGCGGTCAGCAATGCAGCACAGTTGGCGAGCGGTGGTTGGTCAAGTGCTTATCTAGCCGTTCAATTGTGCGACGCCAAGGGCGGCTGGCAAAGGGGTGAGCTCATATCCGGAAAGAGCGGCAGACGTAGCTTTCAGTTCAGCGCCAGAGGAAATAGTGGCCACACTCATTACCGATCAATTGATTGTACTCGTTTGCCAAAACGAAGTATCAGCCAGTCAGACATCAACTCAAAGAGCGCTTTCCTCTTGACTAAATTCCTGCCCGCATCTGCCTTGTGAATCTGACCTGCCTCCGACAATCCGTGCAAGCACGGCATGCGGCTTCTCACGATGATGAGTTTGACCTGCCTCACCAGAAAACCGCATCTTGTCTGATAACACTTCTGATCTCGCTTCGCAGGTTAAGGCCAGGAAAAGATTTACATCCTTATATATCCTGCCATCAGTCTTCAGCTACGACGCTTGATAGAGCTGGCTTGGGGAAATTTGAACTGCGATTTCACCCCGATGTGCTAACATGAGTATTTGCCGATCGGCGACTACTCCTCCCTCCGTTGGCTGCAGGCGGTCGTTGTGACGTCAATGACTAGTCCCGCTCGAGAATGACCAAGATGATATGTTTCTCGGCCTGGCCAAACGATGTCGTAGGCGCGAAAATATCGCTGCCCGCGTGATCTTAATAAATCGTTAACCTTGCCGTGCCAGACTTCAGATAGTGAAGCTGACTACGGATGTACTAGCAGCTCCTACTATCAAACAAGGCCGGGTCACCCCGGCCTTTTCTCATTGCCGCGACCATTTCCTAGTCGCTTTGAGCGACCTTCGACACAAGGATCTTGTCAATCCGGCGGCCGTCCATGTCGATTACTTCGAAGCGGTAACCATGCGCTTGCGTGATGTCGCCTTCCTCGGGTGTCTTGCGCAACTCCTGGACAAGAAAGCCGGCAATCGTTTCGTAGCCACCGTCCGCATCGATATCATCGATGCCAATGGTCAGGTTTATCTCGTCGATCGGCGTGCGGCCATCGACCAGATAGGATCCATCCTCACGCTCGCGGATAAGCACATGTTCGACGTCATCGTAGTTTGACGGCAGGACGCCGACAATGGACTCCAGAATATCAGCGATGGTGATGATACCTTCGATACTGCCATACTCGTCAACGATCATCGCCATGTTGATGCGGGATGTCTTGAACGCGTCCAGCGCCTTCAAGCATGAAGCGGTTTCCGGAAGCGTATGAATATCCTTCAGGAAATCGCGGACACTGAAGGCACCTCCCCGTGTGGGAGCATTCAAGACTTCCTTGACCAGCACCGCACCAACAACCTCACCGGAGGACGTTTCGATGACCGGGTAGCGTGAGTGGGCGGACTGGGTGACCTTGGCACGGATGCTTTCGAGCGTGTCGTCGATATCGATGAAGCTGACCTCGGTTCGGTGGGTCATGATCGATTTCACGTTGCGATCGCCGAGCCGAATAATCCGTCGCAGCATCTCATGTTCCGACTTTTCGATTGCGCCGCTCTCGACGCCTTCAGCCATGATGGCCTGGACTTCTTCTTCCGTGACTCGGTCGCTGTCGCTTTTCGCGCCGAATATCCGCAGCACGATCGCAGCCGAACTTTCGAACAGATAGACGACCGGAGCCGCGAGCCTGGACAGGAACGACATCGGACCTGCGACGAACATCGCGACGGCCTCGGAATTCTTCAGGGCAAGCTGCTTGGGAATAAGCTCACCAATGACAACCGAAAGATAGGTGATCAACGTGACAACGGCGGCAACGGCGACCGTGCTGCCGTAAGGGTTGATCCAGCTTATTTCATTTAGAAGCGGCGCCAGCTTGTCAGCGATGGTTGCGCCACCGTAGGCGCCTGCCAATGTGCCGACCAGCGTGATGCCGACCTGGACGGTGGAGAGAAATTTTCCCGGATCTTCCGCAAGCTTGAGCGCCTTGTCCGCGCGGAGATTTCCTTGCCGGGCCATTTGCCGGAGCAGAGGCCGGCTTGCCGAGACGATTGCCATTTCAGACAGAGCAAAAAATGCATTGATCAATAAAAGAACGAAAATGACAATCAGTTCGGCCATAGCCCTCAATCACCGTTGGAACAAGCACAGACCGACAGGCTGCGCCACGCGATGTTCCACCAGATAGGCGGAAGAGCCCGGAACGGCAAGACAATCCATGGCGATTTAAGGCTTATGAGGGCAAAAGTGCGTGGGCAGCCCGATAGCAAGGGAACACGGTCTCTTTAAGCTCGGCTTCCCTCGTCCTGGCGAAAAGCCTCTCGCACTCTTTCACGCCCGACGCGAATGACATGTTCCATCGCGGCGCGGGCGGCAGGCTCGTCGCGCCGGCTGATCTGTTCGACGATACGGATATGATTGCGGGAAATCTCGGCAATACCGCTCTTGTCCTCCACCGGAGAGCTCAGCTTGAACACGCCGACAAGTGCAGCCTCGATAAGCCCGCCAACCGTGCGCATGAATGGATTGCCTGACGCCTCGAGTACCGCGATGTGAAACTTCAAATCGGCGCCGGCAAGCGTCTCGGCGCTGTGGTTTTCATCGCCCATGGCAACGGCGAGCCGCATCATGTTGCTTATCTCGGCCTCCGTGGCGTTCCGTGCCGCAAGTTCCGCTGCGTGAGGCTCGAAGGCGAGGCGGATTTCGCTCAGGTGATAGAGGAATTCCTCATCGACGCCGCCGTTGAAATGCCAGGTCAGAATGTCATTGTCGAACAGGTTCCACTGGCTCTTCTCAGTCACTCGCGTACCGATCCGGGCGCGTGGCACGATGAGCCCCTTGGCCGCGAGCGTTTTCATCGCCTCGCGCAAAACAGTGCGCGACACCTTGAAGCGCATCGCCAATTCACCGTCGCCCGGCAAAATCGATCCGACTGGAAACTGGCCCGAAACAATTGCCTTGCCGAGCTCGCCCACCACCTGGGCATGACTGGTGCGGGCGCTTGCCCCCATAATCACCGTTTCCATCAAACCTTTACGCAATTACTCCCCCTTACGCATAACTTCTGCTGCGTCGTGACACGAACAGGATCGCCTTCTGCATCAGAATGAACGCAAACAGCAGACCGCCGATCAAGATCTTCGTCCACCAACTCGACAGCGAACCGTCGAAGGTGATGTAGGTCTGGATAAGCCCCTGAATGAGAACGCCCACGAGTGTGCCTCCAACAAACCCGGCTCCCCCCGTCAACAGCGTGCCTCCAATCACGACCGCAGCGATGGCATCGAGCTCCACACCAACGGTGGCGAGCGAATATCCTGCTGATGTGTAAAGCGAATAAACGATTCCCGATAGTCCCGCCAGAAAGCCCGAAAGCGCATAGATCAGGATTGTCGTGCGTGCGACCGGCACGCCCATCAATGCCGCAGTCTGCGTGCCACCGCCAAGGGCGTAGACATTTGTGCCGAAACGGGTGCGCTGCGCGATGATGATGCCAGCGAGGAAAACCAGAAGCATCAATCCACCGATGAGCGTGATGCGCCCGCCTCCTGGCAGCTTGTAGTAGAAGGTCTTGAGTGTTGCATAGAACGGATGTCGCACGGGGATCGAGTCGATCGAGATTACAAAGGCCATGCCGCGCGCGAGGAACATGCCGGCCAGCGTGACGATAAAGGCCGGCATTTCCAGATAGTGAATGATCGCGCCCATGATTGCGCCGAAAGCCGTGGTGATGATGAGCGCCAGAACAAAAGCCAGAAGCGGGTGGATGCTCGTGGTTTCCAGCATGACGGCCAGGAAAATGCCGGTAAATGCAATCACCGACCCGATCGACAGGTCGATCCCGCCGGAAAGGATGACGAAGGTCATGCCCACCGCGGCGATACCCAGAAAGGCGTTGTCGGTCAGAAGGTTGCCGATCACGCGGGTCGACAGCATGTTGGGGTATTGCAGCGCGCATATCGCATAGGCGACGATGAAGATGACGATCGTTGCAATCAGAGGAAGGTATTTCTGGTTCATCGCGCCGTTTGCTCCACTTCACGCTTACGCGTGGACCTGGCAGCCAGGAAGGTCAGGGCGGCCTGCACTTTCGGGGACTGGATTACGAGAATGATGACGATGATCGCAGCCTTGATGATGAGGTTGAACTCCGGTGGGAACCCGGACAGCAGGATGCCGGTATTGACAGCCTGAATGATCATGGCGCCGATCAGCGAGGCGATGATGCTGAACCGGCCGCCCAGCAACGAATTTCCGCCAACGACAACCGCCAGGATCGCATCGAGTTCGAGCCAGAGGCCGGCATTGTTGGCATCGGCACCCCGGATATCGGCAGCAACGATGATGCCGGCAATCGCGGCGCAAAGGCCGGAAAGCATGTAAGCCGCCATCAACAGAACGGGCGTGCGGATACCCGCCAACGTACTTGCCCGCCTGTTGATGCCCACAGCCTCGATCAACAGTCCCAGCGCCGTTCGCCGCAGAAGAACGGCAATAGCAATGCCGAACACAAACCAGATAACGACCGGCATGGGCAATGCCGCAAAAGACCCGCTTCCGATAAAGATCAGGCCTGGATCGTTGAAGGTCAGAATGGCACCTTCCGTGACCAGCTGCGCGATACCGCGTCCTGCAACCATCAGCACCAGCGTCGCCACGATCGGCTGAATATTGAGAACCGAGACCAGGAAACCGTTCCACACGCCGCAGACCAGACCAACGCCGACGGTCAGTACGAGCGTCAGGACCAACGGGTCGCCGCGCACGCTCGAGGCTGCTGCAACAGCGCCGCAGATGGCCATGACTGCACCGACAGATAGATCGATGCCTTTGGTGGCAATGACGACTGTCATGCCCACGGCAAGAAGCGCGACGGGCGCACCGCGATTGAGAACGTCGATCAGGCTGCCGTAAAGCCGCTCATTCTGAAACTCTATCGAATAGAATCCCGGGAAAACAAGCCTGATCAGGATGAGAATAAGGACGAGAGCCACCACCTGCGGCAGCAGTCGCCAAAGGAGGCGTTGCGCGCTTTCCATCATTGTATTCCCTTTTCGACAGATCCGGCAGCGATCGCGTTGACGATGTTTTGGGTGGTGATGGCGCTGCCGGTCAACTCGGCTACATGTTCCCTGTCGCGAAGCACCAGAATGCGGGCGCTGTAAGCGACGAGTTCCTCCAGCTCCGATGAGATCACCAGCAGTGACATACCTTGCGCGCAGAGTTCCTCGATCAGCCGAATGATTTCGGCGTGGGCGCCCACGTCAATGCCGCGCGTCGGTTCATCCAGGATGAGAAACTGCGGGTTTGTTGCAAGCCAGCGGGCAAGAATGGCCTTTTGCTGGTTTCCACCTGAGAGCAGCTTGATTGGCTTTTCCCGGTCGGTGGTGCGGATGTCGAGCGCCTTGATGTAGCGATCCGCGAGCGAAATCTGCTCCGAGCGCGAGAGCGGACGGGCCCAGCCACGCCTGGCCTGAAGCGCAAGGGCTATATTTTCGCGAATGGAGAGGTCGCCGATGATGCCTTCCATCTTGCGATCTTCCGGACAGAAACCAAACCCTTCCGCGATCGCGGCATGTGGCGAGTTAAGATTGACGGACCGACCGCCAACTTCAGCCTTTCCGCTGTCGGATTTGTCGACGCCAAACAGAAGCTGCGCGGTTTCGGTGCGGCCAGAGCCAAGCAGTCCGGCAATCCCGACCACTTCGCCTTTGCGGACAGAAAGATCAAACGGCTTGATCTTTCCCGTCTTGCCATAATTGTGGAACTGGAAGCGAACATCGCCTGTCGCCGCGTCATGGGCATTGGCTTCCTTCTCGGCCGCCAGAAGCTCATGACCGAGCATCATGGTTACCAGATCCTTACGCGGCAGCGATGCCGTGTCACGCGTGCCGACGAACTGGCCGTTGCGAAGAACAGTAATGCGATCAGAGAGTGCGTATACCTGCTCAAGAAAGTGGGTGATGAAAACGACCCCAAGGCCTCTCGCCTTCAGACCGCGAACGATCCCGAAGAGCATTTCGACTTCCTGCGCGTCGAGGCTGGCTGTTGGCTCATCGAGAATGAGAACCTTGCCGGAGAGATCGACGGCACGGGCGATCGCCACCACCTGCTGAACGGCGACCGAGTAGCTCTCCAACGCCCGTGATACGTTGATATCCATGCCGTAGTCCGAGAGCAGCGCCCGCGCGCGGCGGTTCATTTCGCCTGTGTTGACGAGACCGAACCGTTTCGGCTGACGTCCCAGGAAAAGATTCTCCGCAACGCTGAGGTTACCGAGCAGGTTGACTTCCTGATAAACGGTACCGATGCCGAGTGCCTGGGCATTAAGCGGGTCACGCGGGTCGATTTCAACGCCATCCAGGCGAAGCGAGCCCTCGTCACGGCGGTAGGCGCCGGTCATGCATTTGATAAGGGTGGATTTTCCTGCGCCATTTTCACCAAGCAGCGCGTGAACCTCGCCGCGCCGGAGGGAAAAATTGACATGGTCTAGGGCGATGGCGCCGGGAAACCGTTTGACTATGCCCGAGGCGGAGAGAATTTCGTCATTGCTTTGCATCATTCCGGCTTCCGGAGGCAGTACCGCGCATGCACGGCGTAGCACAAGACGCCAAGACCGCCGAAGCAGTCCTGGGCAACAGGCACTGGGTTAATGATTACTTACCATTTAGGAAATCCGGCAGCAAACTGCCGGATTCTGAGGCGCTTGCAGATATTGGAAAAGCAGAAACGGCTTCATCTCCAGTATCAGCAAAGCGCCGCATTCGCGCGGCGCTCGTTTGCCGATGGTCAGTAACCGAGACCCTTCTTGGCTTCGTAGACCTTCTGCGGATCGTCAGCCTGCGTGTAGAGCTTCGATTCCGTCTGGATCCACTTCGGTGGCTCCTTCTTGTCCTTCAGGTAGGCATCGAGCGCGTCGAGCGCCGGGCCGGCCATGTTTGGGGTCAGTTCGACAGTCGCGTTCGCTTCACCAGCCGCCATTGCCTGGAAGATGTCCGGAACAGCATCGATCGAAACGACGAGGATGTCCTTGCCCGGCTTCAGGCCGGCTTCCTTGATCGCCTGGATAGCGCCAACGGCCATGTCGTCATTGTGGGCGTAGAGCGCACAGATGTTCTTGCCGCCATCTTCCGCCTTCAGGAAGCTTTCCATGACTTCCTTGCCCTTGGTGCGGGTAAAGTCGCCGGTCTGGCTGCGGATGATTTTCAGGTTATCATGGCCGGCAAGAGCTTCTTCGAAGCCTTTCTTGCGGTCGATAGCCGGAGAAGAACCGGTGGTGCCCTGAAGCTCGACAACGTTGCAAGGCTTGCCCGCAACATTGTCAACCAGCCATTTACCGGCAACATTGCCTTCATGGACGAGGTCGGACGTGACCGCGGTCAGGTAGAGGTCCTTCGACGAATCGACGGTGCGGTCGAGAAGAATGACCGGAATGTCAGCGTCCTTGGCTTCGGTCAGGACTTCATCCCAGCCCGTTGCAACGACCGGGGCGACCAGGATTGCGTCCACGCCCTGGGCGATGAACGAGCGAAGCGCCTTGATCTGGTTTTCCTGCTTCTGCTGTGCGTCAGCAAACTTCAGGTCGATGCCGCGCTTTTCGGCCTGCTGCTTGGTCAGCGTGGTTTCCGCCGCACGCCAGCCGGATTCGGAACCGATCTGCGAAAAGCCGATGGTCAGATCGGCAGCATGCGCCGAACCGAACATGCAGGCAGCAAGAATCGTGGCACTCGCGAGTGCGTTTTTCAATTTCATGATTTCCTCCCAAAGAACGCTGCTCCTCAGCAGCAGGTGTAAAAAATCATACTATATGATTTATGTAAACGGCTATTTGTGACCGAGAAGCATATTTTCTCAATGCTTTTAAAGCCCGTGAAAACGCAGGAAGGGGCGACTCTGAGAGCCGCCCCTTTCGTGTTTCAGAAAAGCCTTCAGGCCTTATTGCGGCAGCTTGTCATCCACGCCTTCGACATAGAAGTTCATGCCAAGCAGCGTGCCGTCATCCGATGACGCGCCGGCTGCCAGCCACTCGCTGCCGTCCTGCTTCTTCAGCGGGCCGGTAAAGGGCTTCAGTTCTCCAGACTTGATCTTGGCTTCGGTTTCGGTCGCCATCGCCTTCACGTCATCCGGCATGTTGGTGTAGGGCGCCATGGTCAGGATGCCGTCCTTCAGACCGTCCCAGCTTGAGGTGGTTTCCCACTTGCCGTCGATGAAGGCCTGCGTGCGCTTGATGTAGTAAGCGCCCCAGGTATCGACGATCGCCGTCAGCTGGGTTTCCGGGCCAGCCTTGATCATATCGGAAGCCTGACCGAAAGCCTTGATGCCACGCTCGGCGGCAACCTGCATCGGGGCGGTCGTGTCGGTGTGCTGGGTGATTACATCGACGCCCTGGTCGATCAGCGCCTTGGCAGCATCCGCTTCCTTGCCTGGGTCGAACCAGGTGTTGGCCCATACAACCTTGATCTTGAAGTCCGGATTGACCGAGCGCGCGCCGATCAGGAACGAGTTGATGCCCATGACGACTTCCGGGATCGGGAAGGACGCGATGTAGCCGGCGACGCCCTTCTGCGAAATCTTCGCAGCAATCTGGCCCTGAATGTAGCGGCCTTCGTAGAATCGGCTGTTGTAGGTCGCGAGGTTAGGCGCTGTCTTGTAGCCGGTGGCATGTTCGAATTTCACGTCCGGGAATTTTTCGGCGATCTTGACCGTTGCATCCATGAAGCCGAAGGAGGTCGCGAAGATCAGACCGCAGCCGGAACGGGCAAGACGCTCGAGCGCACGTTCCGCATCCGGGCCTTCGGGAACGTTTTCGAGGAACTGGGTCTCGATCTTGTCGCCGAGAGCCTTTTCCAGCTCCTGGCGTCCGAGGTCATGAGCCTGCGTCCAGCCGCCGTCGGTCTTGGAGCCAACATAGATGAAGCAGATCTTGGCCTTGTCCTGGGCGCTGGCGGCAGCTGTGAAGCCGAGAACGGCCGCAGTCGTTGCAAGCGCGAAAAGAAGTTTTTTCATATTGACCCCTGTGGTTTGGTTTTGAAATTTTGTTGTTTTATCGATCCGGCACGAAGGATTTGCCGAGAGACGCCGGCGTGTTGATCAGCGTCGTACGACGGTTGTGCGAGATGACGATTAGTACAGCAATTGTCGCAAGATAGGGAAGAGCGGAAAGGAACTGCGGCGTTTTCAGAGCGCCCACCACAATGTTCAGAAGTGTCTGAGACATCGAATCGGAAGAAAGAGATAGAATAGAATGCAAAAATGCTTCCAGATCAAAGGCCTGGAGATGCAATTGGGCAATCGTCACCGCTCCGAACAGATAACCGCCCACCACGACGCGCCAAGGCCGCCAGGAAGCAAACACCACCAGCGCCAGAGCGATCCAGCCCCGGCCGGCCGACATGTTTTCCACCCATTGCGGCGTGTAGACGAGCGATAGCTGCGCACCTGCCAATCCGGCGCAGGCGCCACCGAACATGACGGCCAGATAGCGCGTGCGGATGACGTTGATGCCAAGCGCATGGGCTGACGAATGGCTGTCGCCGACCGAGCGCAACATGAGGCCGGCCCGGCTCTTGAACAGAAACCAGTTGACCCCGACCACCAGCGCGATCGACAGATAAAAGATCAGGTCCTGCTTGAACAGCAGCGGCCCGAGATAAGCGATATCTGCCAGCAGCGGGAAAACGATCTGCGGGAGTTTGGTGCCGGACTGCCCGACATAGGGTTCGCCGATCATGCCGGAAACGCCCAGTCCCAGGATTGTCAGCGCCAGACCCGTGGCGACCTGATTGGCGACCAACGTCAAGGTCAGGAAGCCAAAGAGCAGCGAGAACAGCGCGCCGGACGCGATGCCGGCGAGGATGCCGATATAGGGCGAGCCGGTAAGCTGCGTCGCAACGAAGGCGCAGGCCGCGCCCATGATCATCATGCCCTCGACGCCGAGATTGAGGACGCCGGACCGTTCGGTGATCAGTTCACCAAGGGCCGCTATGACCAACGGGGTTGCTGCCGTGATGACGGTAAGCAGGATGGCTTCTACGATGCCCATCAGTGCGCTCCTCCGTCATTGGCCGTTCGGTTGATATCCGCCCAGACCATGCGGATCTTGTAATGGATCAGCGTATCGCAGGAGAGCACGAAGAAGAGAAGGAGGCCCTGGAATACCCGCGTCACCTTGTCGGAAACACCGAGTGACAATTGCGCCGCCTCCCCGCCGAGATAGGTAAGCGCGAGCACGAGGCCTGACGCGACAACGCCAAGGGGATTGAGCCTGCCGAGAAACGCGACGATGATGGCGGTGAAGCCATAACCGGGCGAAATCACCGGGCGCAGCTGCTGGATTGCACCGCTAACCTCGGAGATGCCTGCAAGTCCGGCCATAGCGCCGGAAAGCAGCATGGAAAACCAGATCATCTTGCGGGAGGAGAAACCGGCGAACCGCCCTGCCCGCTCCGATTGCCCGAGCACCGAGATTTCGAACCCCTTCAGCGTGAACCGCATCATCAGCCAGATGAGCACGGCCGCGATAATGGCAAAGGCAAAACCCCAATGGGCGCGCCCCGAGGCGATCATTTCCGGGAGAATGGCATCGGCTGAAAACGTGCGCGTTTCCGGAAAATTCATGCCGTTCGGGTTGCGCCAAGGTCCCCGAACCAGCCAATCGAGGAAGAGCTGCGCTACATAGACCAGCATCAGACTGGTCAGGATCTCATTGGTATTCATGTGAGCTTTGAGAAACGCCGGGATACCGGCAAACAGAGCACCACCTACCATACCAAGCAGCAGCATCAACGGCAGGACGAGTGGCGACTGCCACTGGTAGAACACTACGGGAATGATCGAGCCCGCAATCGCACCCATGATGAACTGGCCTTCGGCACCGATATTCCAGTTGTTGGAGCGATAACAGACCGACAGACCGACAGCGATCAGGATGAGCGGCCCGGCCTTGATCGCCAGTTCATGCAGCGACCAGACCTCCATCAGTGGTTCGACGAAGAAGCTGTAGAGTGCCGTTACCGGGCTCTTGCCGAGCAGCGCAAACATGAGCGCGCCGGCAATGAGCGTCAGGACCAGTGCGATGAACGGAGACAGGATGGAGAAGAGCGCCGAAACCTTCGGTCGTTTTTCAAGCTCAATGCGCATCAAGGCTCTCCGCCGTCTGTTTGTTGACGTGCATGCCACCCATCAGCAATCCGATTTTCTCACGTGACAACTCACCGGCCGGATAGGCATCCGACAACCGGCCATCGTTGATCACGGCGATCTCCGTCGCCACCTCGAAGATCTCGTCGAGATCCTGGCTGATCACCAACACGGCGGAGCCCGATTTGGCGAGATCGACGAGCGCCTGACGAATGCGGCTTGCCGCACCCGCATCCACACCCCAGGTCGGCTGGTTGACGACAAGAACGGCCGGCTGGCGATCGAGCTCGCGACCGACGATGAATTTTTGGAGATTGCCACCCGAAAGCGAGCCCGCGGCCGGATCCTCGCCGCTCTTGCGAACATCCATGACCTCGCAGATGCGCTTGGTGGCACGTTTGACGGCATCCTGCCGAATGATGCCGAGCTTACCGCCGCCAATGAAGGTCTTGCGGTCTGAAGCGCTACGGGCAAGCACCAGATTGTCCGACAAGGGCAGTGCCGACACTGCTGCATGACCGTGACGCTCTTCGGGCACGAAACCGCCGCCCATCAGGCGCCGGGCGTTGATACCGAGCGTGCCGGCCGGTTTGCTGCGGATATGAACGGCATCGCCATTTGCAACCGGATATTCGCCGGAAAGCGCATCGAAAAGCTCGCTCTGGCCGTTGCCGGCGACACCCGCGATAGCGAGAACCTCACCGCCGCGAACCTTCAGACAGACGTCCTTTAGCGACACAGCAAATGGGGTTCGCGCGGCAGCTGCGAGATTGCGGGCCTCCAGCAGCACCTCGCCCTTCAAACCGGTTCCTTCGGTCGAGACATGCGCCACGTCGCTGCCAACCATCATGCGTGCCAGCGATGCCGGCGTCTCCTGGCGCGGATCGCAGGCGCCGGTCACCTTGCCGTGACGCAGCACGGTGGCTCGATCGCAGATGCGCTGCACTTCCTCGAGACGGTGACTGATGTACAGGACCGAGCGCCCCTCCGATTTCAGCTTTGCAAGCGTCTCAAACAGGCGATCGGCTTCCTGCGGCGTCAGGACGGATGTCGGTTCATCGAGGATGATCAGCTGTGGATTTTGCAACAGCGCGCGAACGATCTCGATCCGCTGGCGTTCGCCGACAGAAAGATCGGCAACATGCGCCTTGGGATCGAGCGGCAGACCGTAGCTGCGCGAGAGCGCAGCAGCTTCCTCGGAGATTTTTGCAAGCGAAATGCCAGGGTCCATGGACAGTGCGATGTTTTCCGCAACCGTCAAAGCTTCGAACAGTGAAAAATGCTGGAAAACCATGCCGATGCCGAGTTTTCTTGCGGCATTGGGGCTGGCGATGCGAACAGGCTCACCCTGCCAGAGGATGCGGCCGCTCGTCGGTGCAAGCACGCCGAACAGCATCTTCACCAGCGTCGATTTTCCGGCGCCGTTTTCCCCGAGCAAAGCATGGATTTCGCCGGGCCTTATGGCGAGATCGATATGATCGCAGGCTGCAAAATTGCCAAACAACTTCGTCAGCTTATCGACGGCCAGCAACGATCCGTCGACGGTTTCTTCCTGGACCGCCACGCGCCCCTCTTTCCTGCTTTTTGCCGCCCCCGCGCCTCTCCGGCTTATCAGGGTAACAGCAAAGTCGTTCCACTCGTTTTTCTTGCTTCCAGATCCGTATGCGCCTGGCCTGCATCGGCCAGCGGATAGGTCTGGTTGATATTGATACGCACTTTGTTGCTGCGCACAATATCAAAGAGAGAATTTGCACATGCCTCCAGTGCCGGACGTGTCGCGACGTAGCTGAAGAGCGTCGGGCGCGTGGCAAACAGCGACCCCTTCTGGGCAAGGATGCCGATATTGACGCCTTCGACCGGGCCGGAGGAATTGCCGAAGCTTACCCAGAGGCCGCGCGGCTTGATGCAGTCGAGCGAGGCCGGATAGGTATCCTTGCCGACAGAATCATAGACCACATCTACACCTTTGCCGCCGGTGATCTGTTTGACGCGACTGGCAAAATCTTCCGTGCGGTAGTTGATGACATGATCGTAGCCATGGGCGAGCGCCAGATCGATCTTGTCCTGCGAACCGGCGGTGCCGATGACGGTTGCGCCGAGCGCCTTGGCCCACTGGCCGGCAATGAGACCAACGCCGCCGGCTGCGGCGTGAAACAGCAATGTCGTTTCCGGCCCAACCTTGAAAGTCTGGTTCAACAAATACTGCGCCGTCATGCCCTTGAGCATCATCGCGGCCGCCGTTTCCAAGGGGATTTCGTCCGGCACTTTGACGATCTGCGAGGCTTCGACGTTGCGCTCGCTGCTATAGGCGCCATCCGAAGACGCATAGGCAACGCGATCACCGACAGCAAAACCATTCACGCCGTCGCCTATGGCCGTGATGATGCCGGCGCCTTCCTTGCCAGGAATGAACGGCAGGCCGGTGGCCGATTTGTACAGACCGGTGCGAAAATAGACGTCGATGAAGTTAACACCGATTGCGACCTGACGGATTTGAACTTCGCCCGGGCCTGGCTCGGTCAACGTCACGCCTTCCAGATTCAGGACTTCAGGCCCTCCAAGGGCGCGAACGACGATGGCCTGGGCCATGTTATTTCTCCTCATTTCCGTCCGATGCTTGGAACAAGCTGCAGAACAAATCCGATAACGTAAAGATAGATGCCGGAACCGACGACGCCGGCGACCACCCAGCTCGGGGTGTTGAAATGAAGAAGCAAGGCGTAGCCGCCAAGCACCGACCATATGGCAAAGACTGCAAGATTAAGCGGTCGCAAACGCTGGACGCGCACCGGATGCAAGAAATTGATGGGCAGGAACGTCAGGATCACAGAGACGAAAACCACGACCGATGCAGCCGTTTCGCTGGCTTCTATGACAAACAGGGTGAAGACCACCATATTCCAGACAACGGGGAAGCCGGAGAAGAAATATTCATCCGTCTTCATGCCCATGTCGGCATAGTAGATGGCGCTCGATACAACGATTGCGCCGGCCGCAACAAAAGACCACGGCTCGCCGATCATGCCGCTCTGATAAAGCGCAAAAGCTGGCAACAGGACGTAGGTCACGTAGTCGATGACGTTATCGAGCGTGTCGCCCGACCAGTTCGGCAGCACTTCCTTCACACGCACCTTGCGGGCGATCGGCCCATCAATGCCATCGACGGCGAGCGCCAGCCCGAGCCACCAGAACATGTCCACAAACCGATGCTCTGCCGCAGCGACGACGCCGAGAAACGCCAGAAAAGATCCGGATGCGGTCAGAATATGAACGGAGAATGCCCGGATTTCCGCATAAGGCACGCGCTTGTAATTAAAAAACTTCATAGCCGGCCGCTACCTGTCCTTCCGCGCTTCTCCCGAAACGTGCAAGACACGACAGAACGCGACCTGCATCTCCGCCTTCATCGGCGGTATGGGCGTAATATGCACCCTTTGAGACGGGCTGCCAGCGAAAATCAACAAGGATTTGCCAAAGCTACGCAATCGGCTGTGGACGCGCAGACCGGCACTGCGTCACTCACACCCATTTATTTCGTCTCATTCGCCCGCTAGAAAGTTCGAAACGACAGCATTGAAGGAGACCTGACCATGGAGCATGTCGACATCGCAGTGGTGGGTGCAGGCCTGGCTGGTTCGCTGGCGGCGCTTGCACTCGCCGATTCCGGCCGTCGCGTCGCCCTCATCGCCCCGAAGGCAACGCATGCCGATGGCCGCACAACGGCGTTGATGGAGCACTCCATCCGCTTCATCCGCGATCTCGGACTTTGGGATGAGCTTGTGTCGCAGACGGCTTCCCTTGCGACGATGCGAATCGTCGATGGAACGGAAAGATTGTTGCGCGCGCCGGTCGTTACCTTTCACGCGAGCGAAATCGGGCTGACCGCCTTTGGCTATAATATTCCGAACACGGCCTTCCTGGATTTGCTGGACCGACAGATACGCCAGCAATCAGGTTTGCGCAGATTGGAAACGACGCTCGATGCACTGATGCTCGATAACGAAAAGGCTATTCTCACACTCGGTGACGGCACTGTGATATCAGCCGATCTCGTCGTCGGCGCCGATGGTCGCCGGTCGAAAGTGCGGGAGGCGGCGGGGGTGGACGTTCGTACATGGTCCTACCCGCAGACTGCCATCGTGCTGAATTTCTCCCACAGCTTGCCGCACCAGAATATCTCGACGGAGTTTCACACACCCGACGGGCCGTTCACGCAGGTTCCCCTGCCCGGCCAGCGCTCAAGTCTTGTCTGGGTGCGCAAACCGGCCGATGCCGAAGCGACACTCGCACTGGCTTCCGACGCCCTGTCGCGTACAGTGGAAGACCAGATGCAGTCCATGCTGGGCAAGGTTTCCGTCGAACCCGGCGTGCAATCCTTTCCGCTATCGGGCATGACCGCCCATGCGTTCGGGAAGAACCGCGTCGTGCTGCTCGGTGAAGCAGCCCATGCTTTTCCGCCAATCGGCGCGCAAGGCCTCAATCTGAGCCTGCGCGACGCCATGACGCTGGTATCGCTTCTTGGAGAGAATAGCGGAAAATCAATCCCAGCCGATTTTGGCAACCGCTATAATCGCAAGCGTCGCGCCGATATCCTGACCCGCACAGCAAGCGTCGATCTCCTCAATCGTTCACTGCTCTCCGATTTCCTGCCGACGCAGCTCCTGCGCGCTGCGGGGTTGCAAGTCCTGGCGAGTGCGGGACCGCTGCGCAATCTGGTGATGCGCGAAGGCCTGCATCCGGGATCGGCTCTCCGCGCCTTTGGCCAAAGCTTACGGGAATGGATCAGCCGGCAGCGTGCCTGAGGCAATGAGATAGAGCAGAAGCGTCACGGTTGCGACCGAAAGCACGGTCGTGATCAGGATCGTGGCCGATGCCCTCTCCTGCCAGACGCCGTATTGCTGGGCGATGACAAAGACATTTGTTGCCGTCGGCAGGGATGCCAGAAGCACGGCGGTCTGCACCCAGACCGGGTCGAAATTGCCGACAAGGCCAAGCGTGAGGTACATCAGTGCCGGGTGAAGCAGCAGCTTTGCCGGAACGATATAACCGATCTCCACGGGAATGCGCTTCAGCGGCCGCAAGGCGAGCGTCACCCCCATGGCAAACAGCGCGCACGGTGCCGCCGCCTGGGCGAGATAATCGATCAGCCGCTGGACCGGGACCGGCGGCTGAAAAGAAACGGCGGCCGCGAGCACGCCCACCAGTGTCGAAAGGATGAAGGGATGCAGGAGGATCTTGCGGGCGACCGCCAGAGCCAGCTTCCCCGGGCTTCCGCGTTCGTCACCCGCAATCGCCATCAGCGCCGGCGCCATCATGAAGTGCAGCGCATTTTCGAAACAGAAGATCAATGCCACCGGCACTGCCGCCTTCTCCCCGAAGGCGATGAGCGCAAGGCCCGGCCCCATATAGCCGATATTGCCATAGGCGGCGGCAAGCGCCTGGATCGTTGATTCGGCGATCCCGTTTTTACGCAGCCAAAGCCCGGCGGCAAAAATCAGGGCGAAGATCGTGTAGGTGGTCGCCATCGAGGTGATGGCGAAATCGAAACGGGCCAGTTCCTGGATCGGCGTTCTTGAAAGAAGCTTGAAGAACAAGGCCGGCAAGGCGAGGTAAATGATGAAGATATTCAGCCATGCCATGCCGTCGCCACCGGCAGACTGGCTGTTTGCGGCATGCCTCCTTGCCAGTTTCGCAGTCAGGTAGCCAAGGAAGATCAGGCCGAAAAAGGGCAGAACGAGTCCGGAAATTTCGGCCATGGCAAAAGCTGCTCCGCCAGAACGGCGGTCAGCCGATCTGCATCAGAATGGGGAAGGTTTCCTGAAACCAGATCGCGACCGAGCTGACAAGGCCGAAGAGGAAGGCAAGACCGGTCAACACGAGGAGAATGCCCATAATCTTCTCGACAAGGCCGAGATGCCGGCGAAAGCGCGACAGAAAGCCCATGAAGGCGCCGGAAAATGCCGCCGCAATCCAGAACGGTATCGCCAATCCCAGGGAGTAGACCGCAAGCAGCATAGCACCGTCGCCGACGGTCTCACGGGCCGCAGCAACACCGAGAATAGCACCGAGCACCGGACCGATGCAGGGCGTCCAGCCGAAAGCGAAGGCAAGCCCCATGATATAGGCGCCGGAAAGCGTCGCCGGCTTGCCACCGCCCTGGAAACGAGCCTCGCGGGCAAGAAGACCGATGCGGAACGCCCCCAGGAAATGAAGCCCCATGATGATAATGATGACGCCGCCGACCTTGGAGAGCAGATCCATGTGCTGGCGCAGCAAAAGGCCGATCGTTGAGGCACCGGCTCCAAGGGCAACAAACACGGTGGCAAAGCCGAGCGTGAACAGAAACGCCGCGCCGAACACCGCACGCCGCGTGGAAGCGACCGCAACGCCGCTTTCCCCGCCGCGGAACTGATCAACGGAGACACCTGCCATATAGCAGAGGTAGGGCGGAACCAATGGCAGGACGCATGGAGACAGAAACGACAGGGCACCGGCCAGCACTGCGGTCCATAGGGAAATATCGGCAATCGACACCAATCAAACTCCGGCAGGCTTTGGTCGTCGCGAAGGACATCATCGCCCCTGCACTCCCACGACACAATGAATGCGCCGACGGCGGTTCGTTCCGCGCGACCACGCATTGTTGCCGCTCACTTATCCGCATGAGCCCGGCAAAACCAATCACCTTTTGGCGATCCGTTGCGGATTACCGGAATTTCCCGTCCCAGCCCGTTTTTTGGGTTGACCAAAACGAGCCCACTGTGCATATGTCCGCCCACTTCCGCCGGGCAGTATAGGCCGGGCACGGGAGCGCGTAGCTCAGCCGGTAGAGCAACTGACTTTTAATCAGTAGGTCCAGGGTTCGAACCCCTGCGCGCTCACCATATACCTTCATATTTTTCAATAAGTTAGCATTATGAGAATACCTGACCCTCCGAGGGTCGGATGCGTCTAGGGTCAGCATAGGGTCAGCACGAAAAAATGCTGACATCTCCACAAGAATTGAAGACCAACCGAGCGGAGCCGCGAGGCCTCGCAGCCTTACGGCTCGCCCTTCTTACACCGAGTGAACAATGAAGAACGGCAAACCCGGTCGTCAAGCGATAATCGTCGCGCCGCGATCTGATCAAGACTTAGTTCAACGAATGTCGGAAGATGGGCTCAACAAAGTCCTAACTATGAATGGCGGCGTTGGGCCGCGTGAGTCAGACGGCGTGCACTACATTCGTGGACACCTGACATCAACAGTCAGTGCTTCGGCACATCTATTTCAGCAGCTTCAGCCGGACGAGTACTGATCTGGCTTCGTCCATCATCTCTCGCACGACATCGCCAGCCGGCCGAACACGCTTCACCTGGCCGCAAACCTGGCCAGCGTAGAGTGCCAAGGCCTCCATGTCGCCAGTCATGCCGCGCAGCGGCGACGATGTGCTCAAGTTGCTTGTCGCCATGGAAGCTGCGAATATTCAGCACTCACGTGTCGGACATAGCAGGAACGTATCTTCTGCCAATTGTTGGGGTGGAGCGGCGGTTGGCTGCAATCATGGCCACCGACATCGTGGGCCACGGCCTATCGACCCATCACGAATATTCAGGGCCGGCCAGCGAAAATCGGGACTGATCCACTCTGGACGAATTAGTTCATTTCTGCCCGTGAAAGCCAACGAGAAGTGGTCGGAATGCTCCTGTTGCTCAAGCTGATCCTGGCCCCGTTGCTCGTCGCCCTTGCTACGCTCGTGGCTCGGCGTTGGGGTCCCAAGATTGGCGGAATTGTTGTCGGCTTACCCTTAACTACCGGCCCGATTTTTCTCTTCCTTGCTCTCGATCAGGGTTTGGACTTTGGCGCAAGAGCGTGCGTCGGCATCCTATTCGGTCTGGTTGGGCTTGCGGGCTTCGCGCTGGTGTACGCGGCCGTGTCTCGACGCGCAGGAGGGGTCGTTTCCCTCATGGCTTCTGCCGCCGCCTACTTCGTGGTTTCCGGAGCGGTCAACAGCTTAGCGCTAAACAGAATGATTGGGGCCGCCCTTGCTGCCTACGCAGCGCTTTTGTTGGTCGCATGGTTGATCAAGAGACCTCAGCCAGGAGCGACCAAACCGGTGTCGCGGTGGTGGGATATATGGTTTCGCATGATCACCGCCGCCGGTCTAACGTTGGCAATTACAACGGCCGCAGAGAGACTTGGCCCGACGTTCAGCGGCATCGTCGGAACATATCCGGTGGTCACTACTGTGATCATGACATTCACACATCACCAATCTGGGCGCGAGGTTGCCATCGCCATGTTGCGTGGCACCGTTCTCTCGTGGATCGGCTTTGTAAGTGCCTTCCTTGTCATCGGACTAACGCTCATTCCATACGGACTTACCGTCGCACTTGTTCTCGCTGTGCTTGCCAACTTGGGCACAACAATATTGGCGCTCTGGATCGACCGTTTCATCACCTCGCGGACAAAGGGAAACCCGCATGAATTTGTTCCAGCTAGGCCGTTTGACCGCTGAGCGCAGCCACAAGTGCGCCGTTCAGTGAGCCACCGCCAGAAACGGTCGCCTCCCGAACGACTGCTATGGGCCTGATACTGTTGAAAAACTAACCGTTGTCGGCATTGGGATGTCATGATTCAATCGTCGCATTGATTTGCGGGGGATTGAGTGATGATGGGATGCCAGACAGCTCCAGCGCAGCTCTTCTACGACTTCTGCCTTGATGATCACGTTCCTGCCGACCACATGCTGCGCGGGATCGACCGCCATCTCGAACTCGACAGCGTACGAGCGCACTTGAAGCCTTTCTACAGCGCCACGGGTCGCCCCTCGATTGATCCCGAGCTTATGATGCGAATGCTGATCATCGGCTATTCCATGGGCATTCGCTCGGAGCGACGGCTTTGCGAAGAGGTCCACCTCAATCTCGCCTATCGCTGGTTCTGCCGCCTCGGTCTGGACGGCAAGGTCCCTGATCACTCAAGCTTCTCGAAGAACCGCCATGGCCGGTTCCGGCAAAGCGACATCCTGCGGCATATGTTCGAAACGGTAGTGGAGCGCTGCCTCTCTCAAGGGTTGGTTGGTACGGAAGGATTTGCAGTCGATGCCAGCTTGATCGCGGCGGATGCAAACAAGCAGCGCTCGGTACCAGGATCGGAATGGGAAGCCAAAGAAGATGCGGGACGCTCGGTACAGGAATATCTGGCTGTTCTCGATGATGCTGCTTTCGGCGCTGCCTCGCCGGTCACGCCGAAGTTCATCTCCTCGTCTGATCCGGCCGCCCAATGGACCGGTGCCCACAAAGGCCACGCCTTCTTCGCCTATGCGACCAACTATCTGATCGATACAGACCACGGCGTCATTCTGGATGTGGAGGCGACACGGGCGATCCGCCAGGCGGAGGTCGGTGCATCCCGCACAATGCTCGGCAGGACCGAGAACCGCTTCGGCTTGCGGCCCGATTACCTCGCGGCCGACAGTGCCTACGGTTCTGCCGACAACCTCGCCTGGTTGGTCAACGAGAAGGAGATCGCGCCGCACATTCCGGTCTTCGACAAGTCGAAGCGGACGGATGGCACCTTCTCGCGTTCCGACTTCACCTGGGAAGCCGAGAAGGAGCAATACCTTTGCCCTGCCGGAAAGGAGCTGAAACAATTCCACCGCACTTACGACCCACCCAGATCGGGGATCACGGCCGAGGGAACCCGGCTTTATCGTGCCAGCAAGAAGGACTGTGATCAGTGTGAACTGAAGCCTCGATGCTGCCCGAACATGCCTATGCGCAAAGTACCGCGCGATCTCAATGAGGATGCACGCGATGTCGCCCGAGCGATTGCCAAGACACCGGAGTATGAGCAGTCACGGCATCGTCGAAAGAAGGTCGAAATGCTCTTCGCTCACCTCAAGCGCATACTACGGATGGCACGTTTAAGGCTTCGAGGGCCGTGTGGTGCGAGAGACGAATTCCTGCTTGCCGCAACCGCACAGAACCTGAGGAGGCTGGCCAAACTCAGGCCTCAGATGCCGCCATGCGGTGCCATCGCCGCTTGAGGGCGGCATCGACCGATACCCTGCGCTAAGGCGTAGGCAGATCGCAGCATAGTGCACCGCCCAAAAGACCGAAAAGGGCGTGTGAGCGGATAATCCGTCGAGTTTTTCAACGATATCGGCCTTATAGCGGCCCCTCCCCCCCTCACAAAATCTAGAATCATTGACCGGCGTCTGATTGCTGTGATTTGCTGCAGATGCCGGTAGAAGTCGAACGCTCTGGCAATAGGGCTCTTGTCAGGATCAGCGGCAGGGGCCTTTTCCTATTGCCGACCCTTCACCAAATCTCTCTCAGAACTGACGCCCAAATTGCAGTACACCTATTCGTTGAGTCCCTCCCTGCCGCCTGTTCGTCGAAAGTGGCTACGGTCGACTGCTGCCGACTGTTGCCAACGGGTCCTTGGAAGGGGGACGGAAGATGATGCGGGCCTATTGAGGGCATCCCAGCGGAATCAATTCCTGACCCTCCACCCACGTCTGGGTGCATTCGAGTTGCGCGTTCAAAACAGCGAAATCGGCCGCAAATCCCGGTTTGAGCTGTCCGTATTGTCCATCCAGGCCCAAGGCCTTCGCGGGAACGCTGGATGCCATCGCCAGCGCCTGCTCAAGCGGCAACCCGAGAACTTGATGGACGAACCTGACGCTCGACGCCATGTCGATGTCGGCTCCGGCCAAAGTGCCATCCGCCAGCTTTAGGGTTCCCTCGCTGCGATGGATGGCCCGGCCGTTCAACTCGAATCCCGCAAGCTTTGTGCCGATCGTCTGCATGGCATCGGTGACGAGGAAAATATCACCTGGTGGGGCCTTTGATCGCAACGCGATCTTCATCGTCGACGGGTCGACATGGACGCCGTCCGCGATCAACCCGGAAAAAACCCTGCCGTCATCCAATGCAGCCCCTACTATCCCAGGCTCTCGGTTGCCCAAGGGGCTCATGGCGTTAAACAAGTGGGTGACCATCGACGCGCCAGCGTCGAAGTATAACCTGGCCGTTTGTGCCGTCGCGTTGCTGTGGCCGATGCTGACCACTACCCCCGATGCGACAAGCGCCGCAACCTGCTCCGTCGTGACATTCTCCGGAGCTATCGTCGTGAGCACCAATCCGGCGTTCATCCGATACGCACAGATCGCTGCCAAATCCCCTGCCATCATCGGGCGAATGAAGGAGGGATCGTGAGCACCCTTCCGCTCCAAGGACAAATGCGGCCCTTCGAGATGGAGACCAAGGAAACCGGGCACCTTGGCGGTCCGAGCCTGCCGACCCGCTTCAAGTGCGAGGGCCGTGATCTCGGGTGTGTCCGTGATCAGGGTCGGCAGAAGTTTGGTGGTGCCGAAGCGAGCATGGGCACTCGTGATCACCCGGATCGCCTCCACTGACGTTTCCTCGCCAAAACGGACGCCACCGCCACCATTGACCTGAAGATCGATGAAGCCCGGAACGATCTGTTGTTGGTCATAGTCGACACGTCTGACGCCGTGCGGGATATCCGATTTCCTGACGATTCCGCAGACACGCTCGCGCTCCACAAGAAGGCAGGATTCTTCATGCCATTCGGTGCCATCGAAAATTCGGGCAGCGGCAATCGCGATCGTCGGTCTCATCGTGTCTGTGTCACTTTCTTGAGGGCCACGGGCTGGTCTGGGTTCAGGCCGCGACGGCGCGACAGGTGCTCGCCCATGAGATAGAAGGGTACGATTAGAGCGAGCGCGTCCGTGAGCGTGTGCCCGGTCTCAACAACCGGCAGCGACCGCGCCGAAATGGTTTTCGCCGACGTCACAAAGACGTCTGCGCCCCGGTCGGCGAAATCATCGGCGAGCAGGACGGCTGCCGATTCCGAGGCGTCCCGGCCGGCCAACACAAGCACGGGAAACCCTCGCGACACGAGCGCGAGTGGCCCGTGCATGACCTCTGCCGTCGAATAGGCTTCCGCATGGAGATTCGCCGTCTCCTTGAACTTGAGCGCGACTTCCGAAGCGATGGCGAAGCTTGGGCCACGTCCGAGGACATAGAGTGACGTCGCATTCTCAAGCGACGGCAGCATGCCGCTCCAATCGACGGCGAGCGCGGCGCGGAGCTGGTCCGGCAGCATATTGAGCGCCGATTTCAGATCGCCATCGTCGATCCATTCCGCCAGGACGGCAAGACCTGCCACGACAGAGTTCACGAAAGTCTTCGTGGCCGCAACGGCGAGTTCTGGACCGGCGCTGAGGTCGATCGGAACCTCTGCCTCGCTCCAGATCGGGGAGTGTCGTGTGTTGGTAAGTGCGAGGGTCAGAGCGCCCTGGCGTCTCGCCGACGCGCACATTTCGACTATGTCCGGGCTGCTTCCTGATTGGGATATAGCGAATGCCGCCGCCTGCGAAAGGTCGATTGGGCGAGCGTAGATGGAGGCGAGTGACGGTCCAAGGGACGCGACAGCCTTCCCTGCGGCAAGCTCGATCGCGTATTTCAGGAACAAGGATGCGTGATCAGACGAACCCCGCGCTATCGTGGCTATGAATGCGGGATTCTTCCGGGCCAGCGCCCTGCCTGCGACCGTCAACTGTGCGGCCGAAGTGTCAAGAAGCCGCTCTACGGCGTCAGGAATCTCTTCGATTTCGCGCCGCATCTTCGTAGTTTCAGCCATCTTCATCGTCCTCAGTCTCGTGGGTATTTGGGCTTTGTCTTAGCGGAAAGATCAGAAGTGCTCGGCCACCCAAGGCGGCGGACCTGCAAATACCTTGTCGGCGAGCGCCACTGTCTCGGAGTTGCCGTCGGCATAGCCAGCTCGGCGCAGGAAGCTGGCGGATCGGAAGCCCGAGAACAGACTGGCGAAATGCGACGACTGGACGGTCAGGGCATACTCGCTATCGTTGGCCCCGGGCGCGCAAGTCGCGCGACCGCCCTTAATCGAAATCCGCTGCGTGACCCGGTCATCGCCTTTGATTGCGAGTGTCAGGTCGGCGTCCGCACAGGCATAACCGCGCGCACTCAGCGCCGACCCCGGATCGAGAACACGGATCAGAAATTCTTCCTGATGGACAAGCCTCCAGCCCTTGTCGGGCATGGCGAATACGAGCGCGTCCTGCGGCGCTCCATGCCAACGCGTCTTTTCAAACACCGTGGAGAATGTCCCGATGAACCTCAGTATCTGGCGGGCGGCAGCGCCATTGATGGCCGTCCAGTCCCGGACTCCGATCGTTCCAGGACTGGACGTGTCGAGTACCGCGTACCCTTCATCCTCGCCGAAGACAAAGACCGAGGGCACGCTCGTCGTCGCATCGAAATGCGCGTTCCAATGGGCGTCATGGCGATCGAGGAGGCCGCATTCGGTGCTGCTGGCGGCGCGGTAGATCGGTTCCAACGCGGCGCGCGCACCAGTGAGCGGCACGCGTCGCGAGCGAAGCTCTTGCCGGATTTTGTAGAGCTCCGAAGTGTCGGCCTCGTAGATCATTTCGTGGCCAGCCAGATTGAAGCCGGCACGCCGATAGACTGGGCGCGTCGACGCGAAGAGGCTGGCAAGAATGGCTCCGTCGCGCCGAGCATCTTCGCAGGAAAGGTCCAGAATTTCCGCCGCGAGCCCTCCACCACGGAACTCTGGCTGGATGGCGACATGAGCGATGTTGGCGGCCGGAACAACCCGGCCGCCGAACCAATGGCCACATGGAACCACTGCCCAAACCGCCGCGGACTGTCCGTTTTTTTCGAGGACACGGAAGCAATCGAGCCCCGTCATTTCGACGTAGCGGCGGCTGCGCTCTTCGTCCCAGGCGAAAGCGAGACGATAGGCGTCGACAATCAATGACAGGTCCGCTTTCGCGGCTTTGCGAACTACCATAACCGGGTCCTCTTTTTCCTATGGGGCGGCTTTAGCCGCCTGCGTGAAGCAATTTGGCACGGGCCAAATCCGCAATGCCGAGAATGCCTGCATGTACACCGAGTTCTGCCCGGCAAATGGACACTGGAGGCACTTGGCCGGGTGGAGCCACCAAACCACGCACCCTTTCGATGAAGCCATTCGCCAAGCCGATTCCGCCACCGATTACGATCCGCGGTGGATCAAGCATCAGTTGGATGTTTCGGCATAACCGGGCCACACGACGTGCCGCCCCCTCGACGATATCCAACGCCCAGGTTTCACTAGCCGCCGCGGCGGCGAAAACCTGCCGGGCATCGACCTCTTGACCCTGGCGGCGGGCCTCTGCAGCCATCCAGCGGCCGGAAACCCGATCTTCGAGGAACAAGTTGTCGTCGCCATCGACCGCAAGACCGAAATGCCCGGCCAGCCCTTCCAACAGGTGGCCTTGCAGCACGATACCACCACCGATTCCAGTGGATATGGTGAGGAAGACAAGGTCATGGCCCTGGCCCGCTCCCAGAGCATGCTCGCCCCAGCCAGCAGCCTGCGCATCATTAAAGGCGATGGCGGGGAGCCCGAACAGGGCTTCGACTTTGGCGATGAGCGGATAGTCCGCCGGGATGCCCAAGGTCGCAGGGTTCATCGCCGACCAAAGCCCATTGCGCACGAACCCCGTGACGGCCAACCCGACGCCGACGAACTGCCCCCGCCAGGGCAAGGCGGCGGCGGCCACAGCATCCAGCCAGTGGTCCGGGCCGTCTTCGCGCCGCGTGGGCACCGTCACTTCTCCTATGATGCCGGACGCCGCCACAAGCGCCACAAGCGTCTTGGTGCCGCCGATGTCTACCGCTAGGATTGCCCTATCCTGATCCATCTGGCCCTCCTAGCTTATCAGGCGGCCGCTGGCGGCATCGAACAGCGAAACCTTGTCGACCGCGATGGAGACCGGCAAGGTCGATCCTTGGGCAACGCTTCCGGTCTCCAATCGAGCGACCAGCGAATGTCCGTGGAAGGACAGCGTCACGTTATCTTCGGGTCCGGTCGACTCGACCAGATCGACCCGCGCCTCAAGCGCCTCTTGCCCGTCGCGCGCCGGCCGAATGTGTTCCGGACGAATTCCGAGCAAGACATCGCCCGAGGCATTGCCTCCTTCCGGGAAGGAGAGCGGCAGCGTCCAACCCTTTCCGTCGTTGAAGGCGACCTTTCCCTCGATCGTTGAAACGGAACCGGGGATAAAATGCATGGCGGGCGAACCGACGAATTTGGCGACGAAGAGGTTGGCCGGACGATGGTAAATTTCGTGCGGGCTGCCAATCTGCTGCACCTCACCTTTGTTCATCACGACGATCTTCGTGGCGAGGGTCATTGCCTCGATCTGGTCGTGGGTCACGTAGATCATCGTCTTGGCGATGCGCTCATGTAGTTGCTTGATCTCCACTCTTGTCTCGACGCGGAGAGTGGCGTCGAGGTTCGAGAGTGGCTCGTCGAATAGGAAGACCTTGGGGTCGCGCACCAGAGCCCGTCCTATCGCTACGCGCTGGCGTTGACCACCCGAAAGCTCGCGCGGTTTCCTGTCGAGAAGCTGCTCGATTTGGAGCAGATTCGCGACCTGCGCGACCTTTGTCTCCTTCTCGTGAGCGCTCGCGTTCCGCATCCGCAATGGAAAGGCGATGTTCTGCCGGACCGTCATATTCGGGTAGAGCGCGTACGACTGGAAGACCATGGCGATATCTCGCTCGCGAGTCGGCACCTTCGTGACATCACGGCCATCGATCTCGATCAAGCCTCCGTCGATCGGATGCAGCCCCGCTATTGCATGCAGGAGCGTCGACTTGCCACAACCAGATGGACCAAGGAGGACAACAAAGTCCCCTTCGTCGACGTCGATGTCGATGCCTTTCAGCACGTCGATCGGACCATAGGATTTCCGGATGCTCTTCAGCAGAAGGGAGCGTTTCATAATGTTCGTTTCTTTCATGGTTCCTACCCCTTGATGCTGCCGAGTGACATGCCGCGCACGACCTGGCCCTGAACAAGCATTCCGAGAACCAGCATCGGCAACATCACAAGAGTCGCAGCCGCGGTAAGTGGTCCCCATTGCACGCCTTGGAAGGTCAGGAAGGAAGTGATACTGACTGGCAGGGTCTGCGTGTCGCGCCCTGTCAGCACAAGCGCAATGAAGAACTCGTTCCAGGTGAAAAGCACGCACAGGATGAACGTCGCGATGATGCCGCCAAGCGCCACAGGCATGAAGACTTCACGGAAAATTGTGAACTCACGCGCTCCGTCCACCTTAGCCGCGTCTCTGAGCTCGCGCGGAATGTCCTCGAAGAACGTGATCAGCAGGGAGATCGCAAAGGGGATGTTTACGAAGGCGTAAACGCCAATAATGACCCAATGGTTGTTTAGAAGCTTCATCTGCGCCGCGAGGAAATAGGTCGGGATGATGAAGATGAGCGGTGGCGCAATGCGCAGGCTCAAGATGAACTTCTCGTTCTGCCGTTTGGTCGGCTCGTCCTGCGCCACGAGCCCGTAGGCGACGATAGCACCGACCGCGACCGAAATCAGGCTCGCCGAGAACGAGATGATGACGCTGTTGAAGAAGGCGCGAACGAAGAGGCCGTTGTTGAACACCTTCTCGTAGTTTTCCCAGGTCGGCACAAACAGCCAGAGCGGAGGCATCGAGAATGCGTCGCGCTGCGTCTTGAGCGAGGTCGCCACCACCCAATAGAGCGGGAAGAGCACGCAGATGAGAAGGATGACGAGAGCGATCCAGAAGGCGATACGGCGCATCAGACGCCTCCCTGCTTAGGTGCCTTGAAGGCGAGGTTGTAGAGCAACAGCAAGGCTACGTTCGTCAGGATGGTCAGGACCATCGCAATCGTCAGCGAGTAGGAAATGTCAAAGTTTGTGAACGCTGAGATGTAGCCGTAGAGATTGAGCGTCTCCGTCGACAAGGCCGGTCCGCCGCGTGTCATGATGTAGAAGATGTCGAACGCTTTCACCGCATCGATGCCGCGGATCAGAGCGACGACCAGCAGCGCCCGCTTCAGCGCGGGCAACGTGATGTACCAGAGAACCTGCCATTCCCGAGCGCCGTCCACGCGCGCGGCGTTTTGAGGGTCGCCCGGCAGCGACTCGAGCGAAGCCATCGTCAACAACACGACGAAGGGGGTCCACTGCCAGACGTCTGCCATGAGGAGGGAGAGAAGAGCGACGTTCGGGCTGCCGAGCCAGTCGACCGGACCAAGTCCCAAGGTCGACAGCAGATAGTTCATCATCCCGTTGGACGGGTCGAGCAGGAAGCGCCAGGTGAGGCCCACCACAACGGGTGTCATGACGATGGGAACGAGCAGAATGCCGCGTACGATGCGCTTCCCGGCGAACTCCCGGTCCACCAAGAGCGAGATCGCCAAACCCAAGGCCACCTCAATGGCAGTCGCGGCGACTGTGAACACTATCGTTCGTCCAAGCGCGTTCAAAGCGCGCACATCCAGCAGAAGCCGCAAGTAGTTGTCGAGGCCGACGAAGCTCTCTCGACCTGGCCGGATCAGGCTGATGTTCTGCAATGTCAGCCAGAGCACGTAGATCGTGAGGATGGCCGAGACCGTCCCGAATGCTAGTACGACAGGACGATAGAAATAAGTCGTCGCATCCTTCATTTCATTCCTCCTCAAGAGAGGCCAGGCCCGGCGAACCGGGCATGGCGCTTATCGTCAACGACCGAGCGCGGCGTCATTTGCCGCGTTCGCTTCAGCGAGCGCGTCTTTCGCCGTGGCTGTGCCCGCGAGAACCTTCGAAACCGCGATGCCCGCGTTGTTGATGATTTCGTTCGCTGCTTCGACCGTCGGGAGATATTGCGGGTTGCCTGCGTTGATGGAGGCAAGCATGGCATCCTTGAAAGCGCCATACCGTTTGTTGAAGTCTTCGGAGTTCAACGCCGCAAGCGACGTCACGCCAGAGTTCGGCGCGATGGCGAATGACTTCATCTGTTGCTCCTTCGCGGTCGCCCAGGACGCGAACAGCCACGCTGCTTCCTTGTTCTGGGACCCCGAAGCGACATAGAGGCTGTGCACGGCGAGAGAAGACGAGCCGCCCTTCAGCTTGTCGGTTTCGACAGGCACGGGTACGTAGCCCACCTTACCGACGACGGAAGAAATCGCAGGGTCTTCGTTGAAGGCACCGTTCACTGTCGCGTCCATCGTCATGGCCGCCTTGCCGCTTTGGAAGAGGACCCGGTTCTCTTCCCAGCCGAAGTTTGCCACGCCGACAGGGCCGTAGTCGCGCAACGCGCTGGCGAATGCCTCGAGCGAGGTTGCCGCTTCGTCCGTGCCAAGCGCCGACTTGCCGTCCTTCGTGATGAACTCGCCGCCGTATCCCCACAACCAGCCAGCCCAGACGTAGACGTTCTGGATGCCCTGCGCGCCTCGCATCGTGATGCCGACCATCTCGCCGTTCGACTTCTCTTTGACAGCCTTCGCCGCGGCGACCACCTCGGCGAAAGTCTTGGGAGGAGAGATGCCGTACTGTTCGAAGAGGTCCTTTCGGTACATTAGGAAGGTGCTTTCGCCATAGACGGGCAGACCGTAGAGCTTGCCATCGACGATGTTCGTATTGAGGTAACCGGGCACAAAGTCCGCTTTGTCATAGTTGGCGGGAAATTTGCCCGCGAATTCGTCGAGCGGCGCGATGTAGCCGGCCTTCACGAAACCCGGAATGAAGATGATGTTGTTCTGGACAACATCATAACGACCCGAGCTCGATGAGAATTCCAGGAGCATCTTGGCGGTGATGTCGGATTCCGGAATCACTTCGAGCTCGACCTCGATACCGGTCTCCTTGGTGAACTCCGGCAAAAGCGCTTGAATGCCGTCGGTGGTCGGGTGGCCTTCCATCAACACGGCGAGCCGGGTTCCCTTATAGGGCTGTTCCGCGGATTGAGCGAAGGCAGGCATCGCCACGGAGGTGGCCAGTGCAAGCGTTAATGCAACAAATTGACGTCTATTCATGTCATTCCCCTTTTTTTCAGGATATCGTTTTCAAAAACGAACCATTGGTCACACTTCGCAGCGCCGATACGCGCGCTGTATCTCCCTGTTTTGATTAGAGGCGTTGTACCTCCCCGGTTTCTGCGGATTTGACGAGCGCCTGGGTCAACTCAAGCGAGAGCAGCGCCTCCTCGCCCGTGGCGACCTGGCATTCGACGCCATTGACCCAATCAAGCACGCTGGAGAGTTGCTGGCGGAGGTCGCCGCCGACCTTGCCGCCGATCTCCGGCCAATGCTGGGTGTCGATTTCCTGCGAACTCTGGTTGTCGGCAAAGTAGAGGCCGCTGTCGCCGCATTGCACCTCGAACGAACCCTCAGTGCCGATCAATTCGAGGCGGGCGTCGATCATGTGGCGGGCCCCAGCGGGCAGCGACCACGCGCTTTCGAACGTCACCACCGTTCCCCCGGAGAAACGTACCACGCCGGCGATGGTGTCCTGTGTGCCCATCTCGCCCAGCAGAATATCAGTCTGTTGCGCGTAGGCCGTCACGGGAACCTGCCCCTTGAGCATCCACAGCACCATGTCGACGTCGTGCACAGTAACGTGCATGGCCAGTGGGAGAGTGCCAGCATAGCGCTTGGGACCCTCGGTGCGCGCGCTGTTGCGGCGGGCGTAGAGGTGGATCGGTTTGCCAATCTTCCCGGCTTCAATGAGTTCGCGCGCCTTGTAGTAGCGTGGGTCAAAACGAAGGAGGTACCCGACGCCGAGTTTCACATCGGCCGCCTTGCAGGCTTCGACGATTCGACGTCCGTCTTCGAGCGTCGAGGCGATCGGCTTCTCGATAAAAAGATTGACGCCCTTGGCGGCGATCGCCAGCGCGGGCTCCAGATGCAAGTGGTCTGGCGTGCAGATGCTGACAAGGTCAAGCGTCTCCGCAGCGAGCAGCTCTTCGTGCGAGGCATAGACTCGGACGCCTTTACCTATGGATTCCGCTAAGGCCTGACCGCGCGTGGTGTCGCGGTCTACCACCGCGACCAGTTCCGCGCGTGGATCGCTCGCGAAGATCGAAGCGTGCATCGAGCCCATGAACCCGGCACCGATAACGGCAACTTTGACTGTCTTGATCATTCCAAATCTCCAAATGTCAGCGCCGTTCACCGACAATCGCGTCAGCGAAGCGCTTGGTAATTTCGTCAGGACGTGTGATCGCCGAACCGACGACGACGAAGATTGCGCCGAGGGCCATGGCACGTTGCGCTTGCGCCGGCTCCCAAATCCGACCCTCCGCGACGAAGGGGATATTCGCCTTCGCCAGGTCAGCCATGAGCGTGAAGTCAGGAGCATCTGTGATAGACGTCGTGTAGGCCGTGTATCCCGACAACGTGGTGCCTACGAAATCCGCGCCCGAGGCGACCGCATGCTGGGCCTCCTCCAAGGTGCTGATGTCCGCCATGCTGGATTTCCCCAGGCGTCTGATTTCCGACAGCATTTCCTCAACGGAAACAGGTCGCGAGCGATCCGTTGCGTCGAAGGCGATAACATCCGCTCCAGCCTCCGCAAGGCTCCGTACATCCTCAAGCGTTGGCGTGATGTAGACGTCAGAGCCCGCTTGGTTGATTTTCGTGATACCTATGATCGGCTCGCTGATGGCGCTTCGGACAGCTTGGACGTTCCGCACCCCTTCGATCCTCACGCCCTGAGCGCCGCCTAGAACGGCCGCGCGGGCAAGTGCCACGATATGCACCGTGGCGTTGAGGGGGCTGGTCTCCGCCGCTTGACACGACACGACGAGCCTGCCGCGCATTTTTTCAATGGTTTTCATGAACGTCGCATCTCCCTATGGACGCGACGTTAATCTCGTTGGCACTTTTCGTCAATAATTTTTTTCAGTTGAAGATTTTCTTCAAAGATTATCTTCAGATGTTCCGATCGCTCACACTTTCGGCTGTTTCCTTGATCGTCTCAAGGCGCGCCGGGTCCAGCTTCGTTATGGTGTTAGCCAAGGTATCGACGATAAGGAGCTGGCTGATTTTCGAAGGAAAGGCCCCGCCGGTCAGAGGTGTCTCCGGCGACGACGCTAGGAGCTTAAAATCGCAGATTGCAGCGAGAGGACTTTTGGTTCGATTGGTAATCGCAACCACGTTTGCCCCCCGGGCATGGGCGCTTTCCGCCACGCGTAAGGTGTCTATCGTCGATCCAGAGCTTGAAACGAGGATATAGAGATCGTCCGGAGAAGCAGTCGCAGATGCCATGGTCGCGAGATGCGAGTCTCGGGGAATATGCGCCTGGATGCCGAGGCGCGCGAGTTTGTATTCCAAATATTGTGCCGTGATGGCGGAGGCCGCCACACCGAAGATTTCGATACGTCGAGCGGCCAGCAACAGCGCCGACACGCGCTCAATAACGTCCCGGTCAAGTAACCGCTCCGTCTCCTCCAACGCCATTCGCGCGGTCTCGACGAGTTCCTGAACCATGTCCCCAGGCGCATTCGTTGCGGGCTGTTGAAAGGTCGCCAGCTCATGCGCGAGGGCCAGCTTGAAGTTTTGGAAACCCTGGTATCCAAGTTCGCGACAGAACCGGATCACGCTCGCTTCCGATGATTCCGCCTCGTCCGCCAGTTCGGTGATGCTCTTGTAGATCACCGTCTGAGGATCGACCAATACGAATGCGGCGACTTTTTCAAGCGCGCGGGTCATGTTTGGTGCATGAGATCGAATCCGCGCGATGAGCGAGGGCTGTGATTGAATGTCCACGTGAATGAGTTTCCCGAATGTCCTGAGCTATCAAAATGACCAACGACCCAACGCGACTGACATGGCGACCGGTCACAGGTTAATTAACGGCGGCGAATAGGTTAGAGTTTATAATGCAAGGCCGATCCGTGACCTCCAACATAGCTCGACAATTTTCTCCAGTCGAAACCTATTTTCGAAGACATTCTTCATGGTCGTCGATCGGGTGAGTTCCTCGGTTACCGCGCGGGCATGACTAGTCTCCAAACGTGGGTACGATCCCAACACGGAGAACTATGTCCGGTTTGCGCCGATACTGTTGAAAAACTAACCGTTGTCGGCATTGGGATGTCATGATTCAATCGTCGCATTGATTTGCGGGGGATTGAGTGATGATGGGATGCCAGACAGCTCCAGCGCAGCTCTTCTACGACTTCTGCCTTGATGATCACGTTCCTGCCGACCACATGCTGCGCGGGATCGACCGCCATCTCGAACTCGACAGCGTACGAGCGCACTTGAAGCCTTTCTACAGCGCCACGGGTCGCCCCTCGATTGATCCCGAGCTTATGATGCGAATGCTGATCATCGGCTATTCCATGGGCATTCGCTCGGAGCGACGGCTTTGCGAAGAGGTCCACCTCAATCTCGCCTATCGCTGGTTCTGCCGCCTCGGTCTGGACGGCAAGGTCCCTGATCACTCAAGCTTCTCGAAGAACCGCCATGGCCGGTTCCGGCAAAGCGACATCCTGCGGCATATGTTCGAAACGGTAGTGGAGCGCTGCCTCTCTCAAGGGTTGGTTGGTACGGAAGGATTTGCAGTCGATGCCAGCTTGATCGCGGCGGATGCAAACAAGCAGCGCTCGGTACCAGGATCGGAATGGGAAGCCAAAGAAGATGCGGGACGCTCGGTACAGGAATATCTGGCTGTTCTCGATGATGCTGCTTTCGGCGCTGCCTCGCCGGTCACGCCGAAGTTCATCTCCTCGTCTGATCCGGCCGCCCAATGGACCGGTGCCCACAAAGGCCACGCCTTCTTCGCCTATGCGACCAACTATCTGATCGATACAGACCACGGCGTCATTCTGGATGTGGAGGCGACACGGGCGATCCGCCAGGCGGAGGTCGGTGCATCCCGCACAATGCTCGGCAGGACCGAGAACCGCTTCGGCTTGCGGCCCGATTACCTCGCGGCCGACAGTGCCTACGGTTCTGCCGACAACCTCGCCTGGTTGGTCAACGAGAAGGAGATCGCGCCGCACATTCCGGTCTTCGACAAGTCGAAGCGGACGGATGGCACCTTCTCGCGTTCCGACTTCACCTGGGAAGCCGAGAAGGAGCAATACCTTTGCCCTGCCGGAAAGGAGCTGAAACAATTCCACCGCACTTACGACCCACCCAGATCGGGGATCACGGCCGAGGGAACCCGGCTTTATCGTGCCAGCAAGAAGGACTGTGATCAGTGTGAACTGAAGCCTCGATGCTGCCCGAACATGCCTATGCGCAAAGTACCGCGCGATCTCAATGAGGATGCACGCGATGTCGCCCGAGCGATTGCCAAGACACCGGAGTATGAGCAGTCACGGCATCGTCGAAAGAAGGTCGAAATGCTCTTCGCTCACCTCAAGCGCATACTACGGATGGCACGTTTAAGGCTTCGAGGGCCGTGTGGTGCGAGAGACGAATTCCTGCTTGCCGCAACCGCACAGAACCTGAGGAGGCTGGCCAAACTCAGGCCTCAGATGCCGCCATGCGGTGCCATCGCCGCTTGAGGGCGGCATCGACCGATACCCTGCGCTAAGGCGTAGGCAGATCGCAGCATAGTGCACCGCCCAAAAGACCGAAAAGGGCGTGTGAGCGGATAATCCGTCGAGTTTTTCAACGATATCCGCCAAAAGCGGACATGTCTACAGAGCAGACCGCACAAGATTTTGCCGCCGATCCTTGGCTTTCAAATATTTGGACTAGGCAAGCTAGGCTAGGGCGGCTGCGCTGAAATCCGAATTCCTTTTCGCCTAGCTCCGGACATGAACCCCGTGTACACACGCGACGCAATATACTCCCAGCGATTTAAGGAACACGACAACTGATGAACTCACCCGCTCCTGAGGTGGCTTTTGGCAGCGCCGAAAAGGCTTGGCTGAAGACCCTCTCGAAATACCGTCAACCCTCTCCCCGACGCAGCCTTTTCGAACTTCTAGTCAGCGCCATCCCGTTTGCGTTCTTCTGGTTATCAGCGTGGGCCGCGGTTCATTATGGCTACTGGATTGGACTGATCCTCATCATCCCTGCCGCCGGGTTTCTGCTTCGCCTTTTCATGATCCAGCACGATTGCGGCCACGGTTCGTTTTTCGGCCGACGCAGGTTCGACGACTGGACAGGTCGCGCGATCGGGATACTGACGCTGACACCGTACGACTATTGGAGGCGGGCGCACGCCGAGCACCATGCATCGGCCGGAAACCTGGATGAGCGCGGCATGGGCGACATCACCACACTGACCGTGTCGGAGTACAGGGCGCTGTCAGGTTGGGGCCGTTTCGGCTATCGCCTGTATCGGCATCCGTTGATTATGTTCGGGATAGGGCCAGCGTGGGTATTCCTGATCAAGCAGCGCTTGCCGATTGGAATGATGCGCTCGGGGTCCCTGCCCTGGGTGTCTACGATGGCGACTAACGCTGTGGTGGCAACCATCTCCGTTTTGCTGATCTGGTCGCTCGGCGTCGTTCCGTTTCTGATCGTTCATTTGCCGATCGTGCTTCTTGCAGGCGCTGCGGGAATCTGGCTGTTTTACATCCAGCACCAATTCGAGGAGACGCACTGGTCGAAGCCGCCGGAATGGCAGTTTGCGCACGCCGCGATCCATGGGTCGTCGCACTACGTCTTGCCTTTGCCGCTACGCTGGATCACCGGAAACATTGGTATCCATCATGTGCACCACCTGTCGAGCAAAGTGCCTTTCTACAGGTTGCCGGAAGTTCTGAGAGATCATCCGGAACTGAGCGACATGGGCCGGATAACGATAATGGACAGCCTCCGTGCCGTTAAGCTGGTCCTATGGGACGAGGCTCGGCAACGCCTCATCTCGTTTCGCGATGAGCGTTTAGGTCGAATCTAATCTAGCCTTCAAAGCACGAAGGGCGCTCAATCAACTAGGAGAGCGCTCTTCGCATACCCGGACGGAAACGAACGCACGACAGGGTCGCTGCAGGCTGCCATCGAAACGGGTAATGACCGATAGACGTGATGGTACCGCAGTGATTTCAAAGTCTTTGCGAAAACTGGTCAGCCCGCCAGAGCATTCGTGGGATATCGGACTGACGACATCCGGTCTTCCAGTTCCATCAGGATGGGTCTCCTTCCGGAAGGGTTTCGCCAGAAAGCAGACCTGGTCTCCCTCGATGTCGGCCGCGTTATGGCCACCAGAGGTGACGATCATGGCCACCGGTGCCCCGTCGCTCCTCGCTAATGGGGCGAGGACCTCTGCTTTGCGGTCTCTTCGAAATCTGGCGCAGGAGCCCGGTTTCAGCTATATTTGCGTAAAATTGGCGGCTGGAAGTTAATCAGATGGCGATAGCTGAGGAGCCAGCCTTTGACGAACTATCGTTTGGTCCGTTCAATCTGCATGTTGCCCAAAGGCTGCTAACCAAGGATTCCGCGCCGGTAGAACTGGGCGCGCGCGCACTGGATATATTGATTGTCCTCACGGCATCGCCCAACAAGACTGTCAGCAAGCAGGATTTGATTTCGCTGGTTTGGCCCGACGTTATTGTGGAAGAAGGCAGTCTGCGATTTCAGATGAATAGCCTTCGAAAGGCGCTGGGTGATGGGCTAGCCGGTGCTAGATACATCACCACCGTCGCCGGGCGAGGTTATTGCTTCGTAGCGCCACTGGCGCGCAGCGATAGACTAAAGGCTAAAGCCTCCACTCAAACCGGTTTCCAACACGCCAACCTTCCAAGTCGCCTATCCAGGATGGTCGGCAGGAATGATGATGTTCTGAAGCTGTCAGCGCAGGTTGTTGCCTCGCGCTTCGTGACGATCGTAGGTCCGGGCGGAATTGGAAAGACGACAGTCGCAGTTGCTGTCGGTCACCATCTGAACGAGACATTCGCCGGAGCAACGCTGTTTGTTGATCTTGGAATGATAGGCGATGCAAACCTCGTGGCCACCACCGTTGCGTCTCTGCTGGGCTTATCGGTGGGTGCGGGAGATGCCACCTCAAGCATAGTTGCGTTCTTGCGTGACAAGCGAATTCTCCTGATACTGGATACATGTGAGCATGTCTTGGACGCGGTCGCTACCGTGGCGGCTGGTCTGGTTGAAGCCGCTTCAGAAGTTCACATCCTCGCAACAAGTCGGGAGGCTCTTAGGACCGATGGCGAGCGCGTCTACAGGTTGGACTCCCTCGGCTATCCATCGGAGAATGTTGCCGTCACCGCAGCGGTCATTCAAGAATATCCGGCAACGCGATTGTTCGTGGAGCGGGCGGTAGCAAGCGACGCGCACTTGGACATTGCGGATACCGATGCCCCCTTGATCGGAAACCTATGCCGGAAACTCGAGGGCGTGCCTTTGGCGATTGAGTTGGCGGCGAGGCATGTCGAAGCTTACGGTCTTCACCAGACCTCCGTCCTCTTGAACGAACATTTGTCACTCCGGTGGCCTGGTTCTCGAACAGCACCACCTCGCCAAAGGACCCTCCAGGCAACACTTGATTGGAGCTATGAACTCCTCTCTCAACTGGAGCGCACTGTCCTCCGCCGACTGGCCATATTTGTTGGGAACTTTACCCTCGATGCGGCGGGCGAGATCGTAGCGAGCGCAGACTTGGATCGGCAGTCCGTGTTTGGCGCGATAGACAGCCTGATCGCCAAATCGATGGTTGCGGTCCGGCCTATCGGAGCCATGCTCCGATACCGCCTGCTGGATACAACGCGTTCCTACGCTCTCGAAATACCTATAGGCGAAGCCGAATGCTTCGACCTAGCACTCCGACATGTTGTATATTGTGGGCGCTGGCTGGAGCAGATAGCACCCGATTGGGTGGACTTAGCATCGGGTACGGAAAGGGCGTCGCATTTCGACGCGGTTGGGAACGTTCGTGCGGCTCTTGAATGGTGCTTTGGTGATACTGGCGACCTCAATGCGGGAGTAATACTCGCAGCCACAGCGGCCCCCGCATTCTTGGCCATGTCGTTGCTATCTGAATGTCATCACTGGTCGGAACGAGCAATCGAGGCGCTCGACGACGTGACGCGGGCAGTACTCACGAGATGCATCTTCAAGCAGTCTTCGGGATTGCGGCTACCCATTTGCAGGGAAAAAGTGAAGCGGCCTTGCTGGCGTTAAGCCGAAGCCTGAAAATCGCAGAAGACCTCGATGAGGCCGTCAATCAAGTCGCACTGTTAGGCATGCTCCGCACGTTCTATTTTCGAAGTGGCGATTTCAGGACCGCCCTGCTCTACGCTCAACGTTGCCGGGCCGTGTCCGAAACGGTTGACGATGTCGCGGCGTCCGCGCAGGCCCGTTCAATCCTGGGGCGGTCACTGCATCTGATGGGCGACTTAGCGTCGGCCCGTGTTGAACTCGAAGCAAGCTTGGACCTGTGGTCGAGGGTGCGCCGCACGACGATATATCTATCCCACGAGCTTCATTATCCGAGTGAAGTGACGTTGGCGCGAAACCTCTGGCTACAGGGCCATCCCCTTCAGGCCGAACAACGCGCCCATGATATTATCGAGACTGCCACGATGATCGACCGCCCTGCCGCACTCGCTGTGGTGCTGGGATGGGCAGCATCAGTATATTTATGGACTGGAAACTGGGACCTTGCTGAAAAACACATCGAGGCAATCGTTTATCACGCCGAGTCTAATTCGTTGGGCCCCTTCATAGCGGCAGGTCGGGCACGCAGAGGGGAACTGGCAATCCTACGCGGTGCGGCGCAAACCGGCGTTGAAGACCTGCGAGCGAGCCTGCGAGCGATCCATGCTGTGGGCTACGAAACGCTTACTACTGAACTTAGCATCTCGCTTGTTCACGGCTTGAATATGATCGGGCAGTTCGCCGAAGCGATGGAGTTGGTCGATCAGACAATAAGCGCTGTAGCGGCGAATGGCGACGAATTGTACTTGCCGGAACTACTTCGTGTGAGGGGGGCCGTCCTCTTGAAGATGCCGCAACCGCGGGAAGACGAGGCTAAGGATTGCCTATCCCAGTCACTTGACTTGAGCCGTCGGCAGGGCGCAAGAGCCTGGGAGCTGCGTACCGCGATCGACTTGGCGCGGCTTGAAGCAAGTCGCGGTGAGATCGGCGTGGCGGCCAAAATATTACGGCCGGTGTTCGACAACTTTGTTGAAGGCTCCCACACAATGGACCTGATGCGAGCACAGGAACTACTAATCCAACTCGATTAGCTTTGCCGCCGCAGACTGAATAGCGTGGCCCGAATGTTATAAGACTGTTGCTAACAAACTCTTTGCAGCTATCACATCCGCCGTGTCCAAGCCTTCATCAAAGGGCTCCAGGACCGCCTGCAGCAACTTCAGCGCATCGCGTAGCCTCCCATCCGCGATCCAGAGCGCAGCGAGGTCTGTCGCAGTCCGCAGCTCCCAAGCGTGTGCGCCCATTTTGGTGCTTTTCTCAATTGATGAAACCAGGCATGCTTCCGCCTCACCAATCGATTGTGTCGACAATAGCAGGGTCGCTTTAATGCGAAGCAATTCCGGCCAATAGCAGAGGTCTCCGTTTCTCTCGACCAGTTCGATTGCCTTATTGATCCTGGAAAAGCCCTCTTCGTATTCGCCGACTACCGCCAGTCCTTTTACGAGAGACAGTTCAAGCATCGTCGTGAACACTTCGTAGGTGGAATTATGAAGTCTCTCGATGCATCTTCGTAAGGTGTCGATCCCGAGCTTTACATCTCCGCGTCGGATAGCCAGTTCACCTTCAAAGCCCCGAGCAACCGAAACGTACGGAGACAGAGAGTTGAGCCCGGCGCGGGAGATTAACCACTCTATATGCTCCTCTGCACTTCGCACGTCATCCCGCCAAAGAAAGACGGCTATCCCCCCCAGCAGCGCGATGCACAGTGTAAGCGAATGATCTAGTTTCGCCGCGTCGCCGATCGTCTTCCGCGCCCGGATGTCGGCTTGGTCTGAATAGCCTTGTAGCCATAGGTTTCTAGCGAGAATTCCGCCAGCGAGATGCTTTCCTTCAAAGCCGACGTAGCTCGCGGGGGTTCGCTGTGGCTGCGGCTCGCCCCTCGCGGCGGCCTCAAGTTCACTTCGGGCATTGCCGAGATCGCCTGTAAAATGCAGCGAATTTCCGAGGAAGAAGTGGCCTAGCTCAACGGTCGAGGGATCGTCCAGAGTGGAGGCAATCGACGAGCAGCGGCGTGCATAGGCAAGGGCAGCATAAAAGTCGCCCGTGCGAAGGTTGAACATGTGCAGCAGGCCCAGAATGCGCAACTGATCAATCGCATTACCCCGGTCTTCAGCGATGGAAAGCCCGCGACCGAGAGCGATCTGCGGGGCCTCGAGACCGCCCTGCAAATACATTTGGGATATTCCGAGACCCGCTTGCAGGTGCATTTCTTCAGCGCTTCCCTTGAACTCCTCATTCAGAGCCAAAAGTGCGCGTTGCGACCAGCGCTGGCATTCGGGGAAAAGCGACATCACCTGGAAGACAGAAACGGCGGCCGCAGCAAGCCTGATGCCGACGGCGATATCGCCTTGCTCCCCAAAAGCCCACTCCAATGCCGCTCGAACATTGTTGATGCTGACAAAATACGGCAGTCGCTCCGGACCCGTCGACAATGTCGGCCAATCCGGTCCATATTGCTCCAGCCATCGCTGATAGTACGCCGCATGACGCGCATTCAAACCTGCACGATCTTCGTCCGTCTGGCATTGAATAGCGTATGCCCGTGTTGTGTCCAGTAGTCGGTAGCGCATCGTCGCCCCCAGGGGATGGGTAGCGAGGAGGGACTTGGCGACGAGGTTGTCAATTGCACCGAAGACTACCGAAGGAGCAATGTCGGAACCTGAGAGCACTTCCAGCGCGGCATCAAGCGTGAAATTGCCTACAAACACCGCCAGACGTCGAAGCACGGTTCGCTCGATGTCGGTAAGAAGCCCAAAACTCCAGTCGAGGGTGGCCTGCAGCGTTTTTTGTCGCGGCGGTGCCGTTCGCGATCCCGCCCACCCCAGAGTCAAATGCTGTCCGAGCAGCCGTGCGGTCTGGTGTAGACCATAACTCTCGACGCGCCGGGCAGCGAGTTCTAAAGCAAGCGCCATCCCGTCGAGTTTTCGGCAAATGCCGGCAACGACGCGGGCATCTTGGTCGTTGAGTTTAAGTGTGGCTCCGCTCGCCGCAGCGCGTTCCACGAACAGTTTCGTCGCTGGAAATGCCAGAACGGCATCGGTCGAAAGCTCCGGATCATCCGGCGGGCAAGCCAGTGTGTCGAGTCTGTAGACGCTTTCCGCTTCAATTCTCAATGCTTCCCGGCTTGTCGCCAAGAGGAAGACGTTTGGCGCGGCGTCGATAATGGTGGCCACGAGATCGGCAATGGCATCGATCAGATGCTCGCAGGTATCAAGAACCAGCATGATTTGCTTTTCCCGGAGATAGGCAATCAAGCTTGGCCTTACATCGTTGGAGCCGACGGACAAGCCAAGCATCGAGGCAATTCCGGCCGGGACCAATCCGGGATCGCTCAACATGCCATAGTCCGCAAACACTACCGCGCCGTTGAATGACGGAGCAAGGTGATGTGCAACGGCTGTGGCGACGGTTGTCTTTCCGACACCGCCGACACCGACGATGGTCACCATCCGCGACGTCATCAGTTTTTCCGAAAGAGCCAAGACATCCTGCTCACGTCCGACCATGCGATCAAGTCGACTCGGCAGGAGGGCGTGACGGAAATCGGACGCGGCGTGGTCTTGCCTTAGGTGGGTGGAGCGCGAGATGGGCGCAACGAAACAATAACCTCTCCCGGCGACGGTCGTTATGTAACGCGCGCCGTCATGGCCATCGCCAAGCGCCTTCCTCAGTCCGGTCATGTGAAAACGCAGGCTGCCTTCATCAACGATGACGTCAGGCCAGACCCGGGAAATCAGCTCCTGTTTGCTGACGACGACATTGGGGGCGAGCGTGAGAGCGACCAACAAGTCCAAAGCACGGGAACCGAGATCGACCGGAACACCGTCTTTCGCGAGAAGACGCTGGCCGACGCTCAAATTGAACGGGCCGAAGGAAAGCATATCCTCTCTAGCGTCGCCAACCCCGTTCATGAGTTTCGCCCCAGCGCCCCTACTTGCTCATTATACTCCAACGGTGCTTCCGGCGCTATTGAGGACCAACGTGTCGCTCAGCCCCTTCGTTCAGACGATCTCGAAGACAACTTCAATGTTGCCCTGCGTGGCTCGGAAGAATGGGCATATCCGTCGAGAATCTTCAATCAACCTCCACGCCACGTCCCGTTCGAGACCGGGGAGGTAAATGGCAAGCCGCACACCAAGCAGTGTTTCACACTCATCGGAAGAGAGGTCGACCTCGGCATGAATCCTTACTTGGGTGGAGAGGCTCACGCCGGTCTCTCGGGCCACATTTGCAACAGAGCTTGCGAAACTGGCCGACCAAGCGGCGGCCATAAGTTGCTCTGGATTGGTTCCAATGCGGTCCGAATTCGGGTCTGAGAGCCTGACATCGAGCACACCATCGGCACTGCGGGCGAAGCCATTTTTGCGTCCGCCCTTGGTTTCTGTAATCGCTGTATAGATGAGATGCATGGTCTTGGTCTTGTTCACGCGCATATCCCTTCGAGGAAACTGGAGCCCGTTGGGCTCCAGTCCAAAGCTCAGCCAGTTTTCCGGAGGCTGCGAAATCCAGCCCGAACTTCGTCCGTGAAAAACTTCGGCTGCTCCCAAGCTGCAAAATGTCCGCCCTTGGGAAGCTTGTTGTAGTGCACGAGGTTCGGGTACGCTTTCTCGGCCCACGCACGCGGCGTTTGGTAAAGCTCGTCCGGGAACACACTGACCGCGACAGGCACCTTGACACCCTTCGGAGCAAAGAATGCGAGCTTGTTCTCCCAATAAAGGCGAGCGGACGATACGCCTGTGTTTGTCAGCCAGAACAGCGTCACATTGTCGAGGACATCGTCAGGGCTGAGTCCCTCGTCCTGGCCGTTAAACGACCGGGCAATCATTTCGAGGCTCGCCCGGTCGTGATCGAGCATGTAGGTGGCAAGCGCGATAGGAGAGTCCGACAATCCAGTAAGGGTTTGGGGACGCGTGCCCATCAGAAATGCGTAGTAGACATTCTTGTAGAAGGAGACCAGCTGATCGTACGTGGCCTTCTCGTCGTCTGAAAGCCCCTCTGGCGCAGGCGCTCCCACAAACGAGGCATTGTTAATTTCGTCGGGGATGGCCCCAGGCATATTGGTATGGATGCCAAGCAGCTCCGGAGGAGCCTGCACGCCGATCATATCGGTCACCACCGCACCCCAATCGCCGCCCTGAGCGACAAACTGCTGATAGCCCAGGCGTCGCATCAGGGTGATCCAGGCCGATGCAATGCGTTCAGGTCCCCATCCTGTCGCTTCGGGTTTTCCGGAGAAGCCGTACCCCGGCATCGACGGGATGACGATATGGAATGCATCCGAGGCGCTGCCGCCGTGGGCAGTGGGATCGGTGAGCGGCCCGATGATCTTCAACTGCTCGATAATCGAACCGGGCCATCCATGCGTTACGATCAGGGGAAGTGCGTTTTCGTGCTTAGAGCGGACGTGGATGAAATGGATGTCTAGGCCATCGATCTCGGTGATGAAATTCGGGACGGCATTGATCCGTGCCTCGACCTTGCGCCAGTCGTATTTGTTCTGCCAGTGATCCAGCACCTGCTTGGTGGTTTTGAGCGGTACCCCTTGGGTGAAGTCGCCTACAGTCTCTCTTTCAGGGAGCCGTGTGTGAGCAAGACGATAGCGAAGGTCATCGAGATCGGCTTCTGGAACGTTCACCAGGAACGGACGGATAGTATCAGATGCCAGCGCTGCCTCGGAATATGAGGGTAGCAAGCTAGCAACGCCGAGTGCGGCGATGCCGGATGCTGCGGCAGCCAAAAGGCGACGGCGGTCTTGATCGATAACGTCAGTCTTGATAGCGGTCATGATCATTCTCCTCGGATACAGGTTGATCGTTTGCACGACTGTGCTGCTCCAAGAGGTACGCCTAGAAAGTTTGGTGGGCACGTTAGGCGTTGTTAGATGTTCATAGTTGCGCCACGGCCACCACCATCCAGATCAAAACTCCTTTACGCAAAGGGGTTGGGCGGCTTCAAACGCATTCTGTTCGCAGGCGTCGCTGATGACAGCTAATGACAGCTAACAACGCATAACGTGCGGTTTCCGTCCGGGAGCAGTAGGTTTTTGGTCAGCACAACGGTGCAGACGCAATCATCAACAGCTACCGAAAAGGATTTCGTTATGACCGCCAAGGTTCTCTTTACTGGTAAGACACACAACACAAACGGCCGCGAAGGCGGAGCCCGCAGCAGCGATGGATTTCTTGACATCAAGATGAAGCAGCCGCATCCGGCCGCCGAGAACCTCTTCGGTGCCGCATGGTCCGCCTGCTATATGGGTGCTATCGAAGTTGCCGCCTCCCAGAGACAGATCAAGCTCCCGGCAGGGACGGCAGTTGATGCTGAAATTGATCTGAACGCCGATGATGGCAACTACTTCCTGAGCGCCCGTCTCAATGTCAGCGTGCCCGACATTGATCCTGTGATCGCACGTGAGTTGATCGCCGCCGCTCATACGATCTGCCCTTACTCCAAGGCAACGCACGGCAACGTCAATGTTGTGACCAACCTCGTTTGAGCTCCGTTTCTCGGGTCTGACCGCATCAGGCGGGCAGACCCGACAACAATGAGATCGAGCCATCAATGATGGCGTGAAAGGTCTGGAGGCAATTCAATGTTTAAGTCCAAAGCGCATGACCGCGCGTACGATGATTTTGCCGATCTGCTTGACACGACGATTTACCAACCGCTGCCTGACGAGTGGCTCGTCGGAATAACGGATGTCGTCGACTCCACTTCGGCGGTGGCTTCGGGCCGATACAAGGACGTCAATTTTGCGGGCGCATCAGCAATCGCGGCACTCGGAAACGCCTGGAACAGCTTCGACTTTCCATTCGTCTTTCGCGGCGATGGTGCCGCCTTCGCCCTTCATCCTGGGAGGTTGGAAACGGCGACAGCGGCTCTCCGGCAGACAGTCGAGTACATCCGCCACGTCTTCCAGCTAGACCTGCGTGCAGGCCTGATCTCAATGAAAGAAGTCCGAGCGTCCGGAAACGACGTCAGAACCGCCCGATATTCCGCCTCCAAGGCGGCTACGTATGCCATGTTTGCTGGCGGCGGGCTGAACTGGGCGAACCGGCAAATAAAGGCCGGAAAATATATGATAGAACACAATCTCACACGCAGCGCCCCGGACCTAATAGGACTAACCTGCGAGTGGGCCCCCATCCCCAGCCAGAGCGGCGAGATACTCTCCCTCTTGGTAGAACCCGTGGATCATACAAAGTCTGCAATGTTCGCGACGCTGGCGAAACAGATCGTAGCAGTGTTCGACGAGGGCGAACGGCGCTCCCATCCTGTGCCGAGCGACGTTGTCATCACCGAGGATGTCGCAGAATATCTCGGCGGTGGAGATTGGGCGGATGTCGTCTCGAATTCCGACTATCGCAGATACGACGATGTTCTACGCCTGACGTTGGATTGCACGTCAGACCAGATCGAATCGGTTGAGGCCCTGCTTGTCCGTGCCAGAAATCGCGGAGAGATCAAGTTTGGCCTGCACCGGCAGACCCACGCCCTTATGACCTGCCTTGTCCCATCCAGCAACAAGGGTTCTCACCTACATTTCCTGGACGGCATGGGTGGCGGGTACACAAAGGCTGCGGAAATGCTCCGATAGCTCCTCAATTTCTCTAAGCCCCCGAGAAAACTGAAAATAAGTCCAGTCACGAAAGGACGTTTCAATGAAAACGCTTCGCAATATTGTCTGCGCACTCGCATTAATCGCGACTGCGTTACCCTCAACCGCCGCTTGGGCTGATCCGTTACAGCGCACCGATCTTCTCAAGAATGACATTGAGGTTCCGGGCTACCAGATTGTGCAGGTGCGCGTCGATTTTGCCCCAGGTTCGCTAGCTCCGAGACATTCGCATCCGGGAGAAGAGGTAGCTTATGTACTCGAAGGGACGCTGCAGTACGAACTTGAGGGGCACAAATCGGTGACCCTTTCTGCCGGACAGACGCTCTTCATTCCCGCTGGTGTTGTTCACGCGGCCAAGAATATGGGCACTGGCAGTGCATCGGAGCTGGCGACTTATGTTGTTCGCAAAGGGGAACCGCTCGTTGCGCCTGCGAAATGAGGTGAGGTCGGTCGGGGTTTTCAAACCAGCACCGTCAAATCGCAAATCCCGGCTGGTTGGCCGGGCTCCACGTCCAGGTACGGCTGCTTAGGGGCCGGTAGGCGTCATGGCTCAACAGCTGCCATTTCCCGACCATTCCCCCGTCCCTCGCGGTCGTTGATATACTGACGGCATTGGTTTGTTTGGAAAATAGGAAGGCTGCGTCCTCTATCCATCGAACAAGGGAAAGGCCGAGAATAGAATTGAACTTGGAGATGAACTCGAGCCGGAGGGGTGGACAACGGCGACTAAGTGCGACAGAAATTGCAACATCTTGCAAACTCTGAGGCGTCTATGACTTGGTTGGATTATGGAAGAATCCTGCTGTGGTTGTCCTCGGGCATTGGAGCAGCACGGATTGCGGCAGTTAAGAAGCGACGATGGTACCTTTGGCTTCCGATCGGCCTAATCCTCGTTCCGTTCGCCACCGTGGGCATTGCGCAGCTCCCGAGCATTAGAAAGCCTGGAGAAGTTGACGCATAACAAGGCAGCAACCCTTCTTTAAATGGAAGCGTTAATGGCTGCTTTGGGCCCGATATCGTTGAAAAACTCGACGGATTATCCGCTCACACGCCCTTTTCGGTCTTTTGGGCGGTGCACTATGCTGCGATCTGCCTACGCCTTAGCGCAGGGTATCGGTCGATGCCGCCCTCAAGCGGCGATGGCACCGCATGGCGGCATCTGAGGCCTGAGTTTGGCCAGCCTCCTCAGGTTCTGTGCGGTTGCGGCAAGCAGGAATTCGTCTCTCGCACCACACGGCCCTCGAAGCCTTAAACGTGCCATCCGTAGTATGCGCTTGAGGTGAGCGAAGAGCATTTCGACCTTCTTTCGACGATGCCGTGACTGCTCATACTCCGGTGTCTTGGCAATCGCTCGGGCGACATCGCGTGCATCCTCATTGAGATCGCGCGGTACTTTGCGCATAGGCATGTTCGGGCAGCATCGAGGCTTCAGTTCACACTGATCACAGTCCTTCTTGCTGGCACGATAAAGCCGGGTTCCCTCGGCCGTGATCCCCGATCTGGGTGGGTCGTAAGTGCGGTGGAATTGTTTCAGCTCCTTTCCGGCAGGGCAAAGGTATTGCTCCTTCTCGGCTTCCCAGGTGAAGTCGGAACGCGAGAAGGTGCCATCCGTCCGCTTCGACTTGTCGAAGACCGGAATGTGCGGCGCGATCTCCTTCTCGTTGACCAACCAGGCGAGGTTGTCGGCAGAACCGTAGGCACTGTCGGCCGCGAGGTAATCGGGCCGCAAGCCGAAGCGGTTCTCGGTCCTGCCGAGCATTGTGCGGGATGCACCGACCTCCGCCTGGCGGATCGCCCGTGTCGCCTCCACATCCAGAATGACGCCGTGGTCTGTATCGATCAGATAGTTGGTCGCATAGGCGAAGAAGGCGTGGCCTTTGTGGGCACCGGTCCATTGGGCGGCCGGATCAGACGAGGAGATGAACTTCGGCGTGACCGGCGAGGCAGCGCCGAAAGCAGCATCATCGAGAACAGCCAGATATTCCTGTACCGAGCGTCCCGCATCTTCTTTGGCTTCCCATTCCGATCCTGGTACCGAGCGCTGCTTGTTTGCATCCGCCGCGATCAAGCTGGCATCGACTGCAAATCCTTCCGTACCAACCAACCCTTGAGAGAGGCAGCGCTCCACTACCGTTTCGAACATATGCCGCAGGATGTCGCTTTGCCGGAACCGGCCATGGCGGTTCTTCGAGAAGCTTGAGTGATCAGGGACCTTGCCGTCCAGACCGAGGCGGCAGAACCAGCGATAGGCGAGATTGAGGTGGACCTCTTCGCAAAGCCGTCGCTCCGAGCGAATGCCCATGGAATAGCCGATGATCAGCATTCGCATCATAAGCTCGGGATCAATCGAGGGGCGACCCGTGGCGCTGTAGAAAGGCTTCAAGTGCGCTCGTACGCTGTCGAGTTCGAGATGGCGGTCGATCCCGCGCAGCATGTGGTCGGCAGGAACGTGATCATCAAGGCAGAAGTCGTAGAAGAGCTGCGCTGGAGCTGTCTGGCATCCCATCATCACTCAATCCCCCGCAAATCAATGCGACGATTGAATCATGACATCCCAATGCCGACAACGGTTAGTTTTTCAACAGTATCGGCCCAATAGCGGCCGCCCACCCCCACACCCCTTCATCATGGGAGGGGATTACGACTGCCTCAAGAACCAGAACGCGCCGCCGCCAATCACCATAAACGCAATGAACAGGAGTATGAAGCGGCCCAGCCCAGCGTTGACATTCGTATGTTCGCCGACAATTGCGTAGAAAAATTTTTCCATAGTGAGACCCCAGCAAATTCAGAATTCCAAGCGGCCTATACCAAGCCCGCCTCACCATCGGAAGCCGGAATAGTCAAGGCTGGGCTGTTTCCACCCGCACAGAGGGCGTTGGGGCGTCATGGCAGCTTCACCTTTATGTCGGTCAGACACGCCGCTCTGACATGCACCCGAAAGCAGACATCCCGACGTCACGTCTCCTGCGCGCCGATATCGTTGAAAAACTCGACGGATTATCCGCTCACACGCCCTTTTCGGTCTTTTGGGCGGTGCACTATGCTGCGATCTGCCCACGCCTTAGCGCAGGGTATCGGTCGATGCCGCCCTCAAGCGGCGATGGCACCGCATGGCGGCATCTGAGGCCTGAGTTTGGCCAGCCTCCTCAGGTTCTGTGCGGTTGCGGCAAGCAGGAATTCGTCTCTCGCACCACACGGCCCTCGAAGCCTTAAACGTGCCATCCGTAGTATGCGCTTGAGGTGAGCGAAGAGCATTTCGACCTTCTTTCGACGATGCCGTGACTGCTCATACTCCGGTGTCTTGGCAATCGCTCGGGCGACATCGCGTGCATCCTCGTTGAGATCGCGCGGTACTTTGCGCATAGGCATGTTCGGGCAGCATCGAGGCTTCAGTTCACACTGATCACAGTCCTTCTTGCTGGCACGATAAAGCCGGGTTCCCTCGGCCGTGATCCCCGATCTGGGTGGGTCGTAAGTGCGGTGGAATTGTTTCAGCTCCTTTCCGGCAGGGCAAAGGTATTGCTCCTTCTCGGCTTCCCAGGTGAAGTCGGAACGCGAGAAGGTGCCATCCGTCCGCTTCGACTTGTCGAAGACCGGAATGTGCGGCGCGATCTCCTTCTCGTTGACCAACCAGGCGAGGTTGTCGGCAGAACCGTAGGCACTGTCGGCCGCGAGGTAATCGGGCCGCAAGCCGAAGCGGTTCTCGGTCCTGCCGAGCATTGTGCGGGATGCACCGACCTCCGCCTGGCGGATCGCCCGTGTCGCCTCCACATCCAGAATGACGCCGTGGTCTGTATCGATCAGATAGTTGGTCGCATAGGCGAAGAAGGCGTGGCCTTTGTGGGCACCGGTCCATTGGGCGGCCGGATCAGACGAGGAGATGAACTTCGGCGTGACCGGCGAGGCAGCGCCGAAAGCAGCATCATCGAGAACAGCCAGATATTCCTGTACCGAGCGTCCCGCATCTTCTTTGGCTTCCCATTCCGATCCTGGTACCGAGCGCTGCTTGTTTGCATCCGCCGCGATCAAGCTGGCATCGACTGCAAATCCTTCCGTACCAACCAACCCTTGAGAGAGGCAGCGCTCCACTACCGTTTCGAACATATGCCGCAGGATGTCGCTTTGCCGGAACCGGCCATGGCGGTTCTTCGAGAAGCTTGAGTGATCAGGGACCTTGCCGTCCAGACCGAGGCGGCAGAACCAGCGATAGGCGAGATTGAGGTGGACCTCTTCGCAAAGCCGTCGCTCCGAGCGAATGCCCATGGAATAGCCGATGATCAGCATTCGCATCATAAGCTCGGGATCAATCGAGGGGCGACCCGTGGCGCTGTAGAAAGGCTTCAAGTGCGCTCGTACGCTGTCGAGTTCGAGATGGCGGTCGATCCCGCGCAGCATGTGGTCGGCAGGAACGTGATCATCAAGGCAGAAGTCGTAGAAGAGCTGCGCTGGAGCTGTCTGGCATCCCATCATCACTCAATCCCCCGCAAATCAATGCGACGATTGAATCATGACATCCCAATGCCGACAACGGTTAGTTTTTCAACAGTATCCGCCACGAGCAGACATTTTCTTATCCTGCTATGCTTGCCGGGCAGTTCGATTGATCGCGTCTATCGTTGTTGAATAGAGAGCGGTCGGTAAATCATGTCCCATGCCATCGATCAACATCAGATCAGCATCTGGTATCGACGTGGCAGTGTCTTCGCCGCACTCGGGCGGGAAGAGCGGATCGTCCGTTCCATGGATGACTAGCGTCCGCTTAGCGATTGTTGCCAGACGACGTCGACGGTCGCCCGTCACTGCCATGGCGGCGATCTGGCGACCGGACCCACCGGGATCATAGGCACGACGAACTTCTTCGAGGACCAGGCGTCGATGGCCTTCCTCGTCGAAAGGGTGACCCGAACCAGCGATACGGCGTGCGAAAGCGAGATGACGGGAGAGGAAGGCGGCTTCGTCGACGAAAGGATCGGGTGCTGGCCGCACCATCATCGCCATCGCATCCGGTGCGGCTTGGGGCAGCGTAGGATTGCCTGTGCTGGACATGATCGAAGACAAGGAAAGCACCCGGTCCGAATGATCGCTGGCCATGATCTGGGCGATCATGCCGCCCATCGACCGACCCACGACATGTGCCTTGTCTATGTCCAGAGCATCGAGCAGGCCGACTGCGTCCGCAGCCATGTCGTTGAGAGTGTAACAAACCTGTGGCCTTTGCCCCGACATCAGCGCCGCCGCCAGCGCGTTGAAATCCAACGGCGGGTAGTGGCGAAAATGGCTTGAACACCCGGCATCGCGGTTGTCAAAGCGGATCACGCGGTAGCCACGCCCGGCCAGTTCCTCACAGAACGGAACCGTCCAACGGATCATCTGCGTGCCCAACCCGGAAATCAGCAGAATAGAGTCCTGGTCCTCATCGCCGAAGCTGTCGTAGGCGAGGTTGATCCCATTGGCTGCGACGATCTTCACAATCAATCTTCCTGATCAGATTGGCTTGCATCGCCTTGGAAAGCCAGCCGGATGGCCTGCGTGCGAATGTCGTGCGGCCAGGCGGCAACGCATCGCTCGACGCCCGGGCGGTCGTTGGCAAACACGGCGCGGATCGCCTCCTCGTATCCTGGCAGGTCTCCAGCGATAGCTTGCATAAAATGGTAGGCGGCATCCTGACCCGCGCGTTGTTGTTGGCGGGGGTTTCCGCTTCGTTTGGCGTTATCCACCAATCTTCGCAACGTTGCGGAAGCACCGCCAGACTGACTTGCGAGCCATTCCCACTGTCTTGGCAGCAGCGTAACTTCCCGCGCCACCACGCCCATTTTCGGCCGTCCTTTACCTCGGGCGCTGGGCCTCGCAGCCGGTTCGGCAGTATCGAGCGGCTCCTCAGGTGGCTGGCGATAGCGACCGACATAGGAAAGGGCAGGCTGCGACACCCTTTCAGCGATGTCAGCCTCGGTACCGCGATAATCCACATCAACGAGGCGGCCAGTCGCATCGTCGAAAACAAGGATAGCCTGCGACCCGTCCGCCTCCGCTGCCTGCTTAACGGCGAGTGTAACCTCGACGAGCGAGCCGGATAGGATGAGCCGATGGCCAACGAAAGCCATAAATAATTTGGAAATTGAGCTTGACACGTTAAGCACCCGTGGACGATGCCTATTATTATCCGGGTAATAATCCCACGTCAATATTACCCGGATGGAAATCGTGAGTTGATGAAGGCAATTCTCGTATTTGGCAAGAAAATGGAGAACGTCGATAGCTCATCGACCACTCTGACCATTATAGGTTGCGGACAACTCACCAAGTTCGCTTTGGGCCGGAAGGCGTCAAACGCTCGGCAGCTTCGCGCCGCCAAAAGCCGTCATCGCGTTCGGGAGCTTGCGCGGAATGAAGGCGGCAGGCAAGGTCCCTTAACGTGTCCGAAAGTCAGTCGAGGAGTATCCAGCAGGTGCGCGTACCCTTTTTTCAAGTCGATGCGTTTACCAGTCAACGCTTTGCGGGAAACCCCGCTGCGGTGATGGTTCTTCCGAGTTTCCCCGACGATGCGACGATGCAGGCGATCGCTGCAGAAAACAACTTGGCCGAAACCGCATTCCTGGTTTTGCAATTGGGTCAGTATCACCTGCGCTGGTTTACGCCAACGGTCGAGGTCCCGCTGTGTGGCCACGCGACACTTGCCACGGCGGCGGTAATCATGGAACGTCTGAACCTTGGCCTCGACGAGGTGGTCTTCCAAACGGCGAGCGGCCCCCTTCCCGTGACACGATCGAGCGATGGCTACGTGATGGATTTTCCTTCCCGGCCATCGGACATTGTTGCCCCTCCGCATGGAATTGCTAAAGCGTTGGGCGTGGCTCCCATGGAGGTCCACGTCAACCAATACAATTATCTCGCAGTTCTCGATCATGCCAAAACAGTCCGCGACCTCGCGCCCGACTTCGTGGCCATAGCGGGCCTTGACCGCCCAGGGATAATTGTTACGGCCCCGGGTGACGACGGATATGATTTCGTTAGCCGTTACTTTGCGCCCGCCAAAGGTATTCCTGAAGACCCCGTCACCGGCGCAGCCCACTGCATGCTGGCACCATTTTGGGCCGCCAGGCTCAAGAAGACGACCTTTCATGGTTATCAGGCTTCCCGTCGCGGCGGTGAGATCGATTGCCAACTCGTCGGGGACCGGGTTAACCTTGTTGGTCATTGTGTCTTCTACCTGGAAGGCCAAGCCGAGATATGAGGAATATTGGACAAAGCGGACGCGACTCATTTTGGCCCCTTCCTTTGGGTCGAGAGGCGACAAAAGTCGGCAGCTGCGCGTCAACCGCGGTGAGAATTCAGAAGTTCGTTCTAAATGATGCGGTTCCTTCAACTGTCGACATCTTGATCACAAGGGGGATCAATGCGAACGCCACTGCTCCTGCCAATCCTGCTCCGATGACGACCCACAGCGAGCCATGTACGCCGATCCCCGCCATGGACATCGACATGAACACGGGCGCAATGGCGGACGTCACCTGCTTCGCGGACGTACACCATCCGAGCCTGCTGCCGTAGCCATTGCGGCCGAATAGCTCGAGGGGCAAAGTTCCGCCGACGATGCTCGTCAGCCCAGACCCCAAACCCATGCAGACGGCGAAGAGCACGGCTCCCGCGAACCATGGAATTGTGGAAAGCAGGATCACGATCCCAATCGGCATCAGCACGGCCGCGATGACCGCCAGCCACATCTGTGGAAGGCCGCCGCCGAACACCAGGTTGATCAGGCGGCTTGCTACCTGGGCCGGGCCAAAGAGCGAGGCTATAAGCAGGCCCGCAGTCCCAAGGCCAAGCGCCTGCGTGAGGGGCACCATGTGGACCAGCATTGCCGAGAGCGCGTAGCCTTCGATCGCGAAGCCGAGGAGCATGAGTACGAAGATCAAAGTGCCGTTTCGCATCGGGGTCGCGGTTTCCTCCGGACGCACGGCGCGAGCCGCCTGAACTGCTCCGGAGGTAAGCCGGGCAAGTCCGACGTGGACTGGCAGGCAGACGAGAATGTGCATGGTGGCGTACACCATCAAAACTTCCCGCCAGGAAATCCAGCCGTGCAACCATGTTGTTAGAGGCCAGAACAGGGAGGATGCGAAACCCGCAATCAAGGTGAGATGAACGATCGAGGTCCGCGATTTCCTGCCTCCAGCCTGCACGATCGCGGTGAAGGCAGTCGAATAGAGGACCCCGGCGGAGACCACCTGCATCAGCGTGAGCGATACTGCGAAGCCCACCGGTCCCGACGAGATCGAAGTCAGGACTAGCGTTAGCGTCGAACCTATTGATCCCATCGCCATCACCCTTCCCGCCCCCCATCGGTCGGCGAGCTTGCCGGACATGGGAGCGGCGAAAGCTCCAATCAGCAACGCCACGGAGAAGATTCCGAATACCCATTGTTCAGACACCGCCAGATCATGCGCGATGTCGGGAACCAGAATGCTCAGGCAATAATAGAGCGTGCCGTAGCCGATGATCTGTGTCGCCCCCAATCCGAAGAGCACCCACACTGGCAGTTTCGCTTCCATCATCGTCAAACGCTCTCGACCACTCTCTTCGGTGCGGCGACCGAGCCACATCCACATCCAGGCTTTCCTTCGTCCTTTGCGATGGCGTCGGAGACGCAACAGGCGTCCTCGCGCGTTGGAGCCGGACCGCCGCAACAGCCGCCAGATGCTGTCGCGATGAATACCGAGCATACCCCGGTTTCCGGGAGAACAAGTTCCACCCGCCGGGCGGCTTCATGATCTCCCGCGATCTCGGCAACCACCGAACGGACCTGCTCATACCCGGTCATCATGAGGAAAGTCGGCGCGCGGCCGTAGCTCTTCGAGCCGACGATGTAGAAGTCTTTCTCCGGATGCTTGAGTTCCTCGACGCCATGCGGCGGCACTGTCCCGCAGGAATGGAAGTTCGGGTCGATGAGGGGAGCCAGTGCCGGCGGCGCTTCGACAGCGGGATCGACCTCGATGCGGAGCTCTCTGAGGAACGAGAAATCCGGACGAAACCCTGTCGCCACGACGATTTGGTCGACCGTCAATTGGGCCTGCTGGTCTCCAGTCCGCGCCAACACGGTCGTTTGACCGCCATCGGACACGATCGATTCGGCCGAAAACGACGTCAGCATGTTCAACCGACCATCATCCATCGCCTTCTTGGCTGCCAGTCCGAGAGCGCCCCGTTCCGGCAGCTGGTCGTTCAGGCCTCCACCGAGCAGACGATCCACACCCCGATGCTTGAGGGCCCAGAAGATTTCGGTGTTCGGATCGGTGTCTTGCAGGTCCATGAGCGCAATGGCGACGTTGATCGCGGAATGGCCGCTCCCGACCACGAGTGTCCGCTTGCCGATGAACTCTTGCCTGAGCGAACCGACTACGTCTGGAATGCCATACGAGACCTTTGTTGATGCTTCCTCTCCCGCGACGGGAAGCCCGTCCGGTCCCATGGGGTTCGGCTGGCTCCACGTTCCGGAGGCGTCGATCACGGCGCTGACCACGACATCGCGTTCGCCCTGCCCGTCGGTGTATCGAACGACGAAGGGCGCGTCCTCCCTTCCAGCCGAGGCGAGCTTGGTCAGTCCCTTCCTGGTGACGGCCTTCACGATCGCGCCCAGCATGAGGCCCTCCGCGATGCCAGGAACCCTCGATAGCGGCACGAGATAACGTTCAACGATCTCCCTCCCGTTCGGCAGAAAGTCCGGAGCGGGCGCGGTCCAATCAGTGGCTTCGAGCAATGCCCGCGCCGCGTCGTCGATGTTGTAGCGCCAAGGGGAAAAAACCCGGACATGGCCCCATTCAAGCAGTGCCGCGCCGACCGACACGCCCTTTTCAAAGACGAGCGGTTGGATTCCACGTTCTACGAGCCGAGCGGCTGCGGCGAGGCCAACAGGTCCAGCCCCTATGACGGCGACGGGAAGCAAATTCTTGGAGGTTGTCATACGCCACTCCTTTCGTATTTCCAGAAGTTTCGAAGTATTCTTGCAAAAAAAGGGACGGTCACACGGCCGCCACCTCAGGACGTTTGACACAGTTGGCGTCGGCGCAGCACTCGTCGACCAGATAGCCGACAAGGCCGTGCATGCCGTTGTAGTTGGCGCGACTGATGAGCGTTGTGGCTTGGCGGTCCTGCACCACAAGCCCGGTGTCGATCAGGCGCTTGAGATGGTGCGACAGGGTCGAAGCCGGGATGTCCAACTTGTCCTGTAGACGGCCGACGGCAAGACCGTCCTCGCCCGCGCGCACCAGCGTCCGGTAAATCCGCAGACGGGTGACGTTGCCGAGAGCTTCCAACTGCGCTGCCGCTTTTTCGATATCCATGGAAATAAGATAACTTCGAGGGGCCGCGTCGTCAATTGCTATTTCGACAGTTACCGAAATAGCATCACACCGCCGACGTGAGGTTGACGCGCGCTTCCAACTTGACCGCCTCCTCCTTGCGTTCGCTGTAGCGGTCCGTCAGATAGGACGAGGCGTCGCGTGTCAGCAGCGTGAACTTCATCAGTTCCTCGCAGACATCGACGACTCGATCATAGTACGATGACGGCTTCATCCGGCCGTCGGCATCGAACTCCTGGAATGCCTTGGCGACCGAACTCTGGTTTGGGATCGTGATCATCCGCATCCAGCGCCCGAGCAGCCGCATGGTGTTCAACGCGTTGAATGACTGCGAGCCGCCAGATACCTGCATTAGGGCGAGAGTCTTGCCCTGCGTCGGTCGGACCGCGCCGATGGAAAGCGGTATCCAGTCGATCTGCGCTTTCATGATTCCGGTGATCGCCCCGTGCCGCTCTGGGCTGACCCACACCTGCCCCTCCGACCACTCGGAGAGCTGGCGGAGTTCCTGGACCTTGGGATGGCTCGCGGGCGCGTCGTCGGGGAGCGGCAAGCCGGAGGGATCAAAGAACCGGACCTCGGCCCCGAAACGTTCGAGAAGCCGTCCCGCTTCCTGCGCAAGGAGACGGCTGTAAGAAACCTGCCGTAGCGAGCCGTGGAGTATCAGGATGCGAGGCGGATGGGTGGAGAATGCCGGACGCAAAGCTTCGAGATCGAGCGCGCGCAGATGGCGTCCGTCGGCCGCCGGGAGATCAGTCAATGCGCTTGCCCTCCTCGTCAAGAAGACGTTCGCCGTCTTCTTTCGTGAACGGGCCATGGAAGATGTCGTCGGGCAGGATGTCGAGAACGACTTCGGACGGCCGGGACATTCGCGTTCCCATGGGGGTGACCACAAAGGGACGGTTGATCAGTATGGGATGAGCGAGCATCGCGTCGAGAAGCTGGTCGTCGGTCAGCGAAGGGTCGGCGAGGCCGAGTTCGGCGTAAGGCGTGCCCTTTTCGCGGATCGCCTGCCGGACGGTCAGGCCCGCGTCAGCGATCATGGTGACCAGCTTCTCGCGAGTGGGCGGGTGTGAAAGATATTCAATAACGGTCGGCTGGATCCCGCCGTGGCGGATAAGCTCGAGCGTGTTGCGTGACGTCCCGCATGCGGGGTTGTGGTAGATCGTGACTGGAAAGGTCATTCGGCACCTTTGGGATTGATCTGGATTTTGGAAGGGAGAGACTGGTCGGCGAGCAACCATCCGGTCAGCGCGAGCGCCAATAGAGCGCCCACCACCTCCGCTGCGGCAAAGCCCGGCACGTCGATCGGCCGGATGCCCGAGAAGGTGTTCGTCAGCGAGCGGGCTATCGCAACCGCTGGGTTGGCGAACGAGGTCGATGACGTGAACCAATAGGCTGCCGTTATATAGAGGCCGACAAGCCATGGCACGGCATCTCCGCGGAAGCGAACGCCCGCAAGAATCGTGAAGACAAGGCCGAAAGTAGCGACGGCTTCGGCCGTCCATTGCGACATGCCACTCCGGACCGTTTCGGACAATTGGAGGACCGGAAGGTCGAACATGAGATGAGCGATCCATGTTCCAAGGACGCCTCCCCCGATCTGGGCAAAGACGTATCCGATGGAACCCGAAGCAGTGATCTCCCGGCGCAGCGCAAAGACCAGTGTTACGACCGGGTTGAAGTGTGCGCCGGAGAGCGGGCCGAGGATCGTGATGAGAACGACAAGGATCGCGCCGGTCGGAATGGTGTTGCCGAGGAGCGAGATCGCAGTGTCGTCCGAGAGCCTGTCGCCCATTATTCCAGACCCCACGACAGTGGTGACCAGAACAGCGGTGCCCAGCGCCTCGGCGACGAGGCGTCGGCGGATATCGAACATCACCGTCAGCCTGCCTTAGTCGGGTTGCGGCCGATCTCATGGAGGTGTGTCTGGAGCGCAAGCTTATCGATGGAGGACATCGGCAGGTTGACGAAAATCGAGATGCGGTTGTTGAGCATTCGATAGGCATCGTCGAACGCCAGGTGCCGCTCAGTTTCCGTACCCTCCGCCGCCGCCGGATCGGGTAGACCCCAATGGGCAGTCATCGGTTGACCGGGCCAAACAGGACAGGCCTCAGCGGCCGCGCTGTCGCAGACAGTGAAAACGAAATCCATCCGCGGCGCGCCGGGTGCAGCGAATTCGTCCCAGTTCTTCGAGCGGGCGAAGCTCGTGTCGTAGTTCAAGCCCTTCAGAAGCTGGAGCGTAAATGGATGAACCTCTCCTTTGGGATGCGACCCGGCGGAGTAGGCTTTGAACTTGCCGCGGCCCACCCTGTTCAGGATAGCCTCGGCGATGATGGATCGTGCGGAATTGCCCGTGCACAGGAACAGCACGTTGTAGATTTGATCTGTCATCTTGGTTCTCGACGGTTGACTCAGGTTAAGTGGGAAGCCTCCTTGGGAGGGCAGCACGGGGTCAATTCCTTGATCAACGGAGCGCAAAGTTCGGCGTTGCCGCCACAGCAGTCCTGAAGGAGGTAGAGGGTAACTTGACGAAAATGATCGAGATCAGCCCGGTAAATGATGGAGCGGCTTTGGCGCTCTCCCGAAATGAGCCCGGCGGTGGCCAGGATTGAAAGGTGAGCGGACATTGTGTTCTGGGGTACGCCGATCAGACGGGCCAGCTCCCCGGCTGCAACACCCTCGGGTTCCCGCTCCACGAGGAGCCGGAAGGTCTGGAGCCGGGTCGGCTGCGCCAAGGCCGCAAGCGCGGCGATCGTATTAGTCTCATCCATATATCCAGAATAACGGATTTAAACTTGTTGTCAAGATGACTAGTGAGCCTCAAGTCGGCATTGGTCCTGCAGCGCGTGCGATAGCCGAGACATTCGCCCCCGGCAGAAACGTCTCGGCAATCAGCCGCGCCTTCTCGTCATCCGGCCAATCGCGCGGCTTACGTCTCGACCGTACCGGTGTTGCTGTCAAAACCTCAAAGGCACGAGCCTGATTCACACTGTCGCTCATAGGATTCTCCGCATGATTCATGCCGAAAATGAGCCATTTTACGCCCCCCCCCCGCTACGTGGGGTCGCCTGCGCGCTTACGCGTGAATTGGAGGCCATTCCCGAAGACGATATCGAGGACCGCATGGAGCTTCTGGCAAGCAAGGTTCCTGGCCTTCCACTCCTCGCCGATTGCCTTGCCAAAGATCAGCAGCTCAAGGAGAAACAGGAGCTGACTGCGAAGATCCTGGGCCGTCTAGGCCCCGACGAGCCCGGCACCAGCGCCTCAATTCCCTGGCAGTCGTCTCTCGCCTACAAGGACATCTTCGACAATCTTCTCGCCAAATCTCCGGTCTTGACGAGAGCCGACATCGAGGAAGCGAAGAACATCCCCCTTCCCACTGGTGGCAGGGGTTATTTTATCGAGGAGTTGAAAACGAGAAGACGCGATGGCTCGCTGACCGAATGGCATTGGCCCCTCATCATCATTACGGATGACGGCAAGAGGTACTTTCTTGAGGGCGTCTGGAACCTGTACTCGATCGAGACCGCAAACAAGGACGAGCAGCTACTCGCCGATTTGTACGGCGACGTCACTAAAAACTTCAAGAGGATGCCCGCACCCGACACGACCTTCCAGCGGTTCCACGGCGGCACAGCTATCGGCCCTGAGGACATGACGCTTGGCGGCGAGTACGAACCCGAAAGCACCTACGCAGTGAATTCCGAGAAGGCTTTCGGTTGGGACGCCGAGAAAGAAGGACGGCCCTTCTGGCATGTCAGGAACGTCCTGGAGTTCCAGAACCTTTCACCAGAAAGGCTTCACCATCTCATCGCCGTGGCGAGCCTGGTCAAAAAGAGCAACGACAAGGGCTCACCTCTGAGCACCGGTACCCACTATATTCTGAACTCCTGTGTCACCCTTTTGATCGCAGCCCTGTTCTACGACGATCCCGAACTTCAAAACAGGCCGCTGCATGACCTGATGATCACGCTCAGCGAAAAGGCCGACGTCATTCACTTCTCCAACGACCCGACAACGACGGTCGAAGATTTCCTGAACGGACGCAACGGGTTCTGCCAAAGCGATGCCGTTACATTCAGGAGACAGGTGATCAAGTCCATGAAAATGCCGACACTCCGCGAGAGCTACGACAAGAAACCTCCCGTCATCTCCTGCTACTTCACCAATCATCTGCAGCCGAAAAAGCCCGTTGCCAAGCTTCTCAGCGCCGCAGAAGAGCTCTCCCTGCAAGCCTTGAGGAAAATGGCGGCTGACCTTCCCTAGAGAGGGTCACCGTCGATTAGAAGGAAAAGCCAGATCGGGTTTCAAAAAAGGGCTGTTGGTACCGAGGCATTCCCTGCGACTAGCGCACCACAGTCATTACCGTTCAATTGATTACACTCGTTTGCCAGATAGAAGTAGTTTAGCTTGTCAGACATTAATTCAAGACCGTTTTCTACTTGACTAAATCTCTGCCCGCCTCTTCCTTGTGAATTCGCCCTGCCTCCCGAAATCACTGCAAGCGCTGCTGCCCCTGCCCACGAGGATGAATTTGACCTGTCCGCCAGTTAATCAGTTCTTGTCGGAGAACATTCTTAATCTCTCTTCGAGGGATAGCGTTCAGTTTACACGCACATATATCCTGCCAAGCGAAAATTGCTTTCACATCGTTTCGCCCTGCATAACCGCAGGTTATAGTCTTTAAGGCTTTGAACTCGCACTTATTGACGGGTCATCAAATCTCGCCTAAATCACACACACCGTTTTAAGAACAGTGCTTATCGCAGCGGAAATAAAGAAACGAAGACAGAGACTTAGGGGTTAACTGCCCTGACTCTCAACCAGTAGGTCGTGGGTTCGGGCCCCGCCGCGCTCCCCACACAATCAAACACATAGCAGAGTTGGGCCACGTCCGTCTGCGCCAGGGGGTCATGAATGGCTAAGAAGCAAAAACTGGAGCATTCTGAACTTGCCGGCGAATTTGCCGAAGACGGCGTCACGGTGCTCGTCGATATATACCGCCCTGCCGGAAGCCAGAACGACTGGGTACTGGAAGTCGTGACCGAAGAGGATGACGTCACGACGTGGGAAGAGCCCTTTGCGACGGATCGTGAAGCGTTCGACGAATTCCTCGCAACCGTCGCCCGGGATGGGATTCGCTCATTCTTCGACGGCGACGATCCGATCGTTCATTGATCCGCTGAAGATCCATCTGAATTGCGCGACGGTTGCTACCAGGCCGCTCTTCCGTCCCGCGGAATACGCTGCTTCGTGAGGCGCAGCTTCAATGGACTTTGCCCGTAATGGCCGCGAAAGCTGCGCGAGAACGCCGAAAGGCTATCGAATCCTGATCGCAAAGAAATTTCGCTAACCGCCAGGTCCGTATCGATAATCAGCCTTTGCGCGGCCTGCAAACGCAGGCGCAGATAATAGCGGCCAGGGCTTGTCTCCAGCCCGCGAGAAAACAACATATCGAGTTTTCGCCGCGAGTAGCCAAGCTTGCGGGCGAGCACATCGAGCGACAAAGGCCGGTCTATCGTCTTTTCCATGAGACGAATGGCCTGGGCCAGATCCGGCGCCTGATGCTGCATTCGTCCGAGAGATATGACCGGCTGGGCATCCGTTGCCGCATGGATTTCATCGTAGACAAATATGCTGGCGACATCGAGTGCAACGGCCGCGCCAAAGTGTTGACGGATGAGATGCAGCATCATGTCGAATGTTGGCGAAGCACCTCCGGATGTCCAAAACTTCCCCTGCGCGACAAAACGGTCGGCCTGGACCTGCACGTCGGGAAAACGGGCCGTAAAATCCTCGATCTCCTCCCAATGGGCCGTGGCCGGTCTGCCATCCACGAGGCCAGAGCGGGCCAGCAACCAGCACCCGGATTCGATGCCGGCAACACATGCAAATCGCCGAGATGCGGTCTGTAGCCGGGCAATGAAGCCACGGCCAGCATTTCTATCCAGATTGAAGCCGCCGATGACAATCAGCAGATCGCCACGCTCCTGCCCCGTGAATGCACCTTCGACCGGAACGTCTATGCCTGCCGTCAACAGGGCCGCCTCCCCGCTTGGCGATTTGATGGACCACCGGAAGAGCCGCCGAGCGGCCGCCCGGTTTGCTGCGCGCATCGGATCTAAGACGCAGGCCATCGACATCAAAGAAGATTCCGGCAGCAAAACTACCAGTACCTCCAAGGCTTGCGTGGCATAGTGTGCCTCTGAGGGGCTGGTAAAAGACGACATGCGGAAAATGTCAAATTTTCTGCGATCAATGTCAAATGCGCATGGGGACTTCAGGCATCATGTTTATGTCGAAAGACGCTGCTTTCAATGCCGCTCATTTGCGGAGCAGCGAATTCCCCCAGTCCGACCATCTACCGGCCGGGCCGTACGGTGCAACGCCGGCGGCCCGTTTTTTTATTCGCGGATACGAGCTGATTCTTGGGGCGCCTCAGACGCTGGGGCTCTGGACGTTTATCTGCCACACGCCAAGCATGCTGAATACGCGCCACAAGAAAGAGGACGACAATACCGGCCGTCACAGCAAACGCGGCAATCAGCCAGTGGCCGAACCCAAGCGCGAGCCCGATCGCGCCTGCAAGCCACATGCCCGCGCCCGTGGTCAGCCCCCTAACCTCGCCTTTTGAAAGCACGATCGTGCCGGCCGCAAGAAAAGCGACGCCTGCAGTTACCGCCTCGACAACACGCAGGGGATCAATTCGAACCTGCTCGTCAGACAGGCCGGGCATGTGAACGCTTTCAATAGAAATCACCGCGAACAAGCAGGCCGCCAGGCTGATAAGCATATGCGTCCTCAACCCTGCGGCCTTGTCGCGCGCTTCCCGCTCAAACCCGATGACTGCACCAAAAAACAGCGCACCACAGAATCGCGCGATCATTACAGGGTAGGAAATCTGCGTTTCGGGAAAAATATCAGCAAGAATGGCATCCATAAGCCTTGAAACGCCCGATATACCCCCTGGTTCCACCGAGACTTCGGACGCCCCATCTCCCTCAAAAAAACGGCCTGGAACGATTGCCGCTTTGGGACGTTTGGGGAGCTTAAACGCAGCACTTGATACCAAACATCATGAACTCGCCGAGCCCGTCACGCGTTGTGCACAGGCTCCTGATAAGTTTGCATGCCTGTCACATGCAGTCCGACATTGGCATGCTCTAACGGATCGACCTTCCGCGGCCAGGAAACCCTGGTCAGAACGGACATCTGGAGGCCGGCATGCAGAGTGTGCACACAGTTGGAAAAGAATCCATAAAGCCGCTGACGCAAAACGACACCGCGGCCTCAGACTACCGGCAATTCATGATTCGCGAACTTCTGATCTGGGTCGTCGGCGTCCCCGTCCCCGTCGCAGCCATCATCGGTCTCTTCGTCCTCTAACGCGGAGAAAATCTGATTTTTCACCGTCCAAAGTGTCACATGTCTCAATGATGCGCAATTTTGTGATGGGCAATCGCTTTATAGGTTGCAGCACCCCGGCGAAGCGTGTATCTCCCCGCCATCGAAAGATACGGAGTGTAGCGCAGTCTGGTAGCGCATCTGGTTTGGGACCAGAGGGTCGGGAGTTCGAATCTCTCCACTCCGACCATCATCATTGAATTGGTTTGTATCTTAAAGTTCCCCTGAAACGCTGCAGACGGCCCGAAGGGCGGTGAATTGAAGCGTCCGCTCACCCTTGCCCAGCCATAACCGACGCTCCTGGCAGCCACCGCATGGCATTCCCTCGCTGCAATCAAGCGCACAGTTGAGGAACATTCCTCCTCAACGATTGTTCTCTTCGTGACAAGCGGCATTGCCGCGCGCATTCAAGCGAGGACTTCTGCCCCATGACCGCGAGAAATATCCTGTTTGCGATGATCTGCATGTTCTGCGCCGCGGCGCTGCTTCTGCTTTACAATTCCTATTACCGGCCCGTTTCGATGAGCGGATTAGGATTGCCTGCCGTCACGGATCGAAGCTGAGGCGAAAAACTAACGATCGAAACTGAAATTGTAGAACGAAGACGGATCGTTGATGCAGGCATATTTGAGCACGCACTGCTGTCCTTTCGCATCGCGAACGGTAACGGTCGTATACATATCTCCGAGGTTGCAACGAGCAGGCGGATAACGGAAGCTGCGACCGCCAAAGCCGGTGCGGACAAATACCTTTTTGTTGTCGCGGATAATTTTGCCGATCGCGGCGCAATCATGATCACGCGCATTTATGTTCAGCGCATCGGCGGCAAAGCTCGTCGAGGGCAGCAGCAGGCCAACAGCGAAAATCAATATCTTCATGCCGGCAACTAAGCAGCCCTTGCCTTTGTTTTCAAATCAATTCTGCGTGGTTGGACCGACGGCATAAACGCGCGAGCGGCGCACGCCGCTGGCGGAAACCCAAGCGCCTGCGGAAGAAAGGGCCGCCATAACAGCAATGAAGGAGAAGGAAAGCGGGTAGCCGGTTTCCCGACCGTAGATGCCACCGGCTGTCAGCAGATGATGGATAGCAAGCCCATAGGCAACGGAAACAACCACCGCCCCGCACCAGAAGAGCTTGCCGAATCTGAAACCAAAAATTTTCATATCTCCCCCGACGGGGTTGTTTGAGCAAAAAAACGCGGCACAGAAAAGCGCCAATTCTGGATCGTTCTTATCTACCCACAGGCCATTGTCGCCGAACGCAGCCTGCTCCCGCGGGGAAACACACGTCATCGCGGTGCAACCAGCCAGGTTTGTAAGAAAATCCGCGTTTTGGCGCCATGAAAGCCATTCCGTTTTAACCTGTTCTGCGTTATGGCTTGATCAGCGACCGGATCAGCGATCCGGCGACAGAAGGAAGCTGGAAAGAGTTCGAGATATGTCCGCCAAAATCTATCGACCGGCAAAAACCGCCATGCAGTCGGGCCAGGCAAAGACGCATTTGTGGGTGCTCGAATTCGATCAGGAAACACCGCGGACTATCGATCCGATGATGGGCTATACGAGCTCGCGCGACACCCGCCAACAGGTCAAGCTGACCTTTGAATCGGCAGAACTGGCCGTTGCCTATGCGGAACGCAATGGCATAGAATACCGCGTCATCGCCCCGAAAGAACCGACCCGCAAGAACGTATCCTACAGCGATAACTTCCGTTACAGCCGCATGCAGCCCTGGACCCACTGAGGTCATCGACATTCCGGCGAGGTGGAAAGACCTTGTCGCAAGGCCCCTTAGCTCAGTTGGATAGAGCACCTGCCTTCTAAGCAGGTTGTCGCTGGTTCGAATCCAGCAGGGGTCGCCATTTTCCCGTTATCTGTACGTGAGATCGATAGTTTACGTTCGACGCGCGGCGAATGTGATGCGGCGCGAAACGTTGCTGTGCCGCATGCCACTAATCTCGCGAGGTCGAATGCCCGTTTTTGCTTCCACCGGTACAATCTTCGCAGCCGCGGCTTTGTGCGAGATCGCAGGCTGCTTCGCATTCTGGGCGTGGCTGAAGTTGGGGAGATCGGTTTTGTGGCTGGCACCCGGCATGCTGTCGCTGATCGCGTTTGCCTATCTTCTGACGCTGGTTCCAAGCTCAGCCGCCGGCAGGGCCTATGCTGCCTATGGCGGCATCTACATTGTTGCGTCGTTGTTATGGCTTTGGCTTGTCGAGGGACAACAGCCTGATCGCTGGGATCTTTCCGGTTCGGCGCTGGCGCTGGTCGCATCCGCAATCATTCTTTTCGCACCGCGAGCAGGCTGAGAGAACCTTATTGCCCTTTGATACGATCTGAAACGACCGTGTCGCCCTCCGCCAGGCCAAGCCTTTTCACCGTTCCCGCATTCAATTCAACGACGAAGGCGACCGGCTCCCGGGAATCGATGATCGTTTCGGACAGTGGCACGGCATTTTCGCGGACCGTCGCGATCTTGCCGTCCTGACGGAGGAACAGCATGTCGAGTGGAAGATAGGTGTTCTTCATCCACATCATCACCTGCCGCGTCTGGCCAAAATCAAACAGCATGCCATGATTATCAGCCATCTCGCGCCGGTTCATCAGGCCTAGCGCTCGCTGATCACTGTCAACGGCAAGCTCCACGGTGAAATCGTGCTTGTGGCCATCGGCGGTGACAATGGTGAGTGGTGCAACATCAAAGGTGACATCGGCAGCAAGCACGGCCATCGCCGCGAGATACAAAAAAAGCGCCGCGAGGGCGCTTGCTGCAATTTTGGCAAACGGCCGCATCAGTGCGAACGCCCTGTCGGCATCGGAACATCCGGATGGATTTCGGCAGCCATCAGTCCCTTGTCGCCATCGCCGAAGCGCACGAGCACGGTCTGGCCCGGACGCAACTCCGTAAGACCGAAGCGCCGCAGCGTTTCCATGTGAATGAAGATATCTTCGGTGCCATCGCCGCGGGTCAGGAAGCCGAAGCCCTTGGTGCGGTTGAACCACTTGACGAGAACACGCTCAAGGCCACTCGTCGGGGTAACCTGAACATGGGTTTTCACCGGTGGCATCTGCGAGGGGTGGACGGCGGTGGATTGATCCATCGAAAGAATACGGAAGGCCTGATATCCGCGATCGCGCTTCTGGATGAGCGCTACGACCCGGGCGCCCTCGAGAACAGTCTGATATCCATCCCGGCGCAGACAGGTGACATGAACCAGAACATCCTGCATACCGTTATCGGGAATGATGAAGCCGAAGCCTTTGGCGACATCAAACCACTTGATAACACCGGTAATCTCGATCAGGTCGAGCGCATCGCTGCCAAAATCATCGCCCGGCGTAACGCCCTTAGCTGATATTCTGTCCGCCATTCCCTGCCAGCCCCTCGATTACGCGTCACATCAATACGGTTAACTGATTCTTGAAGCAAGATAACATCCACCAGGCGCATCTGCGCAAGGGTTTCGGTGAATTTTGCCTTCGATTCACCATAGTTGCCGAGGCTTGCCTCTGGCTGGCCGTCCGCTAAATATAGCCACCTTCGCCAAAACAAGGATATAACAATGCGTTATCTGCACACCATGGTTCGCGTCAAAGATCTGGACGCCGCTCTTCACTTTTATTGCGATCTCTTCGGGCTGACCGAGATCAAGCGGTACGAGAACGAAAAGGGCCGTTTCACTCTGGTATTCCTTGCAGCACCCGGCGATCTCGACCAAGCAAAGTCGGCTCTCTCACCCTGCCTGGAACTCACTTACAACTGGGACACCGAAGACTATACCGGTGGCCGGAACTTTGGTCACCTCGCTTATGAAGTCGATGATATCTACGCCATCTGCCAGAGCCTGATGGACAACAGCGTCACAATCAACCGTCCGCCGCGCGACGGTCACATGGCATTCGTGCGTTCGCCGGACGGTATTTCCATCGAAATCCTGCAGAAGGGCGAAAGCCTTGCGCCGCAGGAGCCATGGCTTTCCATGGGTAACACCGGCGTCTGGTAAGCCCCGCACAATCCGGCCGGGCGATACCTCGCTCTATCGTTCGGCCTGATGCGCCCTGCTGCTCGCCAGCCGGTCATCCAGCAACCGGCAGCAGACACTCCAGCTTAGAGCGGGGATCAGACGGTGTTTCAAGTTCATGGGTCCATGAAAGGCCTGCGCCATCTTGGTAGCGGCGTGGCATTTGCTGCATCGCTGCTGATGGTAAGCGCTTGCACGTCGACGACAACGCCCTCCAAGGCAGGCCTGGATTCCCTGCTGGAAGACGTGGCGCAAGCGGATATTGCGACTGCATCGGACGGCACCACTGAAACACAAGCCGCCGCAGGTCCTCAGGACCAGCAGGTTGCAGCAGTCGGCGCCGCCCAGCAGGAAGCCGGCTATCCCACGCAAACCGCGATGATGCAGGGGAACGATGGACAACCAGGTCCGATCGTCCTGCAAAGCACGAGCCTCAAGGCAACCTCCAACAGCATTTTTTCCACCCAGCCCGCCCGCGCACTGGTACCGATGCAGCAACAGACGCCCGGAGGGGCGACGCCCGCCTCCAACAGCCTGTTCAATACCGGGCAGATGCCGCAGGAACCCGTGCCAGATTCCGTCGATGATGGTGCGGCCAAAAAGGTTATCGTGCCGGGGAAAGCCGGCCCCATTCCTGGCAAGGACGGCGAATCGAGCCAATCCAAGACCGCCGGCGAAGACGAGGTGAGCGCGGCCTCCCCTATCCCAACCACATCGGCGGAAAATGAGGTCGCCACGGTTCAGCATGTTGCTCAACCGAAAACAGGAGGTACCGGTAGGGAAGCCCCGGCAGACGTTGCCGAAGCTCTTTCACTCGGCGGGCTTTTCGGAGCAAAACGAAAGGCGCGTGCTGGCGCAGCACAAACGGAACTGCCCCACGACCAGGTGGCCGCACTCGGTTATACGGCGTGGCCGAGCAGCCGCGCGATTTCCATGTTCGCGACCGTTGACGATAACGATCCGAGTCACGACGACGAGAGCCCTGCCATCGAGATGGCTTCGCTGCCCGGACTTGCTCGCCTCGCGCCGAACGGTCTGTGGTTGCAGACCGAAAAGGTCGAGACCGGCTGCTTCAAACCGGAGTTGATGGGCATCCTCAAGTCGGTCGAAAAACGCTACGGACAGAAGGTGCTCGTAACCTCGGGCCATCGGGACGTCGCGCATAATGTCGCCGTGGGTGGCGCGCCGCGATCACGTCACATTACCTGCGAAGCCGCTGATATCCAGGTGCCCGGCATCACCAAATGGGAGCTTGCCTCCTATCTGCGCACCCTCCCCGGTCGCGGCGGTGTCGGCACGTACTGTCACACACAATCTGTCCACGTCGACGTCGGCCGGCCGCGTGACTGGAACTGGGGCTGCCAAGCCAAGACCTGACAAAGCAATGTTTTCACATCGTTTTTCAGGTTTTCACAGCGCTGTCTCCAGCCAGCCACTTTTTTACAGAAAAATGAAAATTGCGGCTTGCGGTTATCGGATCGCCTGACTATAAGACGCCCACACAGCGCGTGCGCCCTTCGTCTATCGGTTAGGACACCAGATTTTCATTCTGGGAAGAGGGGTTCGACTCCCCTAGGGCGTACCATCCTGTGACTTCCCCAAACATGATTTCAAGTAGCTTTTCGAGAGCCGGATTTTGTCGTGTACCCGGTTTTTGTATGATCTCCCCCAACGACTTGCATGCACTGTCGGCGGGTCAAATTATCTTTAGAAAAGCATGAAAATCCGAAGATTGGCGCTTGCGGCTTTGGAACCTCCTGACTATAAGACGCCCACACAGCGCGTGCGCCCTTCGTCTATCGGTTAGGACACCAGATTTTCATTCTGGGAAGAGGGGTTCGACTCCCCTAGGGCGTACCATCCTGTGACCTTCCTACTCGAAGAAATATGAAGTTGCGGTCCACCCTTGTTCGGTAATCCGCATGCAGTCTGTCGTCAAATGGACGGCGGTTACGTGGAGTTCGGCTGCTGGCCGAATTCGATTACGAAAGACGCAAAAACCATTGAAAATCCAGAGATTGGCGCTTGCGACTTTGGAGTTACCTGCCTATAAGGCAGCCACCGTGTGCGCCCTTCGTCTATCGGTTAGGACACCAGATTTTCATTCTGGGAAGAGGGGTTCGACTCCCCTAGGGCGTACCATCTCTCCGCTTAGCCGAAGCATCCCGCAAAACGCGTGCATCGCGCGTCAGAGCGCCCTTGCGGCGTCGAGGATGCGCAGCTGGATCCGGCGTGTCCCCTGCCAATGGTCAGCGGAAATGCACCCCGCGACGTGCAGGGCTTCGCCTCGCGACGAGAGCAGCAGATCACCAAGCGGTGTCTCGTGCGCGCGAAAGGCTATCGCCTCCATTCGCGAACCGTCCTGCCCCTCAAGCGTGACCTTTATGTGGTTGACACCGACGGGCCGGACATCCTTTACCCTGTGTGCCGGGAGCGCGAAGACTGGTTGCGGATGGCCTGCACCATAGGGACCGGCCTGCTCGAGTTGGTCCACCAGTGCTAACGTCGCTCCGGATGCGCCGAGCGCGCCATCGATCTTCAGCGTTTCCGATGAGACGAGCTCACCAACGGGTGCTTCGGCCTTCTCCTCGAAGAAACTTCGAAGCCGGCCCAAATTTGACCGCTCGACAGTTAAACCCGCCGCCATCGCATGGCCACCACCCTTGACCAGTATCCCGGCGTCCACTGCGCCGCGCACCATGCGGCCGAGGTCGAAGCCCGTGATCGATCGCCCGGAGCCCGTTCCCTTGCCGTTTGGATCGAATGCGATGGCAAATGCGGGGCGACGGAAACGATCCTTCAGGCGCGACGCCAGCAGGCCGACGACGCCGGGATGCCAGTTTTCGCGCGCCGTCACGATGACAGACGCCCCCTCACCCGTTCCATATTCGGCAAGCGCCTCGGCCTCGGCCTCCGCAAGCATCGCGACCTCAATTGCCTGCCGCTCGCGGTTGAGGATATCGAGCTGCGTTGCAATCTCGTCCGCCTTTGCGCCATCTTCCAAGGTCAGGAGACGGCTGCCGAGCGCCGCATCACCGATGCGCCCGCCGGCATTGATCCGCGGCCCGACCAGAAAACCGAAATGATAGGCCGTCACCGGCCCGCCAATGGCCGCCTTGCGCAACAGAGCCGACAGGCCGGGATTGTTCATGTGCCGCGCTGCGATCAACCCCTTGACGACATAGGCGCGGTTCAAGCCCTTCAGCGGAACGACGTCGCAGATCGTCGCAAGCGCCACGAGGTCGAGCAAGGCCAAGGGATCTAAATCCGCGACGCGGCGGTCGCCGCTTTGGCGGAGCCGTCGCAGCGTGTTGACGACCACCATGAAGACGACACCTGCGGCACAAAGATGCCCCTGTCCAGAAAGATCATCCTCCCGATTCGGATTGACGAGTGCATGGCACGGAGGCAGGTCTGTACCGACCTGGTGGTGGTCGATCACGACGACGTCGATGCCTCTATCCCGAGCGACGGCAAGCGATTCGTGGCTGACGGAGCCGCAATCCACGGTCACGATCAGCGTCGCACCATTATCGATGAGCTGGTTGATGGCTGCGGGGTTGGGGCCGTATCCCTCGAAAATCCGGTCGGGAATGTAGATTGTTGCATCGATGCCGAAATGATGGAGGAAGCGATAGAGCAGCGCCGAGGAGGACGCGCCATCGACGTCGTAGTCGCCGAAGATAGCCACGGCCTCGCGGCGCTCGATCGCTTGCTTTAATCGGTCGCTGGCTTTGGCGCAGTCAGTCAGCGTGTCCGGATCCGGCATCAACGAGCGGATAGTCGGATCGAGAAATGCAACAGCGTTTTCCTGTGTGACGCCGCGGCCTGCGAGCACACGCGACAGGAGATCGGATAAACCGTGAACTTGGCTGATGGCAAGCGCGCGATTCTGGCCGGCCTGATCGAGCCGGGATATCCAGCGCTGGCCGCTGGCCGACACTTCCACACCGAGAAACGCACGCTGGACCGGATCTGGCAGTTCGTTCATGTCGTTATCCTTGAAACCGGCCTGTTCGTAGCGTGTTTGCGCGTCATCGACAAACCGGAAACGAAAGCGGCCCCGCCTGGCTGAAGCCGGACGGGGCCGTGTTGATTGTATCAGACGTGATCAAGCAGCCTTGGGGCGCTCGATGCGGATAACCTGCGGTTCGCCGACCAGATAGCCCTCGCCCTTGATCGAGGCTACGGCCTTGCGTACGGAATCCTCCATCGTCGCGTGGGTGACGAGAATGATGGTCTGCGGTTCGTCGGCTTCGACAGGATGCTTGGAGTGCTGGACGATCGATTCAAGCGATATCCGGTTCTCCGCCATGCGCGTTGCTATGCTCGCGAAAACACCCGCGCGATCGACAACCTTGAGGCGGATGAAGTAGCCGCCTTCATGACTCTGCATCTGGGCGCGTGTGTAGGGCAGAAGTGCTGTGACCGGGCGACCGAAGGCCGGAACATGCTGGGCGCCGGGGCGGCTCTTGGCGATGTCTGCGATATCACCAAGCACTGCAGATGCCGTCGCATTGCCGCCGGCACCGGGGCCGACCATCAGCAACTCGCCGAGGATGTCGGATTCGATTGCAACAGCGTTCGTCACGCCATCCACTTGAGCAATAACCGAATCGAGCGGCACCATGGTTGGGTGCACGCGCTGTTCGATACCGCTGTCGGTACGCTGGGCAACGCCGAGCAGCTTGATGCGGTAACCAAGGTCTGCCGCCGCATGGATGTCGTCGATCGAGATATTGGTAATGCCTTCGAGATAGATATCATCGGCGGCAATCGTCGTTCCGAAGGCGAGGCTCGTGAGGATCGACAGCTTGTGGGCGGTATCGTTGCCTTCGATGTCGAAGGCCGGATCGGCTTCGGCATAACCGAGACGCTGGGCCTCCTTGAGGCAAGCCTCGAAGGACAGGCCTTCCTTCTCCATTTTGGTCAGGATGTAGTTGCAGGTACCGTTCATGATCCCGTAGACGCGGGAAACCGTGTTGCCGGTTAGCGATTCGCGCAGTGCCTTGATGATCGGGATGCCGCCTGCAACGGCCGCTTCGTAGTTCAGCAGAGCGCCATGCGATTCGGCGATTTCGGCGAGTTCAACGCCATGCGCGGCCAGAAGCGCCTTGTTGGCTGTCACGACATGCACGCCACGCGCAAGCGCTACCTTGACCGCAGAATAGGCCGGGTCGCCTGAACCCCCCATCAGCTCGACGAAAACGTCGACATCCGCTTCGGCGGCAAGCTTTGCCGCGTCATCGAACCAGGCGAAATCAGAAATATCCACGCCGCGGTTGCGTGTGCGATCGCGGGCGGTAACGGCGGTAATCTCAATGGCGCGTCCGCAGGTCGTGGCGAGTGAATCGTAACGTTCCTGGAGAATACGCACGAGCGAGGCACCGACGGTACCCAAGCCCGCAATGCCGATTTTAAGGGCATCTGCCATTGTAATTTCCTAACATATCGAAAGCGCCCCCGTCGGCTGACGGGGCATTGAGACTGAGACAGTTGAGTTGTACTGTCGCTGATGCTTAGCGACGGGCGTTGAGCGAGATGACGTTGTGAAGCGTATCATCCGCCGTCGAAAGGAATTTCTTCAGGTTGCGCGCCGCCTGGCGAATCCGGTGTTCGTTCTCGACGAGCGCGATGCGGATATAATCGTCGCCCAGTTCACCAAAGCCAACACCCGGAGCAACAGCGATATCGGCCTTCTCCACCAGCAGCTTGGAAAACTCCAACGAGCCGAGATGACGGAACTTCTCCGGAATCTTTGCCCACGCGAACATCGTGGCAGCCGGTGGCGGAACATCCCAGCCCGCTTTGCCGAAGCTCTCGACCAGAACGTCGCGGCGGCGGCGATAGATGCTGCGCACTTCCGCGATGTCCGAACCATCGCCATTCAGCGCATGGGTCGCCGCCACCTGGATCGGTGTGAAGGCACCGTAATCAAGGTAAGACTTCACCCGCGTCAAAGCGGAGATCAGCCGCTCGTTGCCGACGGCAAAGCCCATGCGCCAGCCGGGCATGGAGAAGGTCTTCGACATCGACGTGAACTCGACGGTGTTGTCTATCGCGCCCGGCACTTCGAGAACCGAAGGAGGAGGATTGTTGTCGTCGAAGTAGATTTCCGAATAGGCCAGATCCGAGAGGATGACGATGTCGTGCTTCTTCGCGAAGGCCACGACTTCCTTGTAGAAATCGAGCGTCGCAACATGCGCCGTCGGGTTCGACGGGTAGTTGATAATCAGCGCGATCGGCTTGGGGATCGAGTGGCGGATCGCCCGCTCGAGCGGCGGGAAGAAGGTATCGTCCGGCTCGACCGAGATCGAACGGATGACGCCGCCGGTCATCAGGAAGCCGAAGGCATGGATTGGATAGGTGGGGTTCGGGCAAAGCACGACATCGCCCGGCGCCGTGATCGCCTGCGCCATATTGGCGAAGCCTTCCTTCGAGCCCAGGGTTGCGACGACCTGGGTGTCAGGATTGAGCTTCACACCGAAACGGCGGGCGTAATAGGCGGCCTGGGCGCGGCGAAGGCCGGGAATGCCCTTGGACGATGAATAGCGATGGGTGCGCGGATCGCGAACCACTTCGCAGAGCTTGTCGACGATGGCTGTGGGCGTCGGAAGATCAGGATTGCCCATGCCGAGGTCGATGATGTCAGCGCCACCCGCTCGCGCGCTTGCTTTCAAACGGTTGACCTGTTCGAAAACGTAAGGCGGCAGACGCCGGACTTTGTGAAACTCTTCCATCTCTAAACCTCGTCTTGCGCGTCCCACGAGCAGCGAATCAAGGGTGCAAGGAAACGCGCGCGGTGCAATCGGCCCACGCGGCCACAAAGGCTTTGCGTCCAAACTCGTCGAAACGCAAGTGCTAATTCTGTATCTCTTTCAGGGTGTCGCTGCCGTGGTTGGCGGCAAGCGCCTGCAATTCCTTCAGCCGACGCTGGTATTCGGCTTCCGAAATCTGGCCGGAGCTGCGCGCGTGGGAAAGGGAGGTGAGCCGTGCGGAGAGCGACGCGGCCTCATCATTGCTCATCTGTACTGCAGCAGCGGGCCGTTTGCCCTCAATAACGGGATAGACATCCGCCGCGACCGGGCGGGCCATCGTCGTCGTATAGGTGGACGAGCGATCGTCGAGCGTAGTGGAGGAGCAACCGGCAACAAGAGCCATGGAAACGGCGCAAGCCGTCAGCGTACAAAGTCGTGTCGCCACCTTGAGCGAATGTCTCATGTCGTCCCCGTCCGGTTCGGTCTTTCGCGGCATCTGCTGTGAAGAACATGCCTCGCGCTGGCACTTGTAATCATTTTAAGGCAGAATGTAAAAAGACAAAACAAACAAACATCTGTGGAGGAATCCGGGTGGCAGAAGGCAAGGGCAACGCAGGCCAAGCCGATGGAAAGAGCGAGGGATTTGCGGGTTTCGACCCGAAATCGGTCGAGCCCTACATCGTCAAGGATCCCGAAGCCCTTGCGATGAACATGGCCCGGACGGTCGAGCAACTGGGCCAGGCAGCCTCGGCTTGGCTCGCTCCCCGTGAAAGAGGTGTCAAAACAGATTTCATCGCTGACCCCGTTGTCGATATGGTGAAAACCCTGTCGAAAGTCTCCGAATACTGGCTCTCGGACCCCAAACGCACCTTTGAGGCGCAAACCCAGTTGATGGGTAGCTTCTTCTCGATCTGGACCCGCACCTTGCAGAAGATGACGGGCGATCCGACAGCAACCGCTGAGGAACCTGTCCGCCCGGATAAACGATTCAGCGATGCGGATTGGGTTGCCAATCCATTCTTCGATTTCCTTCGGCAGGCCTATCTCGTGACATCGGACTGGGCCGACCGGATGGTCAGCAATGCCGAGGGGCTTGACGCCCATACGCGGCACAAGGCCGCCTTCTACGTGCGCCAGATATCGAGTGCCTTGTCGCCCGCCAATTTCGTCACGACCAATCCGCAGCTCTACCGGGAAACCGTCGCCTCCAGCGGCGCCAATCTGGTCAAAGGCATGAAGATGCTGGCCGAGGACATTATCGCCGGTGACGGCGATCTGAAGCTGCGCCAGACAGATTCCAGCAAGTTTGCCATCGGCGAAAACATCGCCATGAGCCCCGGCAAAGTCGTTGCCCAGAACGACGTTTGCCAGGTGCTGCAATATGATGGATCGACCGCGACGGTACTCAAGCGCCCTCTCCTTATCTGCCCGCCTTGGATCAACAAGTTCTACGTGCTCGACCTCAACCCGGAAAAATCCTTCATCCGCTGGGCGGTAGAACAGGGACATACCGTCTTCGTGATTTCCTGGGTCAACCCTGACGCGCGTCATGCGAATAAGGATTGGGAAGCCTATGCGCAGGAAGGCGTCGGTTTCGCGCTCGATACGATCAATAAGGCGACGGGTGAGGATGAAGTAAACGCGATCGGTTACTGCGTCGGCGGCACTTTGCTCGCTGCTACGCTGGCCTTGCATGCGCAGGAAGGCGATACCCGCATTCGATCGGCGACGTTGTTCACAACCCAGGTCGATTTTACCCATGCCGGCGACCTCAAGGTCTTCGTCGATGCCGACCAGATTGCACTGCTTGAACAGCGCATGAAGGAAACGGGCTACCTCGATGGTTCGAAAATGGCGACGGCTTTCAACATGCTGCGCGCCTCCGATCTGATCTGGCCGTACTTCGTCAACAACTACCTGAAAGGCCAGGAACCGCCGCCCTTCGACCTGCTCTACTGGAACTCCGATTCCACCCGCATGCCGGCGGCCAACCATTCCTTTTACCTGCGCAATTGCTATCTGGAGAACAAGCTTACGCAGGGTGAGATGGTCGTGGCCGGAAAACGCCTGTCCCTCGGTGACGTCAAAATCCCGATCTACAATCTCGCAGCCAAGGAAGACCACATTGCTCCGGCAAAGTCGGTCTTTGTAGGCAGCGGCTTCTTTGGGGGCGACGTGACCTATGTCATGTCGGGCTCCGGCCACATCGCCGGCGTCGTCAATCCCCCCGCCAAGGGAAAATACCAGTTCTGGACGGGTGGCAAGCCAACCGGTGAATTCGAGGACTGGGTGAAGTCCGCCGAAGAAACGCCCGGCTCCTGGTGGCCGCACTGGCATAACTGGATCGAGAACCTGGATAAGACCCGAGTACCGGCACGGCACACTGGTGGTTCTCTGAATTCCATTGAGGATGCTCCCGGCTCCTATGTGCGCGTTCGTGCCTGAAGCAGCGGTCGGCCGGATTTCCAAGGCATGAATTTCGAAAGCCCGCTCGTTCCGGCCACGCTCATCCAACGCTACAAGCGTTTTCTGTTCGATGCCCTTCTCGAAGATGGGCGAACGATCACCGGTTTCTGCCCGAACACCGGCTCGATGCGCGGCCTGACGACGCCGGGTTCGCGCATATGGCTTTCGGAGCATGCCAGTCCTACCCGCAAATATCAGCATATGCTGGAACTGGTGGAGGTCGATGGCGTGGCAATCGGTATCAATACCGGCCTTCCCAACAAGCTTGCCGAAGAGGCGGTCCGGGCCGGGCTGGTCGGCAATCTCGCAGACTATCCGGTGCTGCAGCGGGAACAGCGATACGGCAAGAATTCGCGGATCGACTTCCTGTTGTCGGATCCCGCCGATGGACGGCGCTGTTATGTCGAGGTCAAGAACGTGCATTTCAGCCGCACGCCTGGCTTGGCTGAATTTCCCGACAGCCCCACCGCTCGAGGAGCGAAACATCTGGAAGAACTGGGCGACATGGTGGCAGAGGGTCATCGCGGTGTGATGATCTACCTCGTGCAGCGCGCCGATTGCGACCGCCTGCGCATCTGCGACGATCTCGACCCGAACTATGCGCGGGCGTTCAAGAGAGCACAGGCACGTGGCGTCGAGGCTTTCGCACTGCGTTGTCGCGTTTCGGCGACGCAAATCGTTGCGGATAGCTTGATCGCCATGGACGAAACAGGCCCGGCCGGTTTATGACATCAGGCAAAGACAACTGAAAGCTTTAGAGCATGGTCACCTACATCGAGGCCGAATCTGCGCCTTATAAAAACACCGGCGTCATCCGCCTCTACACGCCTGAAGATTTCGCCGGCATCAAGCGCGCCTGTCAGTTGACCGCGCTTTGTCTCGATGAACTGGCAAGCCGCGTTCAGCCGGGCGTCACGACCGACGAGATCGACCGTTTCGTCTTCGATTTCGGGATGGATCACGGCGCCCTGCCCGCGACCTTGAACTATCGCGGCTATACCAAGTCCTCCTGTACCTCGATCAATCACGTCGTCTGCCACGGCATTCCCAACGACAAGCCGCTACGCGACGGTGATGTGGTCAATATCGACGTGACCTATATCATCAATGGATGGCATGGCGATTCCAGCCGCATGTATCCGGTGGGCGAGATCAAACGCGCAGCCGAGCGCTTGCTCGAAGTCACCTACGAATGCCTGATGCTTGGGATTGCGGCGGTAAAGCCCGGCGCACGCACGGGCGCCATAGGAGAAGCAATCCAGACCTATGCGGAAACCGAGCGGTGCTCGGTCGTGCGCGACTTCTGCGGCCATGGCGTCGGCCGGCTTTTCCACGACGCGCCGAATATCCTGCATTATGGCCGAGCCAATGAAGGCCCGGAAATGCGCGAGGGCATGATCTTCACCATCGAGCCGATGATCAATCTTGGCCGCCCGCATGTGAAGGTGCTGGCTGACGGCTGGACGGCCGTCACCCGCGATCGTTCGCTTTCGGCTCAATACGAGCACTGCGTGGGCGTCACCGCCACTGGCTGCGAGATTTTTACCCTCTCTCCAAGTGGTCTCGACCGTCCAGGCCTTCCCCCTTTGAGCGCAGCATGAAGAAAACTCCCGTTCCGCCGGGCCAAAGCAATTGGCAACCGCCGGAGCAGGCGGGATTCTTCAGCGAGCAGCAGGGCCAAGGCTCCGGTCTCGCAGGCTCATCGGACTTGGCTCACTACCACGGTCATCGGGAGAGGCTGCGCAACCGGTTTCGGGATGGCGGCGATGGATCGCTGGCCGACTATGAAATTCTTGAACTGCTGTTGTTTCGTCTGATCCCACGGCGGGATACGAAGCCGATCGTAAAGGCGCTTCTCGATCGCTTCGGTACCCTCTCCGGCGTGTTTGGCGCGCAACCTGCCCTGCTGCAGGAGGTTAAAGGCATCGGTGAAGCCGTTGCGCTCGACCTGAAGTTGATCGCCGCGATCGCACACCGGACACTCAAAAGCGAATTGCGCGGGAAGCAGGTTCTCGCGTCATGGTCATCCGTGATCGAGTATTGCCACGCCGCCATGGCGCATGAGACCCGCGAACAGTTTCGCATTCTCTTCCTCGACAAGCGCAACGCCCTGATCGTCGACGAAGTACAACAAACTGGTACCGTCGATCACACGCCGGTTTATCCGCGCGAGGTTGTAAAGCGCGCGCTGGAACTATCCGCCACCGCCCTTATCCTCGTCCACAATCATCCGTCCGGCGACCCGACACCATCGCGGGCGGATATCGACATGACCAAGACCATCATCGACACGGCAAAGCCGCTGGGCATTACGGTCCATGATCACATCATCATCGGCCGTGACGGGCATGCCAGCCTGAAGGGATTGCGGCTTATCTAGGCCTCTCCAATGAGGGGTTATAGCCATCTTGCCTTTTTAAAGAAGCGATATAGTCCGCCGCAGACGATGAAAATCGTGGCGAGGACAGCGAAGTAGCCGTATCGCATATGCAGTTCCGGCATATCGACGAAATTCATGCCGTAGATGCCGGCGATTGCCGTTGGCACCGCCAGGATCGCCGCCCAGGACGCAAGCTTTCGGGTGATTTCCGTCTGCTCCGACTGACCGATCATCAAGCTGGCCTCGAAAGTGAAGGCCAGCACCTCGCGCAGCGTATCGATATCCTCCTGGACGCGTCGCACGTGGTCGGTCACATCCCGGAAAAGCGTGTGCAAGGTTGCGTCCATGCCCGGCAGTTCCAGATGTTCATGGCGTCGGCAGACATCGACGAGCGGCACGATGGCATTGCGCAGACGCAGAAGGCTTCGGCGCAGCAGGTAAAGCCGCTCGATGTCCTTCTTGTCCAGCATGTCGCGCAGAACTCTTTCTTCCAGTTCTTCTACTTCCTCATGGATCCCTTCGACCACCGGCATGTAGTTGTCGACGATAAAATCCAGGATCGAATAGAGAATGTAGTTCTCGCCGTGGGCGAGCGCAGCGGGCGATGCCTCGCAGCGTTGGCGCACGAGATTGTAGGACGTCGATGGGCCGTGGCGGACGGAGACCATATAACCCCGGCCAACGAAGAGATGCGTTTCTCCGAAGATGATTTCGCCATCCATCATGTGCGCTGTGCGCGCCACGACGAACATCGCATCCCCATAGATTTCAAGTTTCGGCCGCTGATGCGCGTGACTGGCGTCCTCGATCGCCAGCGGATGCAGATCGAATTCGCTCTGGACCTCTGCAAGAAGGACACTGTCGGGCTCATGCAGACCGATCCAGATGACGGTGTTTTCCTTCTGGCGCCAGTGATGGGCATCACCGATCGGAATATCGCAAATACGCTTGCCGTTCTGATAAACCGCCGCAGCAATCACACCAGGCCGTGCCTCGGGGGCGTGCAGCCGATTGCTGTCTGCGCCGTTCTTGCCAGCCTTGTTGTCAACGGCGAAGCTTTCCTTGCCTTCGTGCCGGACCATCAGAGTCTCCCATGCAAGCGCCGCTCAGTTTCAGCGCATTCCTTCCAGCATATCCCATATTGTCGGAAACCGGCATCCATAACCTTAAGGACGACACATAAGGCTTTATTAAATTGTAAGATTGACGATATAGGACAATGATCTGCCTACCGCAGCGCACAACGATTCCTTTCATTATCGGACACGTCTCATGAACCAATACGATCTCGTCGTTGTCGGCAGCGGACCTGCCGGCCGTCGCGCCGCTATCCAGGCCGCGAAACTCGGCAAGAAGGTCCTCGTCATCGAGCAGGGTAAACGCGTCGGCGGCGTTTCCGTTCACACCGGTACCATCCCCTCTAAGACGCTACGCGAAACGGCTCTCAACCTTTCCGGCTGGCGTGAACGTGGCTTCTACGGCCGCGCCTATCGCGTCAAACAGGAGATATCAGCGGAAGATCTGCGGCGGCGCCTGCTCATCACGCTCGACCATGAAGTCGAGGTCCTTGAACATCAGTTCGCGCGCAACCGGGTCCAGCACATCCGCGGCAAGGCGAGCTTCGTCAATCCGACGACGATGCAGGTCGTGAAAGATGATGGCGAGGTCATTCAGGTTCAGGGCACCAGCATCCTGCTTGCCGTCGGCACCAAGCCGTTCCGTCCGGACTACATTCCCTTCGATGGAAAAACCGTCATCGACAGCGATGAACTTCTCGAAATCGAGGACCTGCCGCGCTCGATGGCCGTGATCGGCGCCGGCGTCATCGGCATCGAATATGCGACGATCTTTTCCGCGCTCGATACGCAGATCACCCTGATCGACCCGAAGGCGACGATGCTCGACTTCATCGACAAGGAAATTGTCGAGGACTTCACCTACCAGCTTCGCGATCGCAACATGAAGCTTCACCTCGGCCAGAAAGCCGAGAAGGTCGAACGCACGCCTGACGGCAAATGCGAGATCAAGCTCGATAGCGGCCGCATCATCCATTGCGAAATGGTTTTGTTTGCCGCTGGCCGCATGGGCGCAACCGATACGCTCAACCTGGAAGCCGCCGGGCTTGAGGCCGACAATCGCGGACGCCTCAAGGTCAATCCGGAAACCTTCCAGACCTCGGTGCCGAACATCTACGCGGCCGGCGACGTCGTCGGTTTCCCGAGCCTTGCATCAACCTCCATGGAACAGGGCCGCGTCGCGGCCCGTGTCGCCGTCGGCGCCATTGCCAAGGAACCGCCGAAGTTCTTCCCCTACGGAATCTACGCCGTTCCTGAGATCTCCACCTGCGGCCTGACGGAAGAAGAGGTCAAGGAACGCGGTATTGCCTATGAATGCGGCATCGCCCGCTTCCGCGAAACCTCGCGTGGTCACATCATGGGTCTCGATTCGGGTCTCTTGAAGTTGATCTTCTCACTGAAGACCCGTCGCCTGCTCGGCGTCCACATCGTCGGCGAAGGCGCAACCGAACTCGTTCACATCGGCCAGGCCGTGCTTAACCTGAAGGGCACGGTCGAATATTTCGTCGAGAATACCTTCAACTACCCGACGCTTGCAGAGGCCTACAAGATTGCCGGCCTCGACGCCTGGAACCGGATGGGCGAACCGGTCAGCAAATAATCGATCGTCTCAGAGCCGGGCGAGCAACGCCCGGCAATAGGCCGCGTCCGGCTCCCGGTCGCCGAACAGGATGTGATAGACGATCGGCGCGATCACCACGTCGATAACGATATCGACTTCGAAGACATCTTCTTCGCGCGCGATCGCCCTTGCTCGAATGGTTTCCAGATGCTGCGACGTATATTGGCAGCAGCGGCCGGCAGGCCCTGGATCGTTTCCCGACGCTGCGAGCACGTCGAGCAGCAGGGACCTCCCCACCTTGGAGGACATTTCCTCGGCATATTGCAATACGAAAGCTTCGAGATCGGAGGCGAGCGCACCTGTATCATCCGGGTCGCTTACCGGGCGCAGTCGTTGTACCGCCACATCGGCCAGAAGCTCCGCGAGGTCTCCCCAGCGCCGATAGATCGTCGAGGGCGTCACGCCTGCCCGCTCTGCGATCAACGGCACGGCAAGCCCTTCGCGTCCGACTTCGACCGCAAGCTCTTCAACCGCAGAATGGACCGCAACCTGAATGCGGGCGCTCCGTCCGCCTTGCCGCAGCATCTCTTTTACCATCCGTCACACCTCCGGCCTGTTTTCCGGCTATGATGCCGGAAGCGGTATCATACGAATTATCCGGCGTTAATGCAAAGATATTGCATTAAGGTCAAAGTCGAGTATTCTGCTTTAACGCAAATTTTTAGCGTTAGGAAACGCCATGCCCTCCTCTCCATCCTATCGGCGGATGACGACTTTCGGTGTCGTCGCCGCCGCAACGTTTTCCGCCTGCTCGAGCGCGCCGACGCCGCTCTACCATTTCTACCAGGAGCACTTCGGCCTATCGCCGCTGGTCGTAACCATCATTTTCGCGGCCTATGCCGTAAGCCTTCTCTTAACGTTGCTGACGTTCGGCTCGATTTCAGACCATATCGGTCGCAAGCCCGCGATCTGCGCATCGCTCGCCATGAATGCGCTGGCAATGGCGCTGTTCATTCTGGCGGAGGGCGGTGGAATGCTGATTGCGGCGCGCGTCATGCAGGGGCTTGCCATGGGAATGGCGATCCCGACGCTGGGCGCCACCATTCTCGACACGGACAATGAGCGCGGCCCGATGCTCAACAGCATTACGCCTTTCATCGGACTGACGGCCGGTTCGCTGCTCGCTGGTCTGTTGGTGACCTACGCACCGGACCCGGCGCATCTCGTCTTCGTTGTTCTGCTGGTCATGACGCTTCTCGAGATCCTGCTGCTTCTTGCCATGCCGGAAACCACGCGCAGGCGACCGGGGGCGCTCGCGTCTCTGCGCCCGCATGTCGCAATCCCCGCCAGCGCGCGATCCGCAGTGTTGCGCACCAGCCCGGTGAATGTCGCCGGCTGGGCGCTGGGCGGCTTCTACCTGTCGCTGATGCCCTCCCTGGTCACAGCAGCGACCGGAATACGCTCGCCCCTCGTGGGCGCGTCGGTTGTTTCCGTGCTGATGCTGGTGGCGACGGCAACGGTGCTCTTGACCAGAAACGCTCCGGCAACGCGGGTGCTACCCGTTGGCACGCTCTCACTGCTGATCGGCGTTGCCGTGACCCTGATCGGCGTAAACCTGCAGCAGGTGGTGTTGCTCTTTGCGGGCACGATGATCGTCGGCATAGGCTTCGGCGGCAATTTTTCGGCGATCCTGCGGATCGTCCTGCCGCTTGCCCACAACGACGACCGAGCGGGGCTTCTCTCCGCCTTTTTCGTGCATAGTTACCTCGCCTTTGCCCTGCCGGCGATCGGTGCGGGCCTGCTGGCGCGGGATATCGGCCTGGCGCAGACCGCATATATCTTCGGGGCGGGCGTGATCGCCCTTGCCGGCATTTCTCTCTTTGCGGCCCGAAGGATCGGTGCGCCGGCCTGAGAACGGACCCAACTCCCAAGCCCAAAAACAATCAAGCCCGCAACGCAAAAAGGCCGCCCCGAAGGCGGCCTTTTCGATAATGGTTCGATGAGGAAAAGGCTTATTCGGCGCTGTCGTCAGCAGCCTTCTTCTTGGCCGGAGCTTTCTTCTTCGGTGCTGCGGCTTCTTCGCCTTCAGCAGCTTCAGCCTTCGCAGCCTTCTTCTTCGGAGAAGCCTTCTTGGCGTCAGCCTTGCCTTCTTCTTCGTCGTCGGCCATTAGCTCTTCCTTGCTAACGGTCTTGTCGGTGACCTTCACTTCGGTAAGGAGCTGATCGATGACCTTTTCTTCGAAGAGCGGAGCGCGCAGCGAAGCGGCGGCACCCGGGGTCTTCTGGAAGTAGTCGATGATTTCCTTTTCCTGGCCCGGGAACTGACGCAGTTGCTGGAAGAGCGAACGCTGCATCTCGTCGTCGGAAACCTGGACGCCGGCCTTCTCGCCGATTTCGGAGAGGACGAGGCCGAGGCGAACGCGACGCTCGGCAAGCTTGCGGTATTCGCCGCGGGCTTCTTCTTCGGTCGTGTCTTCATCGGCGAATGTCTTGCCGGCCTGCTGCAGGTCGGTGTTGATCTGGCGCCAGATGTTTTCGAACTCGGCATCGACCAGACGGCCGGGAGTGTCGAACTGGTACATTTCGTCCAGCTGGTCGAGGATCTGACGCTTGACCTTCTGGCGCGTCATCGAGCCGTACTGGCTTTCGATCTGGCCGCGAACGACTTCCTTCAGCTTGTCAGCCGATTCGAGGCCGAGCTTGGTGGCCAGCTCGTCGTTGATTTCGACTTCAGCGGCAGCAGCGACGTCCTTGACGGTGATGTCGAAGGTGGCTTCCTTGCCGGCGAGGTTAGCGGCCGGGTAGTCGGCCGGGAAGGTTACGGTGATGACCTTCTCGTCGCCAGCCTTCAGGCCGATCAGCTGCTCTTCGAAGCCGGGGATGAAGCGGTTAGAGCCGAGAACCAGCTCTGCGTCCTCGTCCTTGCCGCCGTCGAAGGCTTCGCCGTCGACCTTGCCGAGGTAATCGATGGTGACGCGATCGCCGTTGGCGGCCTTGCCCTTCTTGGTTTCGTAGGTACGAGCGCTTTCGGCGATCTTGAGGATCCGCTCGTTGACTTCGGCTTCATCGATATCGACGACTTCGCGGGTTACCGTGATGCCCGAAACGTCCTTGAGTTCGATCGCCGGGATGACTTCGTAAGCCAGCGTGAATTCGAAGTCGGCCGTTGCGTTGAGGATTTTGTCGGCTTCCGCCTCGTCCTCGGTCATGGCGATTTCCGGCTGCGTCGCGGACTTTTCGCCGCGCTCGGACAGGATTTCGGTCGGCTTTTCGCGGACGATCTCGTTGACCAGCTCGGCCATGATCGACTTGCCGTACATCTTCTTCAGATGAGCGAAGGGCACCTTGCCCGGACGGAAGCCGTTGATACGGACCTTGCCCTTGGCATCTTCCAGGCGCTCGTTCATACGAGCTTCCATGTCCTTGGCCGGAATGACGACCTTGAGTTCGCGCTTCAGCCCTTCAGCGAGCGTTTCGATAACCTGCATGTTCAAACCTTCATTTCACGTTGACAGGGCTCTGTCGGTGTTCGTTTATCGAGCACGTGAGCCGATCCAATTGCCGGGAGTGGCTTTACGCAAATCCGTCACCGTTTTGCAAGCAAAATGGCGCACTCTTCCTGATCGACGCGAAGATAGAGCTTTCGCGTCCGTATATTCTGGTGCGGGTAGAGAGACTTGAACTCCCACGCCTTTCGGCACCAGAACCTAAATCTGGCGTGTCTACCAATTTCACCATACCCGCGTTCAGAAAGCCGCCTCGCCTGATCTCGGCGGCGGAAAGCAACAGCATAAGCGAAGCATCCACCGGGTTCAGGGCGTCCCGAGCGCGGCGTCTCTATATCACCCGTTTCCTGCGGATCAAAGGAAAAATACGGCATGAAACACAGTGAATTTGCCCAGATCTGCTGCTATCGACCGGTTTGTCAGTAGAGAGGCTCCTCGTCGAGCGGCTTTCCATCAATCGAAATCGTGCGAATCTGCATGCGACCGGCGGTGTCTACACGCGCAGCAACGGAAAGAGCCTGCGCATTGCGAGCCTCCTCCAGAACCTTCCCTTCGCCTTCAGGAACATAGTAGCGCTCAATGCCGTATTCCACCGACAGCGGCACCTCGACGTTTCCGGGTTGGGGATAGAAATAGAATGGCTGGCTCTTGGCGATCACCGTTCCGTCGTCCCTCGCCTCAAGCGCCCCAAACGCAGCCTCCGCGACGGTCCAGAAACCGTCCGCGCCTTGGGAAAGCCGCACGGAGAGCTGGGCGTCCGCTTCTTCTGTCGGCGGCTTATCGACAAGCTTGTCGAACGGAATCGAGGAGATCTCGTAGGAAAGCACGACATAATCGCCGCGCAGAAGATCGCGTGGATCGACCGGCACTGTTTTCAGCACCACATCCTTGCCCTCGCGCAGGATCGAGGCGCGGCTTTCGATCATGTAACCAAGTATCGCCGTCTGCATGACAGCGACAATGACCGCAGCGACCCAGGGATTGAAGAAGGATGGCTTGGAGAGAAGTCCCTTGATCATCTCATACCTCCGTCGCAGCCGGCGTTGTCGAGAGCTTCCGTTCTATCCGGATGACGGCAAATGCGATGACGGCGACGACCACGCCGGAGATCAGGAAGAAACCGGAGGTACCCAAAATGCTGCCAATAGTTTCGGATGAAAGGAAGAGCAGTTCGCCGGCAAAGGCTGCGTAGCCGAGAAAGCGAACCGCGCCATTCAACCGACCCGCGACCCCGATACCGACAAGCGAAAGGCCCAGAGCTACAGCACCGATGACGCCATCCTGCCAAAGAGCTTCCATTTCCATGTGCAGGGCTACAAGCCCCAGCAGAGCAAGCGCGAAACTGTAAAAGGCAGGGGCAGCCCCCGCTTCCAGCGCCAAGCGCCGCAAGGGCGAGACCGGAAGTGCGGCCAGCAGGAAAGCTATCAGACCGACAATGAAGTAGGTCGCAGCCAGCCATGCCTCAGGAGCCTCGGTATAAAGCCAACCAAGCCAGCCGAGCGCCAGCAGATAGGCGAGATGGCGGGCCAAGCCTGCGCCAGTGTAGCGAACGAGCGCCACGGTCACCACGACAAGAATCGGCACAAGGAAGATGTAGCCGTTGCCCTCCAGGCTCGCGTCGCTTTCGAAGATCAGCTCGATAAAGATCCACCAGCTGAGCACGCCTGATATCACAGCGAGCGGCGCCGAGCGGAAAAGAACCGTCGCCACGCAGGCGGCAAGGAACCAGACGATCAGCGCGTCTGCCGCATCGCCGGAGAGATGGTACATCTGCCCTACCAGCGCGATCGCGCCGCCAAAGCTGATCGTTGCCATCACCAGCAGCGCTGCGCCGATCGCATTCGCGCCGCGTGTCACCGCAAATGCAGCGCCAAGATAAAACGTCCAGATGAGCCCGATGATACCGACGACACGCGCGATACGAGGAATAGCTTCCCAATTGGCGGCAACAAGAAGAAGGACCGCCGCCGCCAACAGGACGCCGGCAAGGGTCATCAGCACTCGGCCTGCGCTGAAGCTTGAAGGACGAGCATCATATTCGGCAAGCATGGCATCCGTGGCACTGCGTCCCACCAATCCCTTTTCGACCCAGAGATTGAAATCTTTCTCTATTCGCGCCCGGTACATGGCCTCTCCTTGCATGCGATAGTGGGCAAACACATATCACAGTCGAGGCGCTTTCCTAGCGCTGGCCGAGCCGACATCGTCGTTAACGCTTCGTGAATATTTGAGGGATAAAATAGGTGCAGAATTAGAGTTGAAAGTTCATGCAACGAGCGCATGGCTTCCATGAAATTATTGCACTGCACAAATGAACGTGCCGTCTCTATATCTTAGTCATCGGAACGGCGCCGGAATGGCAGACGCTCCAGGGGCCAGATCAACCCTTCTCGTTAATGAGAAAAAGGTCTGGGAGCCATAACGGCTTGATGCAAGGAATTCGGGCAAGCGCACTCCTCCTCCCAGCGCTCCCCGATACGACAGGCGACACTCCTCCTCCCGGTTGCCTGTCACTTCAAATGACGCCCGCTGGATCTCCTCCCCCAGCGGGCGTTATTTTTTCCGAGATTGCGTTTCCTTAAATCCTTCAGCAGGATACGCCCGCCGCGTCGGCATATGCATATTTTTCGACCAGCCTTGCGCCTCATTTTTTCGCCAGCCATGCGGCATCGGCATAGGTGCCATTCGGCATTGTCTCTACCGACGTGCGGCTTTCTCAATTATATTACTTTTCATACTTCGAGGCAGCGCACTCCTCCTCCCAGCGCACCTTGATGGGATTGGCAACACTCCTCCTCCCAGTTGCCAATCGGAACAGGCAGCGCCCGTCGGACCTCCTCCCTCGACGGGCGCTGTTGTTTTTTCTCTTCTCCCAGATGCGAATTCGCACAGATTTTGCGCAGAAGCGTGCTGCGGTTCGTGAGAGGGTTGCACCAACCGCATGGGTGCGATGCAGCATTAGGTCTGCAAAACGGATCGCTTCGAGCGTATATTCCGATCATGAAATCAACACGGCGAACCGATCGCCGATCTGCTATCCCAAAGGACACGACCATGAACCTTACCCGCTCTTTCAATAACTGGCGCAAGTATCGTCATACCGTCAGCGAACTCGGCCGCATGACCGACCGCGAACTCAGTGATCTCGGCATTGGCCGCGGTGATATCGCCTACGTTGCTCGCCAGGCCGTCAAGTAAGCCAGCGACAACCTCAGCCGCATGAACCAGTTTGTCTGGTCAGTGTGTTTGACAAACGCCCTCCGGCACCCACCCGGCGGGCGTTTTCTTTTGTCCAGAACTCTATTCCGACAGAAAAAGCACTGGTCTAACTGACGAAGAGTAGCGACACCTCTTCCCATCTCCGTCCACGGTTGTGCCGGGCCCTCGGGCGAGAATGCAGACCGCCCGCGCCAACGACGCACTCCCGTTTGCTGCTTATATGAGCACCAACCCGTTGCCGCCCAACTATCGGCTCAGCTTATGAACACCCAAATCCCGCTTCGAGAATAAATTATTCGAAAACAATCCCTTGTCTCGATTTTAATCCATCATTAACTCATGGCGCTTTTGTCAGCAGACGCCAATAGTGCCCTCAAAACGTGCAGACGTCTGCACAAATGCATAGCAGGTGCCTTTTCTTTGCACTGCAACATTAACGCACTCGGGCGTATAACACCCTCAACGAAGCGGACGATCTTGTCGCGCTCATCTTTATCTGAGGAAATCATCATGAACCCGATTCGCATTGCCAAGAGCTGGATCAACTACCGTCGCACCGTTGCCGAACTCGGCAACCTCTCGAACCACGCGCTGTCGGACATCGGCATCACCCGTTTCGACATCCGCAACATTGCGGCCCGCTCGTTCCGTTAATCGGACACCGAGCTTCAAACACCCAAAGCGGCACCAATCTGGTGCCGTTTTCGTTTCTGGCGACCGCATAGCCGATCGCCTCATCGGCAGAGCCCGCGCCCTCACTTCCGTACAGAGGCTCCGACGCATCTTCATATTCAGCGGAATTTGTCCGGAAATTGATTCCGGTTTGCGAAATTATGCAGTAAGAACGCCGCATGACAGAGACAAGCTTTTCCCCAATCCATATCGTCGGCGGCGGTCTTGCCGGTTCTGAAGCTGCCTGGCAGATCGCACAGGGCGGTATTCCGGTCATTCTTCACGAAATGCGCGGCGTGCGCGGCACGGATGCGCACAAGACAGATGATCTCGCTGAACTCGTCTGCTCCAACTCCTTCCGCTCGGACGACGCCACTACCAATGCCGTCGGCGTCCTGCATGCCGAAATGCGGCTGGCAGGTTCGCTGATCATGGCGTCTGCGGATGCCAACCAGGTGCCGGCCGGTGGAGCGCTTGCCGTTGACCGGGAAGGCTTTGCTGCGGCCGTGACCCGTGCGATTGATGGTCACCCGCTGATCACCGTCGTTCGCGAAGAGGTTGCCGGTCTGCCGCCGAAGGAATGGGGCCTCTCGATCATTGCGACCGGTCCGCTGACCGCAGCATCGCTGGCGCAAGCGATCCAGAGCGAAACCGGCGCCGATGCCCTCGCCTTCTTCGATGCCATCGCACCGATCGTCTATACCGAGAGCATCGACATCGACATCTGCTGGTTCCAGTCGCGCTACGACAAGATTGGGCCGGGTGGTACGGGCAAGGACTATATCAACTGCCCGATGGATGAAGCTCAATACAATGCCTTCGTCGATGCACTGATCGCTGGCGACAAGACAGGCTTCAAGGAATGGGAAGGCACCCCCTATTTCGACGGCTGCCTGCCGATCGAAGTCATGGCAGAGCGCGGGCGCGAAACGCTGCGCCACGGGCCTATGAAGCCGATGGGCCTTACCAATGCCCACAATCCTTCTGTGAAGGCCTATGCCGTTGTGCAGCTGCGGCAGGACAATGCGCTCGGCACGCTCTACAATATGGTCGGGTTCCAGACGAAACTGAAATACGGCGCACAGGCCGAGGTCATCCGCATGATCCCCGGCCTGCAGAACGCGGAGTTCGCCCGACTGGGTGGCCTGCATCGCAATACCTATATCAACTCTCCCACGCTGCTCGACCGCACGCTGGCCCTGAAATCGCGGCCGGATATCCGCTTCGCCGGCCAGATCACCGGCTGCGAAGGTTACGTGGAAAGCGCTGCCATCGGCTTGCTTGCCGGTCGCTTCGCTGCGGCTGACCGGAAAGGCGAAACGCTTGCTGCGCCACCTGCAACGACCGCCTTTGGTGCTCTTCTGAACCACATCACCGGTGGGCATATCGTTTCTGACGACGAGCCGGGAAAGCGCTCCTTCCAGCCGATGAACGTCAATTTCGGCCTGTTTCCGCCGCTCGATCCCGGCTCGATCACCAAACCGGAAGGCGTCAAGCGTTTCCGCGGCAAGGACAAGGCAATCGTTAAGAAGCAGATGACGGCGGCGCGCGCCCTTTCGGATTGCTCCGCATGGCTCGCAACAACGAGCAGCTAGTGAACAGATACGCCGCAAAGCCGGCTAGGCTTGCGGTGTAAATTCCGAGCGTGGCTGGAAACTGCCGAGCAGCCATAGGGCAACTTCCGCGGCAATTTCCCCCGAGCGAAATTCGAAGTCGCCATCGAGATGGGCTAATTCCGAAAAATGCACTTTCAGGCCGCGTCCGCTTTCGGTCGTCGTCACCTGGACCCGCCCCGGCTCGATCAGGTGGCAGACGAAGTGTGTCCCGTGGGATGCCATGAAGCCAGCCTTGCCATCGTGCAATCGAACGAAATACGCCTGATCATTGCGTGTCGAATGGATGGCACGGATCGCCTCGCTCGGAAAAGCACGGCCAAAATCGAGAAGCGCCTGACCGGCGTCCGGTGAAAGGCGGTCAGCCTCGGCGCGTGCTTTCATTCGCGTGTAGAACGACAGAGCGAGCACGACGCACACGATAACGATGATCCAGGCCATGACGATCCTTTCGCCGCAGGGGCAGCTTTGGATCGCACCCTAACCAGCCAAACTTGCGCGAGTTTGCCGCCACCGTGATGTTGGCGGGCGAGCTTCTATAGCACGCTGTTACCAGCGACCGGTTCGAAGGGATCGCCACATCCACCATTGCCTGCGCCATTGGGTGGGCTGGATCGAGCGTTCGAAAAGATCGGCGCCGGCCTTTTCAGCCCGATCGAATACAGGCTGCGCCATGGCGACGGTCAGGAATGCCGCACGGTTTGCACGGGAAATTCCGGAAGCGACCGCACGCGCCTTGGAGAGATGGTCGCGACCAAGACCCGTGAAGGCACGAATGGCGCGACTGACGGCGTCGCGATCTTCCCCCGCAAGAAAACCATCCCGATCCAGCCCGGTTGCGGCCAAAATCTCGGCCGGCAGGTAGACCTGTCCTCGACGTCGATGCAGCGGTAGAAGGAGGAGCAGGCCGGCGATCGCCTGGGCGACGCCGGCATGACCGGCGGTTTCCGCCGAGGCAGACGCTGCCTGCGGATCCAGAACGAGCGAGGTGAACTGAATCAACGCAGACGCCGTTTCCCCCGCATAGCCTTCAAGCGAGGAGCGACTTTCCATCGGATCATCATAAAGATCGAAGACACGCGCATCGATCATGTCATGAAGCACGGCGACCGGTAGGGCATGTTCGCGGATCGCGCCGAGCAAGGCTGTCGCGAGCGGATGTCCCTCGCCGTGACTGTCATCGCGGCTGTCGAGCAGATCGCGCCACCACTGCAGCCGGATTTCACCGGGCAAGGGCTCCCGTACGGTATCGCGCACGCGGGCAATCTCGGCATGGAAGGCATAGAGCGCAGACAGCGGGCCGCGTTTGTCCTCCGGCGACAGGAGACAAGCCAGGTAACGATCCTTGTCGCTGTCGCGCAAGGCGGCGAGGCTGAAGGCATAGGAGCCCATCGGCTCGGCGTTGTTTGTCGGCGTTGTCATGTCACACGACGATGAAAGCGGCTGCAACGGCGCGGGATTCGGCCAGCATGATATTGTAGGTCCGCACCGCGGCTCCAGTGCTCATAGGATCGGAGGAGATGCCGTTTTCGCGGAACATCGCCTTGAGATCGGCCGGCAACGGGCGGATCTCGCGTCCGGTCCCCACCAGCATCACTTCGATGTCGGCGGCTTCTTCGAAAACACGCTGGAACGCATCCTGTGTCAGCGGATCGCCTTCGACGAGATCCCATCCGTAGATGCCTGATGGAAGCATGAGAAGTGACCCGCGATGCGACATGTCAGCGAACCGGAAACCGCCATTGCCATAGCTGTCGATCGGAGCCCGGCCCGGGTAATGTGCCTTGCGAATTTCAATTGGTCTGCGCATGGGCTCCTCATGCCCCTTTTGTGGTCGTCTGTCCAGAAGTCGGATGGTGATCCGCGTTGCCATCCGGCGTTCCGTGGCGCAGCTTGAACAGGATCAGCACCGGCCCCGCGACATAGATCGATGAGAAGGTCGCAACCGCGATGCCAAAGAGCATGACGAAGGCAAAGGACTGGATCGCCTCGCCGCCGAACAGTGACAGGGCAGCAAGCGCGAGAATGGTCGTCGCGCCGGTCAGCACCGTGCGCGACAGCGTTTGATTGATCGACGTGTCAATCAGGATCGGCAGCGGCATGCGCGGATAGCGCTTCAGGTTCTCGCGGATGCGGTCATAGACGACGACCGTGTCGTTGAGCGAGTAACCGACGATCATCAACAGCGCCGCGACGCTTCCGAGATTGAACTCCATTCCCGTTATCACAAACAGCCCTATTGTCAGCAAGACGTCATGCAAGGTGGCGATGATCGCACCGACCGAGAACTGCCACTCGAACCGTATCCAGATATAGATGATGATCGCGAGCAGCGAGAGCACGATGCCAAGGGTTGCAGCGCGGGTCAGCTCTCCGGAGATGGACGGTCCGACCACCTCGACGCGGCGGAAGTCGTAGCTGTCTTCCAGTTCACCGCGGATCAGAAGAACCGACGTCTGTTCGGCATTCTCACCTCCCTCGCGCGACTGAACCCGCACGACGACATCCTGTTGCGAACCGAAAGGTTCGGCGGTCACCACGCCGAGATTGAGCTGCGAAAGCCGCAGGCGAATGTCTTCAACATCGGCATTGCCCTCCTTGGCGCGCAGCTCGATGACCGCTCCGCCTGAAAAATCGATGCCAAGGTTGAGCCCCAGAGAGCCAAACGCCAACATCGAGAGCAGCGACAACAGGGCCGTCAGCGAGAAGACGAAATTGCGGATGGCCATGAAGCGTAGCGCGGCGCCATCGAAGATGCCCGTGCGGATGCCCGTGGGCAATTCCTTGGGATTGCGACTGCGCAGCCAGACCATCAGCATGACCCTCGTCAGGGTAAAGGCTGTGAATAGCGTCGTGACGATGCCGACGGCGAGCGTCACGGCAAAGCCGCGAACAGAGCCAGTGCCGAGGTAAAGCAGGATGATGGCGGCAATCAGCGTGGTGATGTTGGCGTCGACGATTGCCGAGAAAGCTCTGGCAAAGCCGTGCTGGACGGCATCGAACACCGAACGCCCGTGCCGTACCTCTTCGCGTATACGCTCATAAATCAGAACATTGCTGTCGACGGCCATGCCGATTGTCAAAACAATGCCTGCAACACCGGGCAAGGTCAGAGCCAGTCCGCTCGCCGTCAGCACAGCCACGATCATGACGACATTGAGGATCACGGCGACATTCGCCACAAGGCCGAAGAAGCCGTAGAAGCCGAACATGAACAGACCGACGAGCAACGCTCCGATCAGGCCGCCGCGCAGGATGGACTGGATCGACTCGCTCCCTCGCCCTGCGCCCGTCGAGCGCTCTTCAAGCACGGTCAGAGCGGCAGGGAGCGGCCCGCTACGCAACAGGACCGTCAGGTCCTCGGCCCCCTCGGGGCTCATATCTGCCGCCAAGGTGACACGACCGTCCGTAACCGCAGTTCTGATCAGCGGCGTCGCGACAACCAGACCATCCAACACGACAGCCATCGTGGTGCCGGTGGAGGTTTGGGTCGCCTTGGCAATGCGTGTCGCCCCTTCCGGGGTAAGCACCATGGTCACGACCGGCTCTCCGGTTGCCTCATCGGTAGAAGTTTCCGCACTGACAACATCCGATGACGAAAAGACGGGCTCGGTTCGCAGCAACCGGCCGATCGGCGGGTCGTCCGCGGAATAGACCACTTCAGACCCCTGTGGCGGAGTGCCGTTGACGGCGTCCTCAACCTGCATCGACATATCGATCTGCCGGTAGGAAAAATCACCGGCCTGAGTGAGTATGCTCTTGAGTTGTTCGGGATCGAACAGACCAGGGATCTGGACAATGACGCGATCGACGCCGCGACGGGTGATCATGGGCTGCTTGCCGCCCAGGCTTTCAAGACGGTGAGCGAGCACGGAAACAGCTGCGTCCGCATCCGCGGAGAGACGGCGCTCGATGCCATTGTCGGTTAATTCTATCCGGAGAGCACCATTATCGCCGGGAACGATTGCGAATTCCGGGACCTGCTTGTCGGCGTCCCCGACAACACGATCTGCCATTGGCTTCAGCGCTTCACGCACCGCGGCCATGCGGGAAGGATCGGAAATCGTGAGTTCGATGGTCTGTCCGGTACCGCTCAGACCTGAATAGGCAATGCCTGCGGAGCGCAGAAGGTTTGCTACCTCATTGACGGATGATCGCAGACTTGCGGCGATGACGTCGTCGCGTTCCATCTTGAGGCTGATACGCGAGCCACCCTCAAGATCGAGCCCGAGAACCAGCTGCTTTTTCGGCAGCCAGTCCGGTATTTTATCGAGAACCGTCTGCGGCAACACGTTGGGCAATGCGATGATCATGCTGAGGAGCACGACGAGCCAAACTGTGAAGGTCTTCCAGCGGGCGATATAGGGCATGAAGCTCTCGACTGTACGCGTTGAAGGAGGCCGTTTGTCCGACCTCCTTCGGAGAGCTTATTCCTTGACGGGTTCGCCCTTCACGCGGACTTCGGATATGCCACTGCGTACCACACGAATCTTCACGCCGTCAGCAATTTCGACTTCGACTTCGTTGTCATCGACAACCTTCGTTACCTTGCCGACAATGCCGCCTCCGGTGACAACCTGATCGTTGCGGCGGATGTTCTTCAAAAGTTCCTCGCGGCGTTTCATATTGGCGCGCTGCGGGCGGATGATCAGGAAGTACATTACGACGAAAATCAGCAGAAACGGCAGAATCGACATCAGAATATCCGCGCCGCCGGTGGCGGGCGAAGTTGCCGTTTGGGCGAAAGCCTCAGTAATGAACATTGATCACTCCTTGAATGCGTCATTGCGGGTAAGCCCCGCGTTTCGGGTCGCCGGAATATAGGAAAGCCTGTTGCGAATGCAACTCGCCCAGGCGTTCCGGCGGGGATAAACACGCCTCATACACCAAAAGCATTGCCGGAGAAGCCTCAAAGGGCCTGTAACCGGCCTTTTCGCGTCCTCTCCCCCATGCTACCCGACAAAGAAAGCAGCCAATATCGGGATCAGTGCCAATGCAGGACACAAAGATAGATCTTCTTCTCGCTGAAATGCGAAAGCTCAACACGGCGCTCGAGCGCCTCGCCGGTCCCGCACCTGCCATCAACGACTGGGACGCGGCGGAATGCTTCGTCTGGGCGCCTCAGAACCATCACCTTCAGCCCGTAGCAAAACCCAACCGTATCGACATGAGCCTGATCCGCGGCGTCGATCATGTTCGCGACATTCTTTTCGACAACACGCTGCGTTTCGCCAAAGGTTATCCGGCAAACAACGTGCTTCTCTGGGGGGCGCGTGGGATGGGGAAATCATCGCTGGTCAAGGCCGTGCACGCCTCCGTTGCCGCTGATGCCGGGGTGCGGGTAAAGCTCGTCGAAGTTCACAGGGAGGATATTGCGACCCTTCCCTCCCTGATGGAGATCCTCAAGACTGTACCAACACCGGTGCTGGTCTTTTGCGATGATCTCTCCTTCGACCACGACGATACGTCGTATAAGTCACTGAAGGCGGTTCTCGACGGCGGCATCGAAGGCAGGCCTAGCAATGTCCTGCTCTACGCAACCTCGAACCGGCGGCATCTCCTGCCACGCCACATGATGGAAAACGAGCAATCCACCGCTATCAATCCCTCGGAGGCGGTGGAGGAGAAGGTTTCGCTCTCGGACCGTTTCGGGCTCTGGCTCGGCTTCTATAAATGCAGCCAGGACGACTACCTCGCCATGATCGACGGGTATGCCGCGCATTTCGGCATCGAAATAGAACCCTCTCAACTGCATGCGCAAGCACTGGAATGGAGCACGACGCGAGGATCTCGCTCGGGCCGCGTGGCCTTCCAGTTCATTCAGGATCTGGCCGGACGCCATGAGAAAAAGATCGGGCTAAGCTGATGTCATAACCAGCTCAAAACGCGAAAAGCCGCACCCTTTATCGGACGCGGCTTTTTTGATTCTCGGGTGTTCCCTATTCGAGGAAAGTCGCCGGGTTGACCGCCGTCGCGTTTTTGCGCACTTCGAAGTGCACCTGCGGCTGGCTGGCCGTGCCGCTCATGCCGGAAGACGCGATCGTCTGGCCGCGCTGGATTTTCTGGCCACGCTGCACCTTCAATTCGGAGGCGTTGCCGTAGACGGTCACGGTGCCGTCGTCGTGGCGAACCAGAACGGCGTTACCGAGTTCCTTCAGGCTGCTGCCGGAGTAGATGACAACACCGTTTTCAGCGGCCTTGATCGGCGTGCCCTCCGGTACCGAAATGTTGATACCGTCGTTGCGGTTGCCATCGACATTGGCGCCGTATCCGGCGACGACTGCGCCACGCACCGGCCAGCGATATTTGCTGATGCCCGTTGCCTTTGGCGATTCTTCAGTAACGTCACTCTTCGAGGCGGCCTCGTTGACCGATTCCTTCGCTACCGGCGGGGCATAAGCCACCGGCTTTGCTTCCTCGACCTTGGCGACCTTGACTTGCTCGGCGTTCTTCGGAACCGAGGCGGTGGTCACTGCATCGGTGGTCGGCAACTTCAGGGTCTGCCCGACGCGGATGGCGCCGCTTGTCAGATTGTTCGCCTTGCGCAGCGCCTCGACTGAGACGCCACTGGTCTTTGCAATGCGGTTCAGCGAGTCACCAGCCTGTACGGTGTAAGTAGCGCCCTGACCGGCACCGTCGCCGGACGTTGGCTGCTTGCCGGCTGTAGCGTCGGCGCGGGTAACACCCTTTTCCCGCGACTGGGACTGGCCGGGAAGAATGGCCACTTCGCGGTTGCCCGGTAGGACGGGTGCGTTCTTCTGCTTGTCCACGTCGAGACTTGCGGCGGCGTCCGAAGCGGATGCCTTGGCAGCGCTGGTGGCAACACCGAAGGTCGGGATGAGAATACGCTGGCCAGGCTCGACATCAGACGCCGACTTCAGGCCGTTGGCCTTGAGGATCTCCTTCTCCGGCACACCGAAGCGATTTGCGAGCGTCGAAATGGTATCGCCCTGGCGCAGCAGCACAGCCGGCGCATTGGCCGTAGACCAGCCGCCCTTCTTGCCTGCGGTTTCCGTTGGCTGGGCGAGATTTTTCTCCTGCACTTTTCCGGCAGCGGCCGGGAAAGGTTGTGCAAGAGGCTTTTCTTGCGCAGAAGCAGATGGATCGGCAAGCGAGACGCGCTGAACGTTCATCGGGGTCGATGCCGCGCGAGCGCCTGACATTGGGGTGGATGCCGTGTTGACCGGATCGGGGAACGGCTGATCGAGCGCCTGTTGGCGGGAGTTGCTGGCCATGACCGGCGCAGCCGCCATGCCGCCCCCCTGCACGTCGCCGCGCGGGATCGGAACATTGCTCGAAGCGATGGAGCTTGTCGTGAGATCATCGGACCTGGAGAACAACCCGCCAAATCGGGAGGCGTCGGAGCTGCACCCAGTTGCCACTCCCGCCAGAAGAATGGCGGCGCAGAGACGAACGACGGACTTACCTGCACTCGACGAAACTCTAATACGCATGACGCTTACCTACTTGGAACGCAACTCGGTGTAGGATCAAGTAAAACGCATTAGAGTTACCGCACCGTTAAAACGGCCGATTTTTTGATGGTTTGATAACCATGATCAACCGGATCGCGCCGGGAGCGAGGGAATCCGGTCAGAAGCTTTCCTGGTAAAGCCGCTCGATCTCGGATAGTTCGGCGCGGCTCTCGCTGACATCCTCATAGCTTATTCCGCCGGTGTCCCAGCCGAACATGTCGCCCGTCACCATACCGCCGGCAACGGTTTCAGGTGCCGCCGCGACATCCTTGGGCTCATCGAGCAGAACGCTGACAAGTGTCTGAAACCCGGTTTCCGGCTCAAGTCCCTCCGCGTCGTTATAATCCAGCGAGCGGAGGCCTGCGACCGCAGCCTCGCGCGTCCCGAAGTAACGCAGGCTATCCTGGTCTTCGGGGCGAAGGGCGTCGTAATAGTTGATGAAGGCCCGGTAGTAGGCCTGATAGTCCCCGCTCTCGGAATATTTTCCAAAAGCCTGGTATTCACGAGCTGCAAGCTGCGGCGAAAGCTTGTTGCTCCACTCATCCCGCGTCAGCGCCGGATATTTTTCCGTCGAGCGCCTCGTACGGCTCAGAAAAAGAAGCGCTTCCGCGGAGAGGGAAACGCGCGAAGAAGGGTCATAACCACCCGGCAGGATGGATGGGACTGCAGCATCCTCGGCCTGGTTCGAAATGCCGGCATTGTCGGCGCGGCTCGCGCGGCTTCCGAGGCCATCGCCACTGGCCGTCGAGCCCAATCTGTTTGCAATCTGCATCGGTCATCTCCTGCGCTTCGCGCCTGAAGGGAGCTGACAAACAGAATTAAACGCCAGACGTCAGCTCGCGGCACCTTTTCAGTGCCTGATTTGGGCTACGCCTCGAAGCTTGCGCGAAGCTGGTGTTTGTTAGTTCAAAATTAACGATTTGATTCACAAGCGGAAATTGAACGATCCGCAGCAACAACCGCCATTCTGCGACCTGCAAAGCGGTGCCGAACTGCGGAATCAGGCGGCGATGACGATGATTTCTGGTGAGCCCGCTTCAAAGGGTGAACAATCCCAGCTGCCCAGCCATTGTCTGCTGGCAAAGCCGCAATCTTTGAGCAGAGCTTCGATTTCGGCTTGAGTGCGAAAGGCCAGCTCGCTCCGGGAGACAAGCGGATTGGGCCTGTCGGAGATCGAGGTGAAGCTCGAAAATGACACACTGGTCGGGGTCACGTTTTCGATCTCGTGCCACGTCTCGACGCGGCCGAGAACGGGATGATCGACCGCTCGACGGGAATATTCCGGGGTCCAGCGCTCCCATGCTCTTGCCAGGGGGTTGCGGCTGTCGAAAACCAGCCGTCCACCGGGTTTGAGATGGCGGCGAATGCTGCTCAGTACCTTCGATACATCGGCATGGCTCAGGAACACCTGAAACACGTGGCCAGTCATAACAACGAGATCGAACGAACGACCGAGTTCAAAATCCCGCGCATCGGCTTCGATCCAGGCTACCTCGCGGCCGCCCTGTCGTTTCCTGGCAATCTCGAGCATGGCTGGAGCGGGATCGAGACCGACCACAGAATGTTCTCCCGCGGCAAAGGCGGCGGTAAGAAGGCCAGTACCGCAACCAACGTCGAGGATGGTCGAATTGGGATTCGGAAGGGACAGATAGAAATCGGTATCCACGCCCGCAGGGTTGAGGACGTCATAGAGCGACGTCAGAACGTGATCAGCATAGATCGCGTCCAGCTTCGGCGTCACAGGAAAGAAGCGACCTGAGGCACGATGGGAAGGTAAGGAGCCGTGAACAGATCTTCTCGGTCGAACCGACTGCCGGTACGGGACAACCGTACGACGCGACATTGGGAAGGCCCCATCATGATGGGCACAATCATCACGCCGCCAGACACCAGATGATCGGAAAAAACACGCGGCAGACTATCAAAGGCCGCGGTGATCAGGATGCGATCGAATGTGCCCTCACCGGCAAGACCGACGCTGCCGTCGGCCTGTCGTACGATGACATTGCGAACGCCGCCCTTTTCCAGATTGCGCTGCGCGTTCGTCACCAGGGTGCGATAACGCTCGATCGTCAATACCCGTTCGGCAATGCGTCCCATCACACCGGCCGTGAAGCCGCTCCCGGTGCCTACTTCCAGCACACGCTGGCCGGGTTTCAGATTGAGGCTGTTCAGAAGCCGGACAGCAAAATCGAAACCCTCGATAAAGGCGCCGCATTCGAGCGGCAGAAGGCGCGAGGTATAGGCTTCGCCCGAATATTGCGGCGGCACGAACAATCCACGCGGCGTCTGCTCGACGGCGTTCAAAAGTTCCTTGCTCGATATGCCTTCAGCACGGAGCCGCAGCATCAACGCTGCAAAACCTTCCTGCTCAACGAGGCGCGCGTTCAAGTCTCGCTCTCCTCCAGCAATAGACGAGCGATACGATCCTGAACGGCGTAGTCCGTCAGATCGATCTTCAGCGGCGTCACGGAAATGTTCTTCTCCCGGATGGCGTGGATATCCGTGCCGAGACGGAAGTCGCCAAAGCGTTCGCCGAATCGAAGCCAGAAGTATGGATTTCCGCGACCATCAGCCCGCTCGTCAATGGAGAGACCGAAATCAAGCTTGCCCTGTGACGTTACGGTGGTGCCTGCAACGTCGTCAGCCGCGCAGTTCGGGAAGTTCAGATTGAGGAACGTACCGTCCGGCAGGTCGAGCAGCATCAGCTTCTTCAGAAGTGCTGGCGCATGCGTTTCGACGACAGACCACGGCACATTGCCGCCCGGCGCATAGCTATAGGCCTGGCTAAGCGCGAAGGCGCGGGCACCCTGTAGCCGTCCTTCCATCGCTCCGGCAATCGTGCCGGAATAGGTGACGTCATCAGCCAGATTGGCACCGACATTGACACCGGAAAGCACGACGTCCGGTGCAAAATCCAGCACCTTGCGCATCGCCATGATGACGCAATCCGTTGGAGTGCCGCGCAACGCGAACCGCTTCTCGCCGAGTTGGCGAAGCCGCAACGGCTCGGAAAGCGTCAACGAATGCGCAAGGCCGCTCTGGTCCGTTTCCGGTGCCACGATCCAGACATCGTCGGACAGAGTGCGCGCGATCCGTTCCAGGACCGCAAGCCCTTCCGCCTGGATGCCGTCGTCGTTCGTCAGCAGAATACGCATTTACGCCGCCTCCCGAGGCCTATCAGTTGGCCTTCTCGATGCGGGTGAGACCACCCATATAGGGTAGCAATACGTCCGGTACGGTTACTGAACCGTCTTCATTGAGATAATTTTCGATCACGGCGATCAGCGCGCGACCAACGGCCGTGCCCGAACCATTCAAGGTGTGGACGAAACGGGTCGCCTTGTCTTCCTTGCCGCGATAGCGGGCGTTCATACGTCGTCCCTGGAAATCGCCACAGACAGAGCAGGACGAAATCTCGCGATAGGTATCCTGTCCCGGCAGCCACACCTCAAGATCATAGGTCTTGCGCGCGCCAAAGCCCATGTCGCCGGTGCACAGCGTCATGACGCGATAATGCAGGCCGAGGCGCTTCAGCACCTCTTCGGCGCAGGCGGTCATGCGCTCATGTTCGTCGATCGAGCTTTCGGCATCTGTGATCGACACCAGTTCGACCTTGTTGAATTGATGCTGGCGCAGCATGCCGCGGGTATCGCGGCCGGCCGACCCGGCTTCCGAACGGAAGCAGGGGGTGAGCGCCGTGAAGCGGAGCGGAAGCACCTCGGCGTCAAGAATTTGCTCGCGTACCAAATTGGTCAGTGGAACTTCGGCGGTCGGTATCAGCCAGCGGTCATCGGTCGTGCGGAACAGATCCTCAGCAAATTTCGGCAGCTGTCCGGTGCCGTACATGGCATCGTCGCGCACCAGCAGCGGCGGTTGCACTTCGAGATAACCGTGCTCCGACGTATGCAGGTCGAGCATGAACTGGCCAAGCGCCCGCTCGAGGCGCGCAAGCTGCCCCTTGACGATGGTGAAGCGCGAGCCGGCGATGCGGGCAGCACCTTCGAAATCGAGCCAGCCAAGCGCTTCGCCGATTTCGAAATGTTCAAGCGGCTTATGGTTCCAGCCCGGCTTCGTGCCAGCCATGTGCTTGACGACATTGCCGCTTTCGTCGCTGCCGACCGGCACGTCGTCGAGCGGGATATTCGGGATACGCGACAGCGCGTCGATGAGTTCCGCGTCTGTGCGGCGGCTGTCGTCCTCGAGCGCCGGCATCGTTGTCTTGAGTTCGGCGACCTCGGCCTTCAGCTTCTCAGCAAGTGCACTATCCTTGGTGGCTATGGCCGCGCCGATTTCCTTGGAGGCGGCATTGCGCCGTGCCTGCATGTCCTGGAGAGACTGAACCAGCGAGCGGCGCTTTTCGTCGAGATCAATCAGCGCAGCCGAAAGAGGCGCGGCTCCGCGCTTGGCAAGCGCCGCGTCCAGGGCTTCTGCATTGTCCCTAATCCATTTGATATCGAGCATGGTCGTTCCAGTATCCGGTCTTGTTCAAGATGACGGTCCCGGAGACGGCGCTGACAGGAAACCCTGTCAGCTTGGCGTATCTTCAGCCTCGGCGACCGCGGTGGCCTGCGCATCGCGAGCCTTTTGACGCTCGACGAGTCGGGCCGTGTAGATGGAAATCTCGTAAAGAAGGATGGCCGGCAGAGCAAGACCGATCTGGGAGACCGGATCAGGCGGCGTCAGGATGGCCGCAGCAATGAAAGCGATGACGATCGCATATTTCCGCTTCGCCTTGAGGCCATCCGCGGTCACGAAACCGACGCGTGCGAGCAGCGTCGTGATGACCGGCAACTGAAACACCAGACCGAAGGCGAAGATCAACGACATGATCAGGCTCAGATATTCCGAGACCTTCGGCAGCAGCTGGATGGATACCTGTCCCTCGCCGCCGCCCTGCTCCATCGCCAGGAAGAACCACATGACCATCGGTGTAAAGAAGAAGTAGACCAGCGCGGCTCCCATGAGGAAGAGAACCGGCGATGCGATGAGGAATGGCAGGAAAGCGGCCCGCTCGTTCTTGTAAAGGCCGGGTGCCACGAACTTGTAGATCTGCGAGGCGATCACCGGAAATGCGATGACCAGTGCTCCGAACATCGCGACCTTGATCTGAGTGAAGAAGAATTCCTGCGGAGCCGTGTAAATCAACTCCACCGTCCTGTGATTAAGCCCCGCCCATTCCACGGCCCAGCGGAACGGCTGCACAAGGACGTTGAAAAGTTGCTTGGCGAAATAGAAGCAGACGAGGAAGGCGACGAAAAACGCCCCTACCGCCCATATCAGGCGCGAGCGCAGCTCGATCAGGTGCTCAATCAGCGGCTGTGGCTTGTCTTCGATTTCGCCGCTCATGCTTCACCTGTCTTTGTGTTCTTGGATGCGGCTTTTTTTGCCCGTGGCTTCGGAACGCTCTCTGCCATATCGGCAGCTTTGGCCGACGCCTTCTTTTCCGAAGCCTTCTTTGGAGCCACAACCGGCGCAACCGGCACCACAGCAACCTTCGGCTTTTTAACTCTCTTCGGCTTTGCCAGCTCCGAGACTACTACCGCACCGGTGGAAGCCGGCGACGCGACGGCCTCCGCTTGCGGCAGCGATACATTTGGCAGCGGCTCGACCGACGTTGGCCCGGTTTCCGCAGGCGCGGCCTGCGGCTTGTCGACAGTCGTTGCCTTCTGCAGATCCGCCTTGATCTCGTTACCCATCTGACGCAGCGGGTTCATGGCTTCGCGCAGACTGTGGGCGGGATTGAGCTTCTGTGCGTCGGCGAGCGTCTTCCTTACGTCGTCGAGGTCGGCCTCTTTCAAGGCCTCATCGAACTGCTGGCGAAAGTCGGTGGCCATACCACGCATCTTCGTCATCATCTTCCCGAAGGTGCGAAGCATCGGCGGCAGATCTTTCGGTCCGACGACAATGATCAGCACGACGGCAATGACAACTAGCTCGGTCCAGCCGACATCAAGCATTCTGAGACTCCAAAAACGTCAGGAAACACACGACCCGCAAAATCAAGGCCCGCCCTTGGTCGGGCAGGCCTTTCAGAAAGTGATCAGCGGACTTCGTCGGATTTGTGTTCGACGGTCTTGGCATCGACGCCCTTCTCGGCGGGCGCGTCGTCGTCAGTCATGCCCTTCTTGAAGCTCTTGATGCCCTTGGCAACATCACCCATCAGTTCCGGGATCTTGCCACGGCCGAACAACAGAAGCACCACGACCAGAACGATCAGCCAGTGCCAGATACTAAAGGAACCCATATCCTTACTCCCTTGAAACCCGTTACCCCGATGTAAGATGTTCAACCATCTTTTTCAAACAGCATTATATCCCGCTCGTTAACGGAAAGCCTCACCTCACGCAATCCTTGTGGCAGCAGATCGGCGCGGATGCGCGCCCGCACGAGCTCATCGCTGCCGGGCACCGCGAGCGTCAACAGCTCCACGACGCCCAGAAAATGACGAGAAACGATCCTTGCGGGGATAGAACCTGTGTTTTCCGATACGGAAACGGCCGAAAGTCGCACTGCAGCCGCGATAATCTGGCCTTCGGAGAAATTTTCCGCGGAAACAACGCCAAGCGGCGTTACCACCGTTCCACCTTTTACACGGGTGGAAAACCTGTTGATTTCCGAAAAGAAGCCTGCGGCAAAAAGCGTCATCGGAGAACGATAAAGGTCCTGCGCGGTTCCCACCTGCTGAAGCCGCCCGTCCTTGAGCAAGGCAATACGATCGCCCATCCGCATGGCTTCCTCGGCATCATGCGTCACCACGATTGCTGTGGCGCGGGTTTCCCGCAGAATCGCCAGGGTGTCCGCTCGGATCGTATCCTTCAAGCGGGAATCGAGACCGGAGAAGGGCTCGTCCATCAAAAGCACGGCAGGCCGCGGCGCAAGCGCCCGGGCAAGCGCAACACGCTGCTGCTCGCCGCCGGAAAGCACATGCGGATAGTGATCGGCATAATGGGACAGCCCCACCCTCTCCAGGGCGATCCCGGCCTCGGCTAGCCCCTCGGCCTTCGGAAGCGAGGTCAGACCAAACCGGACGTTTTCGCGGATGGTGAGATGCGGAAACAGCGCAAAATCCTGAAACATCAGGCCAACACCGCGCTTTTCCGGCGGCACGAAAACAGCCGGCCCCGAAATTTCACGATCGTTCAGAAGAACCCGGCCCGAACTTTGCGCCTCGATACCGGCCGCGATCCTGAGAAGCGTGGTCTTTCCCGATCCGGACGGACCAAGCAGACACAGGACTTCGCCAGCCTCGGCCGTCAGCGATATACCGCGAATCGTTTCCTTGGACTGATAACTGTGGTGGATATCCTCGAAGACCAGCCGTGCCGCGAAGGTCACGCCGGCTGTGCGGCGCGTAGAAGCCGGAGGGGCTTCAGAGATAGAATGCATGCCAGAGGCCAACTCGAATGTCTCCACCGCCGGTCCCACAAGACGTGCGGGTTACGACAACACCATGAATTGGCGCCAAGGTTAAGCCGACACCAGAACTCAGGTTTCTATTCGGCCTCTTCTCCCCGTGGAGTCAAGAGCCCAAGTTCTTCCAGATCGAGTTGAGTAATGGGATCTTCATCCTCGCCGACATCGTCATCACCGAGCGGCATCGGAATCTGAAAATTGGCAGGAATGCGCCCGGAGAGGAGCCCTGCCCCTTTCAATTCTTCAAGACCCGGCAAATCACGAAGCTCCTCGAGGCCGAAATGATCGAGAAAATCCCGTGTCGTGCCGAATGTCACAGGGCGGCCCGGCGTCCGGCGCCTGCCGCGGAAGCGCACCCAGCCGGCCTCCATCAGAACATCAAGCGTGCCCTTCGACGTCTGCACGCCCCTGATATCTTCGATCTCCGCACGGGTAACCGGTTGGTGATAGGCGATAATCGCAAGCACTTCCAAGGCAGCGCGCGACAGTTTGCGCGCTTCGTTTTCGTCCGTCTGGACAACGAACGAAAGATCGGCCGCCGTACGGAAGGCCCAGTGATCGGCGACCTGAAGCAGATTGACACCGCGCGGTGCGTAGGATGCCTTCAGCGTGAGCATGATCTTTGCAACGTCCGCACCCTTGGGTAGCCGGCTGGCAATATAGCTTTCCGAGACAGGCTGCGCAGACGCGAAGACGAGCGCTTCGGCAATTCGTTCCGCTTCGAGTTCAAGGCGCCTATCGATCGCCTGATTTATGCTCTCGTCTTCCACGTCCGCCAACACGCTCGGAAACAAATCTTGCGGATCGTTCAAGACCGACCTCCCTCGGAAGAATTGGGCTCCCTATTTCCCTTACGTAGATAGATAGGAGCGAAGGCGCCGTCCTGGCGCACTTCCAGCTGCCCCTCCCGCACCATTTCGAGCGACGCTGCAAAAGAGCTCGCGATCGCTGTAGCCCGACCCTTGGGATCATCCATGTAACGCAGCAGAAAATGATCGAGCGCCGTCCAGTCGGAAAGATCGCCCAAGAGGCGCGCCAGGATTTCGCGCGCATCGGCCAATGACCAGACCTGCCGCTTCTCGATCGTGACCTGCGTCACCGCCTGGCGCTGGCGAAGCGATGCATAGGCACCGAGCAGATCATAAAGGGAAGCTTCGAATGCCGACTTGCGCTCGACCGGAATATGTTCCGGCGCGCCACGTGCGAAAATATCCCGCCCAAGACGATTGCGGTTCACGAGCCGCGTTGCCGCGTCCCGCATAGCTTCAAGCCTCTTGAGGCGGAACGCCAGAGCGGAGGCCATTTCCTCGCCCGAGGGACCTTCATCCTTGGCCTGCTGGGGAATAAGCAGTCGCGATTTCAGATAGGCAAGCCAGGCCGCCATCACCAGATAATCCGCCGCCAATTCAATACGGATACTGCGCGCCTGTTCGATAAAGGTGATGTACTGCTCCGCCAGGGCAAGCACGGAAATACGGGACAGATCCACCCGCTGATTGCGAGCAAGATGCAGCAACAGATCGAGAGGACCTTCGAAGCCGGCGATGTCGACAACCAGCGCTTCCTCGTGGAGGCCGCGGCGCGTTGCCTCGTCCTGCCATAATGGCTCCATCGGAGCCTTGGCCGGCGATCTTCTGTCGGTCTCGCCGGTATTGCTCAAGGCGACGTCTCCCAGTCTGCTACGAAACGGCGAAGAGGCGCGCAAACTCCTCACGCAGGGCTTGTTCGTCGGAACCGTCCGGCGTACGGAAGCCAGCCTCGGCTGCCCTTGTGCGCCGTAGGGCATCCCCCTTCAGCACCGGAGCAACCTTCGCCACCGCAAGCATTTCATCCATGATGCCGTGGCAATGCAAGACCAGATCGAGGCCAGCGGCAAATATGCCCCGTGCGCGCGTTTCGATATCGCCTGCAAGCGCATTCATCGACACATCATCTGACATCAACAGGCCATCAAAACCGATCTCGCCGCGAATAATCTCTTCAACCACTCTCGGCGACGTCGTAGCGGGATTTTCGGCATCGATCGCCGTAAAGACGATGTGAGCCGACATCGCCATCAACTCGTCTTTCATTGCCACGAAAGGAATGAAGTCACTGGCGCGCAACATTTCCAGCGGGACATCCACAACGGGCAGTTTGTGATGCGAATCGACGAAGGCGCGGCCATGACCCGGCATGTGTTTCATGACCGGCAACATACCGCCGGCTTTGAGGCCATCAGCCGCCGCCTGACCGATCGCGGCAACCGCATGGGGATCGAAGCCATAGGCCCGGTTACCAATCACGTCGCTGCTGCCTTCGATCGGCACGTCCAGCACCGGCAAACAATCGACGGTGACACCGAAGCGCGTGAGATCGAAAGCATGCAGCCTCGACATCAGCCAGGCGGCGCGCAAGCCTTGCTCGCGATCGCGTCGGTAAATCTCGCCGATCGCCGCGCCATTCGGATATTGCGGCACGACGGGTGGACGGATGCGCTGCACGCGCCCACCTTCCTGGTCGATCAGGACGGGCGCGTCCGGGTTTCCGATGCTATCGCGCAATTCGGCGGCCAGATCTGCAATCTGCTTGGATTCACCGATATTGCGGCCAAAAAGGATGAAGCCCCAAGGGCGTTCGTCCGCAAAGAAAGCCTTTTCGTCGGCGGTGAGGGTCAGGCCTTTGCAGCCTGAAATAAATGCTTTTGATTCGCTCATGGCGTGATGATAGCTCTAGGCGCAGTCGAGGCGAATGGGGGAACCACCCTGGCGACAACAAAAAACGCGACCTTTCGAGCCGCGTTCCTGTTGTCATATGAGCGCTATGACTTATCGGGTCACGAGGCAGCTGCCGCCGGCGCTCTTGTAGCGCGAGCAAAGCTCGTTGGCGTCCTGCTTCGATCCGGCAGGAATGCGCACCCGGTAGTAGGTGCCTTTGCCCGCAATCTCCGCCTTCTTGATATCAACACCACGACCGCCGATGACGGATCCGAATTTACCGGACAGCGTGTTGTAGGACTTCTGCGCTTCGGCCTCCGAAGGCAGCGATGCGATCTGGATGACGTAGCTTCCGGGCGCCACGGCTGCCGTCTGCACGGGGGCCGGTGTTTCGACAACCGGCGTGCTCGCCGTCTGTTCGGCAACAGCGGGTTTCTCGACGACAGCCTGCTTCTCGACGACAGGACGTGCCTGAGGGACGGCCGCTGTCTCGGTCTCGGTGACCGTCGTTGTTGCGACGGGGCGAACCGGAGCGGTTTCCTCGACCTGAACATCCGCAGCTTCCGCAAGCGCGCTGCGCTCCGTCTTCGTTGCAGGGGTAATTGTCGTGGTCTTGACCGGCGTCACCGCCGGCTCTGTCTGGGCGACGTCTTCTGCGGCCGCTGCGGGAGCGATGTCTTCACGTGCAACAAGCGTGCCATCCGGCTTGACGATCATCGTACGGACCTTGCGCGGCGATACGGCAGGCGAGCTGTCTTCCTGGGGTGCAGTGTTGGCGGCAACATCCCCATCCGGCATCAGACGGTTACCATCTTCGTCTTCCGTCACGCCCGGAAGCGGTTCGTCACCACGGCCTTCCAAAGGAAGGTTCTCCGGTGTCAGGGTTCGCTGGACGACATCGACCGGCTCCTCCGTCGAGGAGACCAGTGCGCCCTGCTGGGGCAAGTCGTTTGCCGCCCCGGCAACGCGGTCATAAACCGCCTTGTCCTGGTTCGGAACGGTCTTGCCACCCTTTTCGACAGGCACGATCTTGACCGGTGTCTTGTCGGCGAGAATGACCTTCGGGTCACCACCCGAAAGACCTGGTGCCGAACCGCCCATCCAGGCGTAAACTCCGGCTCCACCGAGTATTGCGATACCGGCCACGGTCGCCGCGAGGAGAGCAATACGCCGCACGCCGCTCGACTGGCGTTCTTCAGCATAGTCGTCTTCGGCGGCGTATCCATATCCGACCGCCAGACGGTCAGATGCCGGATCCATCTCCTGACGAGGGCTCAGCGATTGACGGAAGTCCTCTTCCATTGCCTTTTCGAACGCATCGAAATCGTCTTCGACACGCGCGGTCGTGGCAGCAGGCGCTGCGGAGGCCGGGTGTGCGACGCCAGAAAAGAGGCGTTCGTCGTGTCCATGCTCGACGTTGCGGGCAGAACGCGCCGGTGTACCGAAAAGTTGGGCCATCTCGGCATCAATATCGAGATCATAGTCCGGCTGATAGGCAACCGGCTTTTCCTGCTCGACAACGGGCAATTGTGGCACATCGAGTTCAGCGATTGCAGCGAGGCTTTCCTCGGCCTCGGCAATCATCGCCGGATCAAAGGGCAACTCACTGTCACTCTGACTATCTTCCACCGCGAAATCGGCTTCGATAACAGGCTCAGAAACAACAGTGCGCGACGGCATCTCGACGACGGGCTCCGGGATAACAAAATCGGCGGGGTTCAAATCCCATGCGGCAGGCGCCGCCTTGCTCACCGGCACTTCGACGGGGGCTGCCTCGGCAACGACGGGCGCTGCAAGTTCGCCTCGCTCAAGCGCCTGCACTTCCATCGGATCGAGATCGAGGTCGATATCCGATAGGTCAAGCTCGAAAGCATCGAGATCGAAATCCGGTTCCGCAGGCTGCACCAGGGCATGGGCGGCAGCGACCACGATCGGCTCGGCGGCGACCTCTTCCGGCGCGAAGGCCGTCTCGGTGGCCAGGATAGGCTCGACAGCGATTTCCGTCGACGCAACCGACGGAGCGACAGCAGTCACCACCGGTGCTGCTGCCACCATCGGAGCAGCGTAAGCTTTCTGCCCTGCACCGGTGCTCGAAACGACCGGAGTTGCCCGGCTGAACATCGGCGTAAAGGGATAGTTGTTCTTGCGAAGCGGTGTCTGCGGCGCAATCGCAACCGCGGGCGCCTTGGTCGGAACAGGAAAACGCTCGATATCAGCCAGGAGCGCATCGACAAGCTCTGCCCCTGAAGCGGCCTGCGAATCGGCCTCAACCGGCGCCACCGGCGCCTGCTCCACGACCGCGTGGAACTCTTCTTGCAAAGGAGCCACCAAAACAGGCTCCTCGACAGCTACGTCGGAGAAAATCTCAGCCGGCATATCGAACTGAGGCTCGATCTCCGGCTCTACAGAAGCAACGTGAGTTTCGCTTTCCGTCGGCTCAGCAGCCGATGGTAAAAATTCCTCGTCATAACCGATCGACAGCTCAAGCTCGCGCTCCAAATCTATTTCAATGGATTCGAAGGTCGGCTCGGCATGCACCGCCTCGGTCCGGACCGGTTCTTCGAAAACCGGCTCAACATAGACGGGCTCGGCGTAAGTGTGCTCCGAAGCTTCCGCCAGCGGCGGCACCTCGGCCTCGACAATTACGTCCGGCTCGACATTCCACGACTGTTCGAAAGAAGCCTCATGGGACTCGGAAGCCGCAGGCTCGGCGAAAGTCGCAGGCTCAGCCCATGTGGCCTCCTCGACTGCAGGATCAACCGGAGGCATTGCCACCGGTTGATCATAAGTTTCAAATTCGCGAAGAAGCTCGTCTTCCAGATCAAGTACAGGATCCTGGCGCACCGTATTACGATGCTTTTCCAGCTCCTGCAGCTGCTGCATTGCCGGGCGGTTGTCGTAACCGACAATACGCGCGAGCTCGCTCAACGGATCGTCATCCGAGAAAAGATCGAATTCCGTAGTTCCGTTTCGTGCCAATTGATTGTCCGCCATACGCTCCACTCACGACTTACTAGCCTGCATCTGCCAGTGCATTGTGGGGAAATGGTGACAATACTATCGCATCTCTTCCGGAGCGTCCGTGCCTGTAATCGACAGGCCAGACTTCAGTACAGAAGCGACAGCACGCACCAGCCCGAGTCTGGCAATAGACAATTCTCTATTCTTATCGTTAACAAACCGTAATTCCGGAGCCTCTTTACCTTTATTCCAGTGCGCATGGAAGGCGCTGGCAAGATCATAGAGGTAGAAAGCCACCCTGTGGGGCTCTTGCGACAGCGCTGCAGCTTCAACAACGCGCGGATATTCTGCGATCTTGGCAACAAGCTGGATTTCGTTCGGATCGACAATATTACCGGCGATTGCCGCTGCGAAATCAACCTTTTGCAGATCAAGATCTGGAAATGCATCGGCAGCCTGCCGGAAAACCGAGCTGCAACGCGCATGAGCGTATTGCACATAGAATACCGGATTATCCTTCGACTGCTCCGTCACCTTTGCAAAGTCAAAATCCAGCGGCTCTGAGTTCTTCCGATAGATCATCATGAACCGAACCGAATCACGACCGACTTCATCGACGACATCGCGCAGCGTGACGAAATCGCCCGAACGCTTCGACATCTTGACCGGTTCACCCTCGCGGTAAAGCTTGACCAGCTGGCACAGCAGGACCGTCAACTTCGCAGTTCCACCCGATACGGCACGCGCCACGGCTTCCAGCCGCTTGACGTAGCCGCCATGGTCGGCTCCAAGCACGTAGATCATCTCGTTGAAACCGCGATCGAACTTTTCCTTGAAGTACGCGACATCAGCGGCAAAGTACGTATAGGAGCCATCTGACTTGATCAGCGGGCGGTCAATGTCGTCACCGACCTCGGTCGAACGGAACAGGGTTTGCTCGCGATCTTCCCAATCTTCCGGCAATTGCCCCTTCGGCGGCGGCAGGGTGCCCTTGTAGACATGTCCCTTGAAGGTCAGATCGTTGATTGCGGTGCGGATCGGGCCGGCACCGTTGTCATGCAGCGTCCGCTCCGAGAAGAATACTTCGTGATGGACATTGAGCGCAGCGAGGTCGCCGCGGATGATCTCCATCATCGCGTCGATCGTCCGGTCCTTGACCAGCGGCAGCCACTTGTCCTCCGGCATCAGGCGCAGGCTCGTGCCGAATTCGGCAGCAAGCGCCTTGCCAACCGGGACGAGATAATCGCCGGGATAAAGACCAGAAGGAATTTCGCCTATCTTCTCGCCAAGGGCCTCGCGGTAACGCAGGAATGCCGAGCGAGCGAGAACATCAACCTGCGCACCGGCGTCGTTGATGTAATATTCCTTTGTGACGTCGTAGCCAGCATAGGAAAGCAGATTGGCAAGCGTGTCGCCAACCACCGCGCCACGGCAGTGACCGACATGCATCGGGCCGGTCGGATTTGCAGACACATATTCGACGTTGACCTTGCGACCTTTGCCCACGGAACTACGCCCGTAGTCCACACCTGCCTCGATCATAGCAGCCAGCAGTTTCTGCCAGTAAGCAATGGAAAGACGGACGTTGATGAAACCCGGTCCAGCGACCGTAACTTCGGTGACTTCGGGATCTTCACGAAGCTTGACGACAATCTCTTCCGCAAGCGCACGCGGGTTCGTACCCAGCGGCTTTGCCAGCACCATCGCCGCATTGGTGGCGACATCGCCATGGCTCGGGTCACGCGGAGATTCTACGCTAACTCGAGAAAAATCAATCTCAGATCGCTTTTCACGAACGATATCAAGGGTCTCCAGAACATTTTTAATTCTTGATTCGAAGTCTGTGAAAAGATTCATGGTGTCCATCCGCTTTGCATTGCCGATTTTGGCAAGAGGCCGCGTTGCTTTCAATGATCCGATGTCCTGCAGCACATCCACAGGGCCGTTGAGCGGCTGACTAGCGCAATTCCGGAGTGTGGTCAAACAAGCGCCGGTGGACGGAAACGGCGTAGGTGTCCGTCATTCCTGCCAGATAATCTCCGACATGCCGCGCCCTTGCCGCCTCGGTCATCTCGGGCACCTGATCGGTCCAGGCGAGGGTCTGCATCTGTTGCGGATCGGCCATGAAGGCCTTGTAGAGATCCGTGACGATCGAGGCCGCGTTTTCGCGCACGCGCATGATTTCCGGGTGTCGGTAGATGCGCATCATCAGCATCTTCTTGATCTGCCGATCCGTCTGCGCCATCTCGTCTGAAAACGTGGCAATCACCCGATCGGCCGCCCTGATGTCGGCGGCACTTTCAGGCCGGTTTTCCTTAAGCCGCTGCTGCGAGACAGTGATGACGTCCTCGACCATGCGGGTTATCTGTCGGCGCATGATCTCGTGCGTGAAGCGCGGCGCCTCCAGACCGGGGTAGCGCTCGCCCACTTCCCGCATCAGATTTGCAAGGAAAGGCACATCCTCAAGCATATCGAAAGTGAGATAGCCGGAGCGCAGACCATCGTCGATGTCATGGGTGTTGTAGGCGATATCGTCGGCGATGGCGGCGACCTGCGCCTCAAGGCTCGCAAAGGTCGCCAGCTCCAGATCATGCTGTTCGCAATAATCAAGGATCGGCTTGGGTACCGGACCATGCGTTCCCTCACCGGTCTTCGTCATCAGTGGGCCGTTGTGCTTGACCAGGCCTTCAAGGCTTTCCCAGGTAAGGTTCAGGCCATCGAACTCGGCGTAACGCTTCTCCAGCTTCGTGACGATGCGCAACGACTGGGCATTGTGGTCGAAGCCGCCATAAGGCTTCAGCATCTCGTGGAGCGCATCTTCACCCGTGTGACCGAAGGGTGTGTGCCCGAAATCGTGGACCAGGGCCACGCCCTCGGCGAGATCTTCGTCGAGCTTCAGGGCTCGGGCCAGGGCACGGGCAATCTGTGCGACCTCGATCGTATGGGTGAGGCGCGTCCGGTAATGATCGCCATCGGCCGCAATAAAGACCTGCGTCTTGTGCTTGAGGCGGCGGAAGGCTGTCGTGTGGACGATACGGTCTCGGTCGCGCTGGAAATCCGATCGCGTAAGGCTGCCCGATTCCACATAAAGCCGCCCGCGGGTTGACCACGGGTCAGCCGCGAAAACCGCACGTTCACCGGAACCAAATCCAAGCGCCTGTCTGTCCAATGTCGTTTCCACTTTCGATGCCATTGACGCAATATCAAAGCCTTCATACCTATACTGGGCGTCGCGGAAAAGCGCCGCACCAGAAGAAGCGCCTCGCATGAATAAAATCAACAACTTGGCGCAGATACTGAAAATTGAAACCCACACCGTTTCCCGGCGGCATGGACACAACAGACGAATCTCTCCGGATCTTGACCCCGGCAGGAGGCATGAATGACCACTGAAACCGTTACCCTTTCAGACGCAGCTGCCAAGCGCATTGCTGCGATCCTGAAAAAGGATTCCGAAAAGAATGCCATGCGCGTCTCCGTCGAAGGCGGCGGCTGTTCTGGCTTTTCCTACAAGTTCGACCTCGTGAACGACGGCGGCGAGGACGACCTCGTGCTGGAGAAAGGCGAGGCAAAAGTGCTGATCGACAGTCTGTCGCTGGTATATATGGGCGGGTCTGAAATCGACTTCATTGACAACCTGATGGGCCAGTCTTTTCAGATCAAAAATCCAAATGCTGTCGCAAGCTGCGGATGTGGCACGAGTTTTTCGGTCTGATCCCTCGATCACCTTACTCCTTGCCTTCTAGATGAAGCTTCGCCCTTCTCCTAAAGATAGGGCGAGCCAAGCCAGAGAATCTTGTTCACAAGCCTTTTGAAGAAAGGCTGAGACCGCAGGCTGGCGAGCGTGACTGGTTGCGCCTGCATCAGGAGCGGACGGATGCGTTCGGCCACCTGATGCGAAAACGAGATATCCATCACCTCGATATCGATTTCGAAATTCAGACGCAGCGAACGAGGATCGAGATTGGACGATCCGACATAGGACCACCGCCCGTCGATCGTCATTAACTTGGAATGGTTGAAGGCGCCGGTCGCGCGCCAGATGCGGCAACCGCCTTTCAGCAGCTGATCGAACTGGGCCGTCATTGCCCGATCGACCAGGGTCAGATTGTTGATGCCGGGCACGACGATATCGACTTCGACGCCCCGCATGGCAGCCGTCACGAGCGCGCTGATCAATTCCCGATCAGGCAGGAAATACGGCGACATGACGAGGATTTCGTTTCGCGCCACAGAAAAGGCCCCCATCAGCATCTTCTGGTTCGATTCGTTTGTCCGGTCCGGCCCGGAGGGAACCGCGCGCATGAGTGTATTGGATGGCTTTCCACTCGGTAAAGACGTCCGCCAGATGTCACTATCCAGCATCTCCCGGCTAGAGAAATGCCAATCCTCCTCGGCAACCTCGAACAGATCTGCAACAACAGCACCCTGAACCTTGAAATGGGTATCGCGCGCCCTCGCCTCGGCAGCAAATTCCTCGGTAAAACCGGCGCGAATATTCATGCCCCCGGTAAAAGCCGTCTGTCCATCGACAATCAGGATTTTGCGGTGCGTCCGCAAATTGGCGTAGGGCAAACGGAGCCCCATGACGATGTTGCCGTTGAAGACGCGAACGGTAACCTTGCCCTCCTGGAGATATCCGACAACGCTCGGAACCGAATAGCGCGCGCCGACCGCATCGATGAGCACCCGCACCTCGACGCCACGGTTAACCGCCGCGATCAACGCATCGGCGAAGCGAAGGCCAATCGGGTCTCGATCGAAAATATAAGTCTCGAGCAGAATCGAGCGCTTGGCCTCACCGATCGCCTTCAGCATGGCCGCGTAGGCGATATCGCCGCCGTTTAACATCTGAATGCGATTGCCCATGCACATACCGTGACGGCTCACCTTGTCGCCAAGCAGCTTCATCGAAGCGAACCGCTGGCCGAAGCGGCGGGCAACACTTTCGCCGGTCACGTCGTACTCATCCTTTGGCTCAGGCCCCCGATCCCGCAACTGCAGCCTTTGCAACTCGATGGAAGATCGCCGCATTCGATTGATGCCGGCAATCGCATAAACCAGTGCGCCCAGAATGGGCGACAGGATGATGATGCCGACCCACCCGAGCGCCGAGCGAACCTCCTGCTTGGTCATGGTGGCGTGGATTGCAGCGGGAACGCCAAGGAGCACCGAGAGAACGGCGAGGATATGCGGCCAATAGGTCACGAGTGTATCGATCATGCCGCAACTATAAACAGCCTGCCCGATGACGCAATTGCCACTGAAATCACGGAGTTCGCGTTTGTCAAAGATTGCCGCCAACGATAAAAGAATGCGCAAGGCCAACGGCGCCACGCGATCCTCGCCGGTACCGCAATCCTGGACATTGCCCGCAAAAGAATAGGATATCCGGCATGAAAATCGCCACATGGAACATCAATGGCGTGCGCGCCCGCATCGATGCCCTCGTGGCCTGGCTGAAGGAATCAAACCCGGATATCGCCTGCCTTCAGGAAATCAAAACCGTCGACGAGGGTTTTCCAAGGGCAGAGCTCGAGGCGCTTGGCTACCATGTCGAGACCCACGGCCAGAAAGGCTTCAACGGCGTTGCCATTCTTTCCCGGCTGAAGCCGGATGAGATCATCCGTGGTTTGCCCGGCGACGATGAAGACCTGCAGTCGCGCTTCATCGAAGGTGTGTTTTCAGTCAAGGGCGGCGCGATCCGAGTTTGCTCGATCTACCTGCCCAACGGCAACCCTACGGGCACGGAAAAATACAGCTACAAACTTGCCTGGATGGAACGACTGCGGGTTCATGCAGAAGCCCGGCTGCGGCTTGAAGAACCGTTGATCCTGGCCGGCGACTACAACGTCATTCCCGAACCGCATGACTGCTGGGATGTGAAGATCTGGGAAAACGACGCCCTGTTCCTGCCGCCCACACGCAACGCCTTCCGCAAGCTCGAAAACCTCGGCTTCACGGATGCAGTGCGTGCGACCAACGATACGACGCCGCTCTATACGTTCTGGGATTATCAGGCCGGTTGCTGGCCGAAGAACTTCGGTATCCGCATTGATCATCTGATGCTATCGGCTGAAGCGCTCGACAAGATCGTCTCGACATCGATTGAAAAGCACGTCCGCGCCTGGGAAAAGCCATCGGACCATGTGCCAGTCATCGGGGAATTCGCGTTCGAAGCCGCGTGAGCCCAGCGGGCCGGATCAGTTACCGATCGAGCGTGGAATATCGCGGCTGATTAATCCGCATCCAGATGCATGCCACGAGACATGGTGATCGCCACACGCCGGTCGTCCTCGTTTGCAAGGGAGAACGCCTGTTCCTGAAGCGGTTGCAGCCAGGAGCGCTCCTTGGGCGTGCACTGATCGAGTGCCGCTGTCATATAAGCTAGGCCACGCACTGTCTGACCTTCCTGGAAGATGACGTTGCCGAAGACGCCCATGGCGCCGGCATGGCCGCTCTTGCGGGCGCGATTGAGCCATTTCTTGGCCTGTTGGACATTGACGCTGCCTCCATCGCCCGAAAGCAACATCTTTGCCAGCTGGAACTGGGCTTCAGGCACGCCGAAAGTGGAGGCGGCCTGGAAATAAAGCTGGCGCGCCTGGGCGAGATCGGACTTCACGGGGCTGTCGGGGATGCCACGGCGATAATAGCCGGCGAGAGAAATCAGCGCGTTGACGAAATAGCCCGTATCTTCTGATCCGGGTTCGATGCCCTTCTGGGCAATCTCGCTGTAAATCTTGAAGGCTTCGAGATCGTTTTCGGCAACACCGTCGCCATCGGCATACATGTTTGCCAAGGCCCAACGCGAGCCGGTATGGCCCTTTTCCGCGGCGTAGCGATAGGCTTCCATCGCCTCGTCCTTGCGGCCGTTCTTGTAGGCAGAAAAGCCGAATTTAAAGAGAGCAAAGGGACCGGATTCCTTGGAAACCCCGGCACCCGGATCGAATGCGTAAGCATGCCCACCAAGCCCGCCAAGCGTGAGCGCCATACCCAGAACCAGAAACGTCAACGACTTGTATTCGCGTATCAGCATTTTAGTCAGTTCTTCCCATCAACTCCATACGATGGCACCCGTCAGGATGCCTCAGCGCCGGTGTCGAAAACCCCGATAGAAAATCGAAACAGCGAAAGAAACATCATGCCCAACCGCTGCATTCCCTTCTCTTCACCCTGACGGTTTTCCAATCTAGGAACCGTTTCCGGCAAGAGTACGGCCTGCCCCCGCAGCCGTTGACTTCACTTATGCATTCCACATCACTGCACCCCAAGCGGCACTGCTTAATCAGCGCCAACAGCCAGGAAATCAGGGAAAAAGTGGAAGGTCATGCATGCTTTAGCTTCACCTCAAACGCCGTACTCAAAAACCATCGAACGCCTGTGGATGTGATCGGTGCTCCTAGTTTGTGGCGGGAAATGGACATAATCCGTCGCCGCAACTCCACTACCGACTATAGAAAAAATGTGTTGCTGAATCGTCACAATTATTGGCGCGGATCGAGTGAATTTGCTCACGGAACTGGCATGCTCCAGAAACACAAAAAGCCCGGATCGAAATCCGGGCTTCAAGACTTTTGGATCTTAGAACTTTACCTTCAGCGACGTGGAGACAGCACTGACAATGTCGGTGCCGAAATCGTAGGTCACTTCGGCTGCACTGCCATCCATCGGCGCCGAGCTTCCGCTCGTCAGGATGCCGACAACACCGGCAAGACGCAGCTCGACATTTTCGGTCGGAGCGTAGGAAACGCCCGTGCCAACTGTCCAGGTATCCGTCTGGTTGCCATAGCCATGGCTCGTGCCGCGATCCCAGGTCAGGCTGACGGCACCGCTCCACTGATCGTTGAACTTGTGACCGACACCGCCGGTGATCGTCCAGCCGTCGCGGTAGAGAAGGTCAAGGCTTGTAGGAAGGTTACGAGGATCGGCCGTGCTGTTCGGGTTGACCTGGATGATCTGGAGCTGGCTCCAATCCGTCCACTTGACCGAGCCGAAGGCCAGCCAGCCGGGCGCAATGCCACTCTGCACCTTGAGTTCCAGCGAATCCGGCATCGAGGCGAAGCTCGAAACATCATATTTGGTGCCTGGAACAAAACCGCCCACGCCATTTGGAAGAAGCGTGTTTCTCAGATCGATCGTTCCGTCAAGATTATCCAGATCGACAGCGCTGTTGTAAACGAGGCTTGCTCGCAGCGCATACTCTGGAATTTCATAGGCTACACCGGTGCGCCAGCCCCAACCATTGCCTTCCAAATCAAGACGTCCCACGCCGCTAAACGTTGGACTGACTAGGCTCAAATCAGTAACCAGTCGCTCCTTGAAGCCACCGACCTCCTGATAGAATGCGCCGCCAATAACGCGAAACTGCCCCTGCCCTACGTCCCACTTATAGGAACAGGTTGCAGCGTAGTTATCGCTCTCAATCTTGGTCTCAATATTGTCGTTGGCACCGGCCCAATTTGAGCCAGGATTGGTATGGGCGCCCCAGGGCTGGGAATAATCGGCCATGCAATCGACGCTATCGCCAAAGCCGGCTTTTACGCCGATGCGCGGTACCCAATAGCTCTCGGTCTCACCAATTCCATTGTTCGGCCGGCCGTTAAGGTTGCCGCTGGTCGGCGCGGTGTTGATGTCAACGACATTATCGAGTTCGCGCTGCGGATTGACATAGGTCGCCGCGGCTTCCGCCGCATAGGTCGATGGTTCAAACAAAAGATCGATGTTGTAGCCGCCACGTTCCAGGCCGCCTGCCTGAACCGTGCCTGCGACCATGGCGAGCGTGAAGGCTGTCATCACCGCCGTCTTGGTCGTATTTTTGTTCATATGTTCCTCCCCATGAACGCCAGTGAACGGCGCAAACCGCCCGGTGACAGGAAAGTACCGGCAGGAGAGTTAACTTAGCAAATCGCGAAATATCGGGATCGCGCTGCAGCAATCACGAAAAGTTGACGTAAGAGTTTGACAAATGACTCAATGCGGCAAAATTTCGAAACAAATTTCCCTTAAAGGAACAAAACCACATCGAAATCAGAAATTTATTCCATAACCAGACAAATGTGTCACATCGACACAACAATGCCGCTTTTTGCCTTTGCCAGCATAATTCACAGATATCAAAGATTGAAATTTGTTTTCGCAGACGTCTTGCGCGTCATTTAGGCGAAGGAATCAATTCCTCGCCTTGCGAAGCAACCGGTCGATAAAAAAATAGGGCAGCGCATCACCACGTATGCACTGCCCTTTCCGTCGATCAGTACGCGTCAGCCCGCTTCAGTCACTCGGGACAAGGCAACACCCAGGGAAGCCCGCTGGCCGTCGAGTTCGGCCAAACGCTCGCGCTCGGCTTCGACAACATCCGGACGGGCATTGGCCACGAATTTTTCATTCGAGAGCTTGCCGAGAATACGTTCGCGCTCCTGGTTTACCTTGGCAATCGCCTTTTCGAGGCGCGATTTTTCAGCTGAAAGGTCAATCAGATTGCCAAGCGGCAGGCAGATGGTCGCCTCGCCGAGAACGATCTGGGCACTGCCCTTCGGGGCCTCGGCCGCAAGCGTGATATCATCGATGCGTGCAAGCCGGCGAATTGCTGCTGCGTGACGATCAAGGCGTTCGCGGGTTGTCGTACTTGCTTCGACAACGACCAGGGGACCCACCGACCCCGGCGGCACGTTCATCTCCGAGCGAACCGAACGGATGCCGGAGACGAGATCGATCAGCCAGTTGATCTCCGCAGCGGAGCTGTCGTCGGCGTAGGAGGCCGCCGGCCATTCCGCGTGGCAGAGCAGCGTTTCACGGTCCTTGCCCTCGCCCGCCGTCTGCGCCCAAAGCTCCTCCGTCATGAAGGGCATGAACGGATGCAACAGCTTGTAGGCTTCATCAAGGACATAAGCGACGCATGCCTGGGATTCAGCCTTTGCAACGGCATCCTCACCACTGAAGATCGGCTTCAAAAGTTCCAGGTACCAGTCGCAGAACTGGTTCCAGATGAAGCGGTAAAGGCTGCTCGCAGCTTCGTTGAACCGATAAGCCTCGATAGATTCGGTCACGTCGCGAATGGTTCGGGAGAGCTCCGTCAGAATCCAGCGGTTGGTCGTGACCGAGCAGGTCTCCGGCACGAACTTCGGATCATTGGCAACGCCGTTCATGCCGGCAAAGCGCGTGGCATTCCAGAGCTTGGTGCCGAAATTGCGATAGCCGGCGATGCGGGCCGGATCAAGTTTCACGTCACGACCCTGGGCCGCCATGATCGCCAGCGTGAAGCGAAGCGAATCCGCACCGTATTCATCGATCAGTTCGAGCGGGTCGATAACGTTGCCCTTGGACTTCGACATCTTCTGGCCGTTCTTGTCGCGAACCAGCGCGTGGACATAAACGGTGTGGAACGGCTCGACCGGCGTTCCATCGCTATCCTTCATGAAGTGAAGGCCCATCATCATCATGCGGGCGACCCAGAAGAAGATGATATCAAAGCCGGTGACGAGCACGTCGGTCTGATAATACTTGTCAAGCTCTGGCGTCCTGTCGGGCCAACCGAGGGTCGAAAAGGGCCAGAGCGCCGATGAGAACCATGTATCCAGGACGTCCTCATCACGCGTCAGGATTTCGCCCGGCCTGAAGTTCTCCAGGAGGTCCTCGACATAGGCCTTCATCGGGCCTTCATGGGCGATATAGTGCTGGATGGCGGCATGCAGTGCCTCTTCCTCGGTCTTCTCGACGAAGACCTGGCCATCCGGACCGTACCAGGCCGGAATCTGATGACCCCACCAGAGCTGGCGAGACACGCACCAGGGCTGGATGTTTTCCATCCATTCAAAATAAGTCTTTTCCCAGTTCTTCGGGACGAAGTTGGTGCGGCCCTCGCGAACGGAAGCGATCGCGGGCTTCGCCAGCGTGGCTGCATCGACATACCACTGCTCCGTCAGGCGCGGCTCGATCGGCACACCGCCACGGTCGCCGTGGGGCACCATGTGCTTGTGCGGCTCGACGCGATCAAGAAGGCCACGCTCCTCGAACATCTCGACGATGGCCTTGCGCGCGGCAAAGCGATCCAGACCGTCGAGCTTCGAAATGATCGGCTCAAGTTCCGGCGTCTCCGGCAGGTCTTGCAGGAAATCCTCGTTGCCGGCGAGCGTGACATGGGCGTCGATGGTCAAGACGTTGATCTGGCGCAGGTTATGACGCTTGCCGACATAGAAGTCGTTGAAATCATGGGCTGGCGTCATCTTGACGGCGCCGGTGCCTGCGGTCGGATCAGCATAGTCGTCACCGACGATCGGGATGCGGCGTCCGATCAACGGAAGAATGACATGCTTGCCGATGATCGACTTGTAGCGCTCATCTTCCGGATTGACGGCAACGCCGGTGTCCCCAAGCATCGTTTCCGGGCGCGTCGTTGCAACGACCAGATAATCACGGGCTTCCCATTCCGTCGGCTTGCCTTCCTCGTCAAAGGCAATCGGATGCTGATAGCTGACGCCTTCCTCCAGCGGATAGCGCAGGTACCAGAGGCTTCCGTTCATCTCGACCTGTTCGACTTCCAGGTCGGAGATTGCGGTCAGGAGCTTCGGATCCCAGTTGACGAGACGCTTGTCCTTGTAGATCAGGCCTTCCTTGTAGAGCGAGACGAAGACTTCCAGAACGGCCTTCGACAAGCCCTCGTCCATAGTGAAGCGCTCACGCGACCAGTCGCAGGAAGCGCCGAGACGCTTTAACTGGTTGAAGATCAATCCGCCGGACTCGGCCTTCCACTCCCAGACCTTGTCGATGAAGGCATCGCGGCCCATCTCGCGACGGTGCTGCTGACGCTCCATGAGCTTGCGCTCGACAACCATCTGCGTGGCGATGCCGGCATGATCCATGCCGGGCTGCCAGAGGACATCCTTGCCGCGCATACGCTCAAAGCGGACCATGATGTCCTGCAGCGTGTTGTTCAGCGCATGGCCCATGTGTAGAGAGCCGGTGACGTTTGGCGGCGGGATCACGATGCAGAAGCTGTCAGCGCCTGGCTTTGCCCCAGCGCCTGCACGAAAAGCATCCTGTTCGTCCCATTTCTTGGCGATAATCGGTTCGACGGCGGCGGAATCGTAGGTTTTGTCAAGCATTCTGAGACCAAACTTGCTGGTTGTTATCTGGGCTTGTGTAAATCGGAAGGCTGCCGCGAAGTCAACATGAGAGCGCCGGACGAGGCCTCCCACTCCGTTCACACTCTATATGGGGCACGCCGCCAAAAAAAAAATCAAGCGGGGCAGTTTCCCACCCCACCTGATTTTTTTGATTGAGGCAATGTCAGCCGCGGCGGGGACCGCGCGCCACACGCTCGATCTCTTCCCGCACCAGACGCTCCACGAGCGTCGGCAGATTGTCGTCCAGCCACTCCTGCAGCATCGGGCGCAACATGTCCTGGGCAATTTCATCGAAGGAACGGCGCGGACCGGCATCGAGCGCCAGCGTGAGATCATCGAAGGAACGCGCCACCTGCGCGCCGACTTCAGGCGAAACAATTGCCGTCGTCTCAGGCTCAACCGCCGGAGCCGACACAACGGGAGCTGCGACCTGCAATTGCTCCGGTTCGCGCTCTGCCTTAACAGGCGTTGCAACGTTATTTTCAAACGGCGCGGACAGGGGCGGCCGAGCCGTCGTCAGCGGGCTGCTTGCGGCCAACCGATGATCGCCCTCGGCTTCGGTTGAACGCAGGGCCAGCGTATTGCGTTCGGACGCCGCACGAACCCGCGCTGCAACATCCGCAAGCGACTGGGGCGGCGCGACCTCGTAGGTGCTGACCGGTTCCGTAGAAGAAGGGCGGGCGGGCGTGTCTGCGCGCGTTACCGTCGCGGGCTCGCTGTTCAGGCGACGCTCTTCCGCGTCGAACTCGGCAGCCAAAGCATCGTCGTCGATCGTCAGATGGATATCGTCGATATGAGTATCGTCTTCATCCAGATGCATCGGCCGGAAGGAAGATGCCGAACCGATATCGTTGGCAGGAAAACCCGGAAGACCCGGTTCATTGCTTTCGATGATCTTGCGGATAGAAGCCAGTATCTCATCCATCGACGGTTCACGCGCTACATTGGGCTGTGCCATATTCTTCCCCGTTTCTGCGTCGCGGATCACCGGGACATCGCAGCAAAATCATTTGCAGGAACTCTATCGCGAGTTCGCTTTGGGGCGAAAGCCCGCGAATCACCTATCCGGAATCATGCACAGATTTGTTGCCGCCGTCACCTTTGCCGCCATCGCTGAAACTAACGAGGCTACATCTCGCTGATTACTTGCCGTCAACAGTGCGCAACCCGAACCACTTGTCCTTGACGGCCTCGTAGTGTTCCTCGGCGCGATATTCGGAGACTTGAAGGCCCTGGCTTTGCACTGTCAGCCGGCCCATCGCGGCAAGCAGACCATAGCTTCCGACAACGGCATTTCGCTGGGCGGCAACGAGGCTTTCCTGGGCTACCAGAACGTTCTGCTGAGCATCGAGAACGTCAAGCGTCGTGCGCTGGCCAACTTTCAGTTCGTCCATGACGCCGGCAAGCGCCCTGCGAGATGCCGCTACCTGCTCCTTGCTCGATGCAATGATCGCCAGAGCCGCGTCCAGCTGCGCGTAGGCCGTCACGATCGTCTGCTGTACTTCGGCGCGGGCGGAATCGACAAGAATCTGCTGCTGGCCCAGCCTCTCCTTCGCCTGGCGAATCTGGCCGTATTCGGCACCGCCCTGATAGATCGGGACCTGGAGACGCGCGACAATCGAACCGGAGCTGCTTTCCAAATCGGAGGTGAAGCCGCTCGGATTATCGGTGGTGTTGCGAGACAGGGTGCCCTGAACAACAACACCCGGCAGCATGCTGCCTTCTGCGGATTTCACGCGATAGCCGGCGGCATCGGCACTATGCTGGGCCGCAGCTATCGAAGGGTGATCCCGCAAACCTGCCGCAACGGCCTGATCGAGGTTCTTCACGACGCCCTTGGTGGCGGGTGCCGCCTGCTTGATTCCTGTCGGGGCATCCCCAACGATTTGAACGTAGACTGCTTCGCTTTCCTTCATCTGCGCAACCGCATTCGACAGCAGCGATTGCGCCTGCGCAAGCTCCGCCTCCGCCTGACTGACATCGGTGCGCGTACCTTCGCCCAGATCGGTGCGGGCCGTCGCCGCCCTCACCTGTTCCTTGAGAAAGGCGAGATTCTGCTTGCGAATGGAAACGATGCCCTGATCGCGGGCAATATTTGCATAGGATTGCGCGGCTGCCAGCAGAATGGAAATCTCGTTTGCCTTCAATGTCTCGCGGCTGGAAAAGACAACAGCCTCGGCGGCCCGTACATTGTTCAATGTCTGGAAACCGTCGAAAATCTGCTGGGTGATTGTGATGCTGGCCGTGCCGGTATGATAGTCGATCGGCGGGGCAAACTGGCGGTCGAAGCGCGTTTGCACACCGGTCAAAGAAGCCTCGACCTGCGGACGATAGCCAGACTTCGCAATGGGCACGCCCTCGTCGGTCGCCCAGCAAGCCGGCGCGCGCGGCGTTCAGGTCGGGATTGTTGGCATAAGCTTTGGCCATCGCCCCGGTGATTGTCTCTGCCAGAGCGGGGGCAGGAAGAAACCAGAGCGCGGTGCTGAGTGCGGCCGCTGAGAACGCTTGAAGCAGTTTCGGCACTCCGTGTACTCCGGTAACCAGGCAGCTTTAAGAGGTTGCCAATAACTCTCTCGCCTGCAGACATCGAGACTTGGTATTAATGCTCTTTGTACCGGGATTTGAGTGGCGACAACTGCGGATAAGGCAGGAACCGGCTCCTCCCGCACGAAACGCGAATTCCGTTGCGCTTTGGCAACATAACCGTGTGTCCGGTCGCGATCGCAGCCGGACAGCACTTGAAAAAAAGCGTTTAGGCGTCAGTGAAATCAGAAAACGAATTCGCGTGCGAGCCGGAACCCCGGCAGCGGCCTGACCGATGTGTTGAAGCCCAGCCGTTCGGATGTATTGCCGTTCTCATGAACATAAAGCCGGGCTTGCGAGGCATTGCCAAAGCCGACGACGGCAACGAGGCGGCCACCATTCTTCAACTGATCGAAGATCGAAGCCGGAATGGCTTCGACAGCGCCGTTGATGAAAATCAGGTCATAAGGCGCACCGGCAGCATGTCCCTTTTCAAGATCACCGTTTACCACGGTAACGTTGGCACAACCCAGGGCGTCAAGCGCGGCGGAGGCCTGCGTTGCGAGCGACGGATCGCTTTCGAGAGAAACAACCTTGCCCGCAAGTTGCGAGAGCAGCGCAGACACGTAGCCAGTGCCGCAACCGATCTCGAGGACGCTATCCTCGGGTGTCACCGCAGCCAGCTGCAACAGCTTGGCCAGCGGCGACGGCTCCATAAGGTAACGACCGGTCGGAGCGCCGTCCTCGCTTTCCAGCGCAATATCCGTATCGATATAGGCCAGCGGCTTGAGCTTGGCAGGTACGAAGCTCTCACGCGGCACGGACAAAAATGCCGAGAGGACCGTGTGCGACGTGACATCGGTCGTGCGGATCTGGTTGTCCACCATCTTTGTGCGTGCTGCTTGGAAATCCATTTGCCTGCCCTCGTGAGCCGGTTGCACCGGCAATGCGCCCGTGTAGCGCCTTAAAACATGACCCGCTATCATCGCACGGGTCTATTCGCTACGCTCATAAATCCGTGGCTGAAGGGTTTCAAGCTATGGAATGCAGTTCGTTCAAAAAAGCAAGCCGGCAATATCAGCGATTTTGGTGCGGCGCACAGAATGACGAAACTCGCCCGGACAGACCAGACGGGTTTCGAGAAAGATTTTCGAGTGGTGCGTGCAGGTCAGCCAGCGGGCGCTGCTTCCAGCCCGACAAGGGAAATCTTGGAAAATCCCGCTCGCTGAATCATGTTCATCACACTCATCAGCTCGCCGTAGTCGATGGCCTTGTCGGCACGCAACAATATCCGCGTTTCCTTGTTACCCTCGGTGACCCGCTGCAGATTGGCAACGAACTGATCACGTGCACTCTCTTCATTGCCCAAAGCGAGCGTCAAATCGGCCTTCAAGGTGACGAAGACGGGCTTGTCGTCCCGCTTGACCGGCTGTGCTGCTGATTGCGGCAGGTCAACCTTCATATCGACGGTGGCAAGCGGGGCTGCGACCATGAAGATGATCAGCAGCACCAGCATGACGTCGATAAACGGCGTGACGTTGATTTCGCTGTTTTCCTCGAGGTCGCCGCCACCGCTTTCGCCAAGTTTGGTCGCCATGGCGTTATCCGATCCGCGCTATCGTGGCTTCCGACGCAGAGCCGTGGCCCTCGGTCTTTCGCGCAATCTTGCGGGCATGGCGGAAGTCGAGCTCGCGGCTGACCAGCCGCTCGACACCCGCGGCCGCATCCGCCAGCATCAGGCGGTAAGCGCTGATGGAGCGGGAGAAATAGTTGTAGATCACGACAGCCGGGATAGCGGCAACGAGACCGATCGCTGTCGCCAGCAACGCTTCCGCGATACCTGGTGCCACAATGGCGAGGTTCGTCGTCTGCGCCTGGCTGATGCCGATGAACGAGTTCATGATGCCCCAGACAGTGCCGAAAAGACCGACGAAGGGCGAGATGGAGCCGATTGTCGCCAGGATGCCGGTGCCGCTTGCGATCTTCTTGCCCGCACCAGCCTCGATCCGGCCGAGCTGCGAAGCGACGCGCTCCTTGACACCTTGCTGCGGCACGATGTCGATCACAGCTTCTGACTTGCTTAACTCATCGGTAGCAGCTGCCACCATCCGGCCGGCGGGACCGCCCTTGATGGCCTTCCGCTCTTGAATATCCCGCAGCACAATCGCGTCGCTTAGGGTGCGAACAGCTTTCTTCACCCGGCTCTTGGCAGCAGCTAGCTCAAAAGTCTTCACGATAAGAATGGCCCAGGTCGCGACCGAGGCAAGCGCCAGAGCCCCCATCACGCCTTTAACGACCATATCGGCCGCCATGAACATGCCAAGTGGCGAAAGATCGTGCGGAAGAACCGGGTTTGCACCGCTCTCTGCATCAGCGCCGGCAACCGAAAGCTCGGTGGCATCACTATCCTCATTCGCAGCAGCTTGCACGGTCGAGTTGATTACCGGCTGGTTTTCCGCGGAAGCAGGCACGGTTTCCTGCGTTGCAGGTGCCGGCTGCTCTATGGTTGTCCTCGCGGGCGCAGCTTCCTGTGCGTAGAGTGTCTGGCTTGTTAAGAAAACCAGCAGCGAAACTGCCAGCAACGCCCCTGTCGGCTTTACCCGGTTCGGCATAATCGATCCTATCCGTATCAGATGTCCCGGCGCCCGCAGCGGGTGCTCCGAGAAATCGTTTTCCAATGCTGAAACACCCTGCGACGGCCTTGAAAGCCGTTCCCGTCCGGGTTGATCGCGGCTTCATACGCCGACTATGCCGCCATGACAAGAATTGTGGAGTTATTTAATCAAGAATATTTTGCGACCAAAAAAATGCTGCAGGCCAACAATCGATCAGGGAGAGTCTGCCGCTTCAAACTGATCGCTCCGCCAGTCATAGGTCCGGTGTCGCGCCCATGGACGCGAAAGCTCCTCGGGCAATATCGCGGTTACAAGCCTGATGGATGCGGCATCTCCACCTGGAGATGCATACAGTTCCAGGGCGCCCGCACGCCGGAGGGAGCGTGCCGTCACGAGGCGGGCGCCGGATCTGCATCGTTCAAGCCGGACCATGCTGGAAACGATGACCAGATCGCCAGCATCGCAAGCAGCTCCGGAAAGACGTGCATCCTCGACGACGATGATGCGCCAGTTCTGTCGTGTTGTCGCAGCGCACCATTGCCGGGCGACACAGGCAAATCGCCCCGGCGATCCTGCGGAAAGCAGCTTTATCGCAGCTTTTGTCGCCGCTGCAGCGTCGATCGGCTGCCGCTGACTTTTCCTTCCCCCGCCGCTTTCCGCATTCAAAGCTCGCTCGTCAGGAAGCAGCAAGGCGAGTTCGGGCCGCATCGCAGGCGGGACCGGGTCAGACAGACGCAATGCCCTCTGCCACTGCGAAAAAATGAAATCGGGCGGCCGTGAACGATTTAAGGAAACATCTTTGCCGTCAAGCAAGGCGACAAGTCGGCCATCCTCGGAAATAACGACATCGGGCTGAACCGGCAGATTGAACAGAATTGCAGCGAGGCCTGCGACGACAAGAAGAGCTCCGAAAAAGGCAAGCCGTGTGCGCAAAAGGCACAGGACCACTCCGCCCACCGCAATCAGCAGGAAGCCCGCCGGCGCCAAACGTCCGGTGGTCGCCTCCCCGCCCCATGAAGACACCATCCTGGAGATCAGGATCATCCACTCAAGCCCCTGACCCATTACCCAAAGCGGAAGCTTCTCCAGGCCAAACGGCATGACCACCATGGCAACGAGGGCAAAAGGCATAACGAGAACGCTGATGATTGGCATCGCCAGCATGTTGCCGACGAGACCGTAGGCCGCGAGGCGATGAAAATGTCCTGCGGAATAGATCATCGTCGAGAAACCCCCGATCAACGAACTGATCAGAAGACCGCTCAGGAAGAAGAACGCAGCCCGCAAGACGATGAGCGGTGCGGCGGAAAAGGAGACGTTCTCTTGCGGACGTTCGCGCCAGAAGCGGTAGCCGGCTATCAACCCCAGCGTCGCCGCATAGGACATCTGAAACCCCGGCCCTGTCACCGCAGAGGGTGTAATGACCAGAATGAGGATCGCCGATAGTGCGACATTGCGCAGGCTGATAGCAGGCCGATCGAAGAAGACGGCCACCAGCATCAGCGAGATCATGATCCACGAACGCATCGCGGAGACTGCACCGCCGGATATCAGGATATAGAAGCAGACCATCGACAGAGCGCCGGCCGCGGCCAGCTTCTTGATCGGAAACCGGTGTGCCACTCCCGGCAACACGCTGAGCGCCAGGCGCACCCCCACCAGAAGAGTGCCCGCCGCCAGAACCATGTTGAGGCCGGATATGGCAAGCACATGCGCAAGGCCCGCCTGCCGCAGATCCTTAACCGTTTTCCGGTCAATGGCCCTCTCCTCGCCCGTCACCAGAGCGGCAGCGAGCGCGCCGACATCGCCCGGAAGCGCAGCTCGTATCCGCGTGCCGATACTCGCGCGCAGCTGGGCAACGAACTCGCTGGCCTCCGTCAAAGCGGAAGAAGACCTTTCGGTTCCTTCAACAGAAACGGGCTTGCCGTAAAAATAGCCCACCGCCCCAATGCCGTTGAAATAGCTGTCGAAGGCAAAGTCGTTAAGCCCCGGCAGGGCCGGACCGGATGGGGGTGACAAGCGAGCCTTCCCAGTCAGCGCTCCGCCGATCGCAATGGGCGCCTCCTGCTGACGCGACAACAGCGTAACGCGCTCCGGGGGCCGCATGAGTTCGGGATCGGCCGTCTTGGTCACATCCACAGTGTAGCGCCAGTACCCCCTGTCCGTGGTTTCGCGTCCCGCCACCACGCCGCTTACCGTCGTGGTTACAGGCGTATCGAGGATGACCGTGTCCATGCGGGCCGTCTGCCAGGCCGCCAGCAGCATGCCGGCGAGAAACAAAAATCCATGCAGGAACACCAATCTCCACACTGTTGCAGAATGGCGCAGCCAGAGGGCCGCCATGCCAAAAATGCACAGCAGCACTGCAACTTTGATCATTTGCGGCGAACCCGCAGCGGAAAACCACGCGAGGCAACCAAGAGCAAGGCTTAAGGGAACAAACAGGAAGCCATGACCGAAAGCGCGCTCCACCTCGACCGCCGCGGTAAACCTCGATCTTAAGGGCTCTGCGACAGCGTGAAGACGAGCGGAGGTACCGGCCGGAAGTCGGTGGGAACGTTCCGATGAAGATACTGATTTTTCAATGGATTCGACTTGCCGAAGCTCGGCGAATGACGTGCTTCCAGGCAACGGAAGCTCCACCGTTGCAACGGTTACTTCGGTTCCGTTTTTCTCCCCCATGCCCCCGCCTTACGGTTGGAGTTTTAGCGGATGATGATGCAACCAAAAACAAGGCGATGCAACCATTTGACAAGTTGCTCAAAAAAGCAGCAAACATCAATTGTCGCGTCATGACGAGAGCGTGAGAGCTTTTATTATGGCATTGGACACATTGAAAAAACATGCGATTATTGCGTCGCCGCATGCCTATTTTTGCATCGCACAATTTGCCTTTGGTTCAACTTGGCAGCCGTGACTAAATCAGATAGCACATGGTCGGCGTTAATATATGCGGCATATTTATGTGCCAGTTTGCGGCAAACGGAGGATCCCCCATGACGGAAAAAAGCGCAGTCGTAACAATCGATAGCAAGTCAGTCGATTTGCCGGTGCGATCGGGGTCTATCGGTCCAGAAGTGGTCGATATTGGCTCCCTCTACAAGCAAACTGGCAAGTTCACCTACGATCCGGGTTTCACCTCCACAGCATCCTGCGAATCCAAGATCACCTATATCGACGGTGACGAAGGCATTCTGCTGCACCGCGGTTACCCGATCGAGCAGCTGGCCGAACATGGCGACTTCCTTGAAGTCTGCTACCTGCTGCTTTACGGTGAGCTCCCGACAAAGGCGCAGAAGCTGGATTTCGATCACCGCGTAACCCATCACACGATGGTGCACGAGCAGATGTCGCGCTTCTTCACCGGCTTCCGCCGCGATGCGCATCCGATGGCCGTCATGTGCGGCTGCGTTGGCGCGCTGTCGGCCTTCTACCACGACTCGACCGACATCACCGATCCGCACCAGCGCATGGTCGCTTCCCTGCGCATGATCGCCAAGATGCCGACGCTTGCCGCCATGGCCTACAAATACCATATCGGTCAGCCCTTCGTTTACCCGAAGAACGACCTCGACTATGCGTCGAACTTCCTGCGCATGTGCTTTGCCGTGCCTTGCGAGGACTACGTCGTCAATCCGGTTCTCGCCCGCGCCATGGACCGCATCTTCATCCTGCACGCCGACCACGAGCAGAACGCCTCGACCTCGACGGTTCGCCTTGCCGGCTCCTCGGGTGCAAACCCGTTCGCCTGTATCGCAGCCGGCATTGCCTGCCTCTGGGGTCCGGCTCACGGCGGCGCCAACGAAGCGGCCCTAAACATGCTCGCCGAAATCGGTACGGTTGACCGTATTCCGGAATATGTCGCCAAGGCCAAGGACAAGAATGATCCGTTCCGCCTGATGGGCTTCGGCCACCGCGTCTACAAAAACTACGACCCGCGCGCCAAGATCATGCAGAAGACGACCCATGAGGTTCTGGCGGAACTCGGCCACAAGGACGATCCACTGCTCGAAGTGGCAATGGAACTCGAGCGCATCGCGCTGACCGACAGCTACTTCATCGAAAAGAAGCTCTATCCGAACATCGACTTCTATTCTGGCATCACCCTGAAGGCGCTCGGCTTCCCCACGACCATGTTCACCGTTCTCTTCGCGCTCGCCCGTACCGTCGGCTGGATCGCCCAGTGGAACGAGATGATCGAGGATCCAGAACAGCGCATCGGCCGGCCGCGCCAGCTCTATATCGGCGAGCCATCGCGCGATTATATCCCGGTTTCCAAGCGCTGAGCGCCAAAGCACTGAAATGAAGAAGCCCGGTCAGAAATGGCCGGGCTTTTGCTTTTGGTCGATAACGGAAAGAAGGATGGCGGCGGCCATCTCGCCGGGCGGTCTCTCGGTCTGCATGCGCTCCCAGACAGTCTGGTAGCCCTCCATCATCGCCCTGCGCTCGGCAGTCGGCGACATCAGCCTTTCGATCCAGCGCGCGAGGGCGCCAGCCCGTATCGCTTCATTCAGATATTCCGGGACGATGACATAGTCGGCGATCAGGTTGGGCAAAGCGGCCGTCCATATGCGAATGCGATTGTGCATGAGCCTGACGATCCAGTCCGCGCGATAGGCCGAAATCACCGGAATGCCGCAAAGTCCCAGTTCCAGAATGACGGTGCCGGACGCAGCGATTGCCGCGTCAGCTTTGGCAAAAGCCTGCCATTTCGCGGTCGGCCCCACGCTGACCTCGGGCTTGATCGACCAATCCGCAATCAGGCTGCGGACGAGAGCCTCCTGCCGTGGAACCGTGGGCAGCAGAAAACGCATGTGCGGGTTTCGCTGCAACAAGGTCTGCAGGGTCTCGCCAAAGGCTGGCAGCAGGCGCTTGATCTCGCTGGAGCGCGAGCCAGGCAGCAACAGACATGTCGCGCCTGTCGCCGACGACCGTGCATCCTCCGTCTTGGCGGCCTGTGCTGCTCGAACGGCAAGAACATTCCTGTCGCCTGCAAGCCGGTGACCGACATAGGTTGTCGGTGGCCCTTCCAGCCGTTTCATGACCGCTGGTTCGAACGGCAGGACCGCAAGCACATGATCGACATAGGGACGCATCGCGGGAGCGCGTTCTTCCTTCCAGGCCCAGACACTGGGGCATACATAATTGACGATCGGCAGGTCCGGCATCGCCTCACGGACGCGGCGGGCAACCCGATGCGTAAAATCAGGACTGTCAATGATCAGCAGCGCGTCCGGCTTGGCGGCGATGAGTGCATCCGCTGTCTGGTTAATGCGGCGAAGAAGAAGCGGCAGCCGCGCCAGTACCTGCGCTATGCCCATGATTGAGAGTTCGGAATAGTCGAAAAGAGAACGCAGGCCCTCGGCTTCAAGCGCCTCACCACCCACACCGACAAGCTCGATCCGGCCTTCGACTTTCAGCTTCAGGGCTTGCACGAGATCGGCTCCCAGCAGGTCACCGGAAACTTCGCCTGCGATAACGGCAAGTTTCAAGCTCTGCTGCGACATCCTCAATCTCCCGGGTGAGACCGGTCTATGCCGGTCACAAAAATCTCGTGGGAGCGAGCGGCAGCCAGCATGGCTTCACGCTCCAGTATCAGGGCTCGCCCGGCTTCCACGGCAATGCCCGCCAGCCCGGCTTCATAGGCACCAATAATCGTCGAAGGGCCGATGGAAGGCAGATCGGCGCGCTGGTCCTGCTGGGGCTTGCAGAGCTTGACGAGCACACCCTTGCGGCGACTGGATATGCGCCCCTCAGTGCGCAATTGCGCCACGCGCTTCAACATCGCATCCGTACCTTCCGGTCCTTCAAGCGCAACGACACGTCCACCGACTGCCACGGCACCCTGCCCGACATCGAGCCGGCCAAGCGCGACAGCCGCCTCGACGGCCACTTCGATATCCCGACGATCTTCCACAGTCGGAACCTGCTGGCTGAGTGGCCCGATTTCCGCCAGAAGTTCCGGCACGATATCCTGGACGCCGATGACACGCGCACCGCTCACCTCGATGAGTTCGATCGCCATTTTCAGCACGGCATCATCGCCACCGGACAGGAGCGTCTTCAATACCTCTGGCACCTTCGCCAGTGTCCTGAGCGTAGGCTTGATGTCTCGCCACTCCGGACGCCGCCGCACACCGCCGGATAGAACCACCCGGTCGATTCCCTTCTGTCGAAACAGCGTGGTGATCGCCTTGAAGTTGCCTATTCCGAGACGCTGGTGGTCGAAGCCGCTCCAATCCTGGTCCGCCTCGTTCGAAAGCGCGATGATGAAGGGATCCTCGCCGTGTATACGTGCCGCATCGGCGACGTGGTGCGGCAGCATGCCCGCGCCGGCGATGATGGCCAGCCTTCCTGTTTTATTCGGCCGGCCATCCATGTTCATGACCCTCAGCCTTTTTTACCCCGGCTTGGAGAGGACAGCGCCCGATCGCTTTCGGCAGCGATGAAATCGAGGATTTCGAGCACTGGCGCGCAATCCGCATATTCGTCTCGGATCTCGGCCGCGTTGACGCGAACAGCGTTCGCACCCTCGAAAATCTGCTTGTAGGCGCGGCGCACCCTGTGAATGGTCGCCTTGTCGAAGCCGGCGCGCGTCATGCCCACGATATTGAGGCCACTCAGGACACCCGGATTACCGTTCAGCATGCCAAAAGGAATAACGTCGTAGCTGACGCCTGAAAGCCCACCAATGAACGCCTGGCGTCCGATGCGCGTGAACTGGTGAACAGCAGAGCCACCGCCGAGAATAGCGCGATCCTCGACCGTAACATGGCCGGCGAGCATGACATTGTTCGACAGGATGATGTTGTTGCCAAGTCGGCAATCATGGGCGACGTGCGCATAGGCGAGGAACAGGTTGTTGTTGCCGATAACAGTCGCACCACCGTGCTCGACAGTGCCGGTGTTCATCGTCACGCCTTCGCGGATCGTGCAATTTTCGCCGATCGTCAGCGTCGTATCGACAGCGCTGTGGTGCACGCTCTGCGAATCGCCACCGATCACCGCGGACGGGAAAATCTTCGTGCCCTTGCCGACGGTCGTGCGACCGAGCACCACGACATGCGAAATCAATTCGACGTTATCGCCAAGCGTAACCTTCGGGCCGATATAGCAAAACGGGCCGATTTTTGCGTTGTCGCCGATCACTGCTCCGTCATCGATGACCGCTGACGGATGGATCTTTGCACTGGCTGCAATCATGGTTCAGGCATCTTCCTTGCTGATAATCATCGCGCCGATATCAGCTTCCGCGACAAGTTGCCCGTCAACTTTTGCATCGCAATGAAATTTCCAGATATTGCCGCGCTGCTTCTGCTTGACGACATGGTATTCCACCCGATCACCCGGAACCACCGGCTTGCGAAAACGGGCGTTGTCGATGGTCATGAAATAGACAAGGTTGCTGCCCGTACCGGTCTTGCGTGCACAGATCGCGCCCGCCGTCTGGGCCATGCCTTCGATCAGCAGGACACCCGGCATGATCGGTTCTTCCGGAAAATGGCCCGTGAAATGCGGCTCGTTCGCCGTCACGTTCTTGATGCCGATCGCGGAATTATCAGCGTCGATTTCAATGATCCGGTCGACGAGGAGGAAAGGATAGCGGTGCGGCAACAGCCTCAAGATTTCCTTGATGTCCGCAGTACCCAACACGGTTTTGGCTGCTTCACTCATCCTTGCCTCCGGCGTTCCTGTGTTTCTTGTGGCGGGCCGCCATCTCACCAATATCGCGCAAGAAATCGCGCATCGGACGAGCCGGGATGCCGCCGTAGCGTTCGCCAGCAGGAACGTCCGCCGCTACGCCGCTCATCGCGGCGATCTGGACACCGCTGCCGATGGTAATATGGCCATTTATTGCGCTGGCGCCGCCGATCAAGACGCCGTCGCCAATCTTCGTGCTACCGGCTATCCCAACCTGGCTCGCAATACCGCAGTGACGGCCAATGCGAACATTATGGGCAATCTGGATCTGATTATCGAGTTTCGTTCCCTCGCCGATCACAGTATCATCCATTGCGCCGCGATCGATCGTCGTACCGGCGCCCACCTCGACATTATCCTGGATGATCACGCGGCCGATCTGCACGATCTTGATCATTCCGCGCCGCCCCGGCGCAAAGCCGAAACCGTCCTGGCCGATACGCGCGCCAGGATGAATGATCACATTGTTGCCGATGAGACTGTAGAGCACGCTGGCACCCGCAGAAATCGTACAATCACGACCAATGCGGACGTCTGGACCAACAATGGCGCCGGAGCCGATACGCGTACCCTGGCCAATTTCTGCACCTGCGCCGATAACGGCAAAGGGTTCGACCTCCACGCCTTCCTCAAGCCGCGCAGTCGGATCGATAGCGGCCTTGTCGGAAATCGTTGACTTGGAAAGCAGCGGCGGTGGGCGAAGCGCTATGGGGTGCAACAGACCACCTGCAAGCGCAAACGCGGCATGCGGTGCTTCCGTCAGCAAAATTGGAATACCCGGTGGAACAAGCGGCGCTATTGATTTGTCGCAGATGACTGCGGTCGCCTTGCAGCTCTCGAACTCGTCGCGGTTACGGCGCGAAAGCATATAACAAACGTCGCCTTCTTGCGCCCTGTATACGGGCGATACGGACCGAACAAGCCGGTCCTCCGCATCAACGTTTTCCAGTGTCGCGCCAATAGCATCCGCCAGATCGCTCAGGCGGATGCCGCCGTGGGGCGGAAAGAACCAGTTTTGTTCCATGGTCTAAACTCCAGAACAGATACGGCAGGCAGTTCTGGACTGCTCAGATCAGAAGGACGACGAAATGCCGAACTTGAGATTCTGAACCCGGTCGTAATCTTCCTTGGCGATCGGGATCGCATAATCGACGCGCAGAGGACCGAACGGTGACGCCCACAGAAGGCCAAGGCCAACAGATGCGCGAAGCGATGAGCTTGTTCCAACGATATCATCGTCAGCACGTGTCTTCACGTCATTGCCGTAAAGCGTACCGGCATCGACGAAGACCGCACCACGGAAACCGGCGTCACGTGGAATACCCGGCAACGGGAAGGTCGCCTCTGCAGAAGCCGTGAAGTAGGTCGTGCCGCCGATGGCATCATCATACTTCAAGCTGCGCGGACCGATACCGTTGCGCTCGAAACCACGAAGTTCGTTGGTGCCAATCTGGAACTGGTCGAAGACTTCGAGATCGCCAGAAGTCTTGAAGACGTGACCAGCAGTCCCTGCCAGCGATCCGATGATGTCAGCATCATCATTGAGCGTGTAGAACCACTTACCCTTAGCTGTCAGCTTGTAATAATCCGACGTTCCGCCAAGACCAGCATATTCCTGCGTGATGGACGCCAGAATACCCTCGTGCGCCATCTGCGGATCATCAAGTGTATTGTAGGTCAGGCTCTGCGAGATAGACGAACGCGTCCAGTCACTACCATTGACGGCATCAACAAATGGCGAAGCGAGATCGTCTCCATAGACATCCGTACCATGATAGGTCAGACGGGTATAATTGTAACGGAATGTCGTGGACAGCGCTTCGGTGATCGGAGCAGTCACACGCAGACTGAAACCTTCATCGTTGTAGCTGTAGTTATCGTCGTTGAAATCGGTTTCGTTCTTGAAGATATCAAAACCGGCCGCAAGGCGATAACCGAGGAAATACGGCTCTGTGAAGGAGAAGTTATACGTGCGACTATCCTCGCCGCGACCGGCAGCCATGCGAATGTACTGACCACGGCCGAGGAAGTTCCTCTCCTCGATCGAGGCTTCAAGCAACAGGCCACCGCCGCTACCGGCGGAATAGCCAGCACCGATGCCGAACGAGCCCGTCGACTGATCCTGAACGTCCACGACGACAACAACGCGGTCCGCAGCAGAACCCTGCTGGGTCGAGATATTGACAGCCGAGAAGTAGCCAAGCGCTTCCAGACGACGCTTCGCGGAAGCGATCATTTCCTGGTTGAACGCATCACCTTCGCTCATATCGAATTCGCGGCGAATAACGTAGTCACGCGTACGGGTGTTGCCGCGGATTTCGATACGCTCGACATAGGCACGCTCGCCCTGATCTACCAGGTAATCGACGGCGATCGTACGGTTGCCAAAGTCGCGATTGCCGCGCGGCGTAACACGAGCAAAAGGATAACCCTGCGCCGCTACCCGCTTCGAGATCGCAGACATGGTATTCTGGATATCCTTGGCGCGATAAATCGAACCTTCGGAACTGGAAACCAAGTCCTTCAATTCGGCGGCATCAACACCGTCAACAGTCGATTCGACGTTGACAGCACCGAAGTCGTAGCGATCACCCTCTTCGACGGTGATCGTCACGGTGTATTCGTTGGTCGCCTCATCAAGAACGGCATCCGAGGAAACGACGCGGAAGTCGGCATAGCCACGATTGAAGTAGAACTGACGCAGCAGTTCCTCATCCGCACGAAGCTTGTCTTCGTTATAGACGTCCTTGCGGGTCAGGAACGAGAAGATCCCGGATTCCTTGGTCGCAATAACGGACTGAAGGCGGCCATTGCTGTAGGCGTTGTTGCCGACAAAATTGATGGCGGTGATCTTGGTCTTCTTGCCCTCATCAATGACGAAAGCAAGATTGACGCGACCTTCGGCGATAGGAACGACCTGGGTCGTCACCGTGATGTCACTACGGCCGGTGGCAGCATAGGCATCCTTGATCGACTGAATATCGCCTTCGACAGTCGCTTCGCTATACGGCCCAAGCGAACGCGAGCGGACGAGAGTCTGGAGCTTGTCGTCCTTGATCTTGCGGTTGCCGTTGAACACCACCTGGTTGATCAGCTGGTTTTCGCTCACGGAGACAACGAGCGTGCCGCCGGAAACGTTGATGCTGACATCAGAGAAATAACCGGTCTGATAAAGGCGCTTTACGGAAGAATCGATATCAGCATTGCTGAAGCTCTTGCCGGGAACGATCGTGATGTTGGCGCGCACGGTCTCGGCGCTGACACGGGTTGCACCACGAACTTCAACACGGCTGATCGTTGCGGCTTCTGCGACAGATGCACTTGCAAGCGTTACGATGCCAGAACCCGTCACCACCATACTCGTCGACAGAGCAACGGCCGACACCGCGTTCAAAAATCTTGAACCAGCTTTCATAAACTTTACCTTCTTCCAATGCCCCGCAGCGAACTTGCGCCGACTCCGGTCACGTTTGCCGTTTTAACCGCTTTTCCCATACAAGCAAGGGAGCTCGTTAATTTCTGTTTACTTCAATTCAAACCGTGGCCTAACAGCCACTACAGACTTGTATTATCGTAAACAATTCCTTTCAGCCAACGCCTTGAAAATCAATGAAACCCTTCGCCCTCTTGATTGCCTTGAAGCCCATTTCAGGCCTTCAAGACTAGCCGAGAAGTGAGCTTATGTCGTTCCAGGTAGCGAAAACCATCAACATCAAAATCATTGCAAAACCAATACGAAATGCCACGTCCTGCGCTGCCGGACCCACTGGTTTTCCCCTGATAGCCTCAACCGCATAAAACATCAGGTGGCCGCCATCAAGTACAGGAACAGGCATAAGATTAAGAAGTCCAATGGAAACCGATAGAACCGCGGCAAGATGCAGCACCGCAGCAACACCAATCGTTGCCATCTGACCGGATGCCTGCGCAACACGGATCGGACCGCCCAGCTGATCGGCCTTCATCCGTCCCGTCACCAGGTTCGAGAGATACTTGAAAGTACCGGTAACGATGTTCCAGCTTTCAATCGCGCCCTGCCCGACGGCCTCGATCGGTCCGTAGGTCTGGAGGCGGAAATTTCCTGTTTCCTGATTCGTCAGGATGCCGATAATGCCGAGTTCGACCTTGTTGCCGAACTGGTCCGTGATTTCCGTCCGGCGCGGTGTCATGGGCACGTCGAGTGAAGTTCCCTTTCGCTTGACCTGGATGACGATAGGAGTTTCCGGACGGATGCTGACATAGCGGCGAACATCATCGAATGTCTTGACCGTATTTCCATCGATGGCCACCAGGAGATCACCGGGCTGGATACCGGCCGCCGCAGCTGCACTATCCGGCTTGACCTCGGCTACGATCGGATCGGCGATCTGCTTGCCATAGATGGAAAACAGCACGGCAAAAATCGCGATCGCCAGAATGAAGTTTGCAATCGGTCCGGCTGCAACCGTTGCTGCCCGTTTCCAGAGAGCAGCGCCCAGGAACGTACGGTCCCGCTCCTCAGGAGCGAGCGTTTCCAGCTTGGCGTAGTCCGGCGTACTCGCCGCATCCTCGTCGCCATAGAATTTCACATATCCGCCCAATGGAATGGCGCATATTTTCCAGCGCGTCAGATGCCTGTCCGTAAAGCCGATGAGCTCGGGGCCGAAACCAACGGAAAATGCGAGGATGCGAATGCCCGACCACCGGCCAACCAGGTAATGCCCCATTTCATGCACGAAGACGAGAAGGGTCAGAACCAGAAGAAACGGCACGATGTAGCCCAGAATGAAGTGCATCGTATCGACGAGGAAAGTCATTTCGTACCTCAAATATGGCGCAAGGGCATCTACAAAGACGCTGATCTCTTGCGATTCACGTGGCGGGCACCATCAGTCGGACGGTACACAAGCCTACAATCCCAGCAGGGCTGCCCCTACGAGTTGCCCTTGCGCACCCTGCGCCAAAATCGTCACCAGCGCCACGAAAAGCGCGGCGAAGCTGGCAAAAACAAGCCCATCCACCCGATCCATCACGCCGCCATGGCCTGGAATGATCTTACCCGAATCCTTCGCACCAAATCGGCGCTTGATAAAGGATTCGAATAGATCCCCAATCTGGCTCGAAACTGACAGAAACAAAGCGAGCAGCGGAATGCGGATATCCACTGTGGAAAACTCTGCCATATAGACCGCAACACCTGCAACGACGCCGAACACGGCACCGCCGATCGCTCCTGACCAGGTCTTGCCGGGGGAAATTCGGGGAGCAAGCTTCGGGCCTCCGATTGCGCGCCCGACGAAGTAAGCCAGAATATCGGTCGCCCAGACCACCGCAAAAACGAAAACCATGGCGATCAACCCGATATGGGCGTCGTCGCGGATGGCGGCCAGCGATATGCCGGTCAATCCGGCATAAACAATGCCGCCGCAGAGCCACCAGCTTGCCTTGCGAAGCAGCACCCAGCCGACAGATAGGACCACGAAAGTGCCGAGGACCGGCAAGGTCCAGGACGTCTCGCCCATCATGACCAGCGCTGCAAGAACGACCTGCGAAAGCCAGCCGAAAGCGTTGCCCTGGAAGTCTCGCTCACTCAGCCGGGTAATCGTTGACCATTCGGAATAGACGAGCAGCGCAATGACAACAGCGAGTAGCCGGAAGGCATTCCCCCCCGCCCAGGTTGCCAAAAGCGCTATCACGGCAAGCACGATGCCGGAGATAATGCGCAGCTGTAATTCTCTTTGCATCAGGAGCCGACCGCCAGCGTCGCGGGCTGTTTGGATAGTCCGCCGAAACGCCGTTCTCGCGATGCATAGCGTTCAAGGGCAGCAAGAAAGCTGTCGCGATTGAAGTCTGGCCAGAGCTCTGGCACGAAAAGCAGCTCGGAATAGGCCGACTGCCAGAGCAGGAAGTTGGACAGCCGCTCTTCACCGCTGGTGCGCAGGACGAGATCGGGATCGGGAATACCGGCGGTATCCAGTCGGCTCGAAATTCGCTCGGGTGTAATCTGTTCAGGCAACAGCCGCCCCTCACGCACATCGACGGCCAAAGAGCGCATCGCGCGGGCCAGTTCGTCGCGCGCGCCGTAGTTGAAGGCGATGACCAGCGTGATACCGGTGTTGCTGCGGGTGGTTTCTTCGGCTTCCAGCAGCAGAGGCAGAATATCGCCCCGCAGGTTGGTCTTGTCGCCGATCACCCGGATACGCACGTTCTGGCGATGCAGATCGGCAAGATCCCGCCGGATGAAGGCTTTCAGCAAGCCCATAAGATCGGAGATCTCGTCTTCCGGACGCGTCCAGTTCTCCGAAGAGAAAGCGAACAATGTAAGGTAGCGGATGCCAACCTCTCCGGCGGTCCGAACGGCCTCACGGACCGCCTCAACACCCTTGCGATGACCCATCGTGCGCGGCAAACCGCGCGCATTGGCCCAGCGACCGTTGCCGTCCATAATGATGGCAACGTGGGCAGGAACGCTTTTCAAGGATGATTTCGACATCGAGGGTCCGGAAAGTGAGACTCGGAAAATACAGACTACACCTGCATGATTTCTTTTTCCTTCTCGCCGAGCAAGCGATCAATGTCTGAAATCATGTCATCGGTAATCTTCTGGACCTTTTCCGACTGGCTACGGCTTACGTCCTGGCCGATATCACCGTCCTTTTCCGCCTTTTTCAAGGTGTCCATGCCGTCGCGGCGTACATTGCGCACTGCGATTTTGGCCTTTTCGGCATAATCATGGGCAACCTTGACCAGCGACTTGCGGCGCTCTTCGTTAAGCTCCGGCAGCGGAATGCGCAGGTTCTGGCCGTCAACGATCGGATTGAGGCCGAGATTCGATTCGCGGATGGCGCGGTCAACAGCATTGACCATGGATTTGTCCCAGATGGACACGCCGAGCATGCGCGCCTCCGGAACGGTGATGTTGGCGACCTGGTTCAGCGGCACGCGCGAACCGTAGGCTTCAACCATCACCGGATCGAGAACATTGGCTGAAGCGCGGCCGGTGCGCAGCGATGCGATGTCGCTCTTGAACGCGGTCACTGCGCCATCCATGCGGCGCTTCACATCGCTCAGATCAATACCTTCACTCATGGATTAAACTCCCGTTTTCGACGTGGGCTAGCCTGATGTCGTGGATCAATTGTCGGTTACAATGGTTGCGCGGCCCCCGCCGGCAAGAATGTCGGTAAAACCGCCCTTCTCATGGATCGAGAAGACGATGATCGGAATGCTGTTTTCGCGCGCCAGCGCAACCGCTGCCACGTCCATGACAGCCAATCCCTGCTGCAGGACTTCGCTGTGGGTCAGCCGGTCATAGCGTGTCGCGATCGGATCCTTTTTCGGATCGGCGGTGTAGATGCCATCGACCTGCGTGCCCTTGAAGATTGCTTCGGCACCCATTTCGGCCGCGCGAAGCGCTGCAGCGGAATCGGTCGTGAAGAACGGATTGCCCGTGCCGCCCGCGAAGATCACCACCCGGCCAAGCGAAAGGTGGTAGAGGGTGGCGCGCTGCGAGAAGCTCTCGCAGATTTCAGGCATGGCGATAGCCGAAAGAACGACCGTGTCGATGTCGAGCTTGCGAAGGGAGGTCGCGAGCGCGAGCGCATTGATGACAGTCGCCAGCATACCCATGTGGTCGCCGGTCACCCGGTCTCCGCCCTTGGAAGCGACGGCCACCCCACGGAAGATGTTGCCGCCACCGACAACGACGCCGACTTCGACGCCCATGGCGCGAGCCTCGGCGATATCCGAGGCAATTCGGTCGGCAACGGCGACATCGATGCCGAAGCCCTGATTGCCCATCAACGCCTCGCCGGAGGCCTTGAGCAGAACGCGCTTGTAAAGTGGTTTCGCCGACATTGTCGCTCCTGAGCTATGGTCGTGTCCGCGCGGCCTCCGCCGATCGGGGTGATCTGAAGCGGGCCTGCGCCAATGATGGTGAAGCCGGATACACGAAGGGCACCGCGTTGTCACGCGATGCCCTTCGGTTTTCCAGATCAGGATGAAGAAATCAACCCTTGGCGACAGCTGCCACTTCAGCGGCGAAATCGCTTTCTTCCTTCTCGACGCCTTCGCCGAGCAGAAGACGAGCCATGCCGGTGACTTCGATCGGCGCGCCAACGGCCTTTTCAGCTTCCTTGATGGCGGCTTCGACGGTCAGGTCGGGGTTCATGACGAAAGCCTGCGAGAGAAGAGCGACTTCCTCGAAGAACTTGCGCATGCGGCCTTCAACCATCTTTTCGATGATGGCTTCCGGCTTGCCGGATTCGCGGGCCTGCTCGATGAAGATGTTGCGTTCGCGCTCAGCAACAACAGCATCGACTTCGCTCGAACGGATGGCAAGCGGGTTCGTCGCAGCTATGTGCATGGCAACCTGGCGGCCGATGGCGTTCAGGGATTCCTTGTCGCCGGTCGACTTCAGCGCGACGAGAACGCCGAGCTTGCCGAGACCGTCAGCAACCGAATTGTGGATGTAGGTGGCGACAACGCCGTCTTCGACCGACAGCAGGGCCGAACGACGCAGCGTCATGTTTTCGCCGATCGTTGCGATCGCATCGGTGATGGTTTCGGAAACGGACTTGCCGGTTGCCGGATAGGTTGCCGCAGCAATTGCTTCGACGGAACCGTCAGTGCCAACGGCAACGGCAGCGATGCCACGGACGAGGTCCTGGAAGGCATCGTTGCGCGCTACGAAGTCGGTTTCGGAGTTCAGCTCGACAACGACAGCCTTGGTGCCGGCGGAGGCGATACCGATCAGGCCTTCAGCGGCAGCGCGGCCCGACTTCTTGTCGGCCTTTGCGATGCCCTTGGCGCGCAACCAGTCGATCGCAGCTTCCATGTCGCCGTTGGTTTCAGCCAGCGCCTTCTTGCAATCCATCATGCCTGCGCCGGTCTTTTCGCGCAGTTCCTTCACCATTGCTGCAGTAATGCTCATCTTCTTTGCCTCTTTTGCTTGTTCGGCTGGTGTGCTGCCAGAATTCCGGCGCGCGACCAGGAGGGTGTGGCAGGGCATGACCCCTGAATGTGACATCGTGATGAAAGACTTCATCGCGAAGAATGCCTGGGATTCCGGAATGGCATGCAAACCATCCCGTCCGGGCAAAAGAACAAGGCCGTTCACTTCTTAGATCGTAAACGGCCCTGCCCTGATTTTATCCTGAGAAGCGGCCGGTCGATCCGCCCGCCTTTATGCGATCAGGCTTCGGCTGTGTCTTCCAGGGCCTGCTCGGCCTGGAAGTCGGCGGAAGCGCCGAGGTCACGGCCCGAAGAGCTCTGCTGGCGAGCGATGCCGTCGAGAGCAGCGCGGGAGATCAGGTCGCAATAGAGCGAGATCGCACGCGAAGCGTCGTCGTTGCCGGGGATCGGGAAGTCGATCTGGTCCGGATCGCAGTTCGAATCGATGATGGCGACAACCGGAATGCCAAGACGCTTGGCTTCCTGGATGGCGATCGATTCCTTGTTGGTGTCGATGATGAACATCAGGTCCGGAACGCCGCCCATGTCGCGGATACCGCCGAGAGCGCGGTTCAGCTTTTCGCGTTCGCGCTCGAGGTTCAGGCGTTCCTTCTTGGTGAAGCCCGAAGCGTCCGAAGCAAGGATCTCGTCGAGCTTGCGCAGGCGCTGGATCGAGTTGGAAATCGTCTTCCAGTTGGTCATCATGCCGCCGAGCCAGCGGGCATTGACGTAGTACTGGGCCGAACGCTTGGCAGCGTCAGCGATGATTTCCGAAGCCTGGCGCTTGGTGCCGACGAACAGAACGCGGCCGCCCTTGGCAACGGTGTCGCTGACGGTCTGAAGCGCGCGCGACAGCAAAGGTACGGTCTGTGCGAGGTCGATGATGTGGACGTTGGAACGTTCGCCGAAGATGTACGGCTTCATCTTCGGGTTCCAGCGATGGGTCTGGTGGCCGAAGTGAACGCCAGCTTCCAGAAGCTGACGCATGCTAAAATCAGGCAATGCCATGCCTTTTTCTCCTTTTCCGGTTAACCTCCGCAGGGCAAACAGCATCTTCAAGTGAAGGATGCCACCGGCGGAACCGTCCGGATTTCTCCCGGAAGATCCCAAACCCTGCGTGTGGAATGGGCTGCCCATACAGCGGACCACCCGATAAATCAACCCCTGAACCGATAAAAGCCGCAGGGACACACCCCTCCGTTACTTGCAGTCGCCGGGCTGGAAGAGTTCGAGATCGGCAAGCTTGCCGCTCAGCACGAAGTCACCATAGTCCATCGTCAGGTCCCGGGTGATGCCATTTTCATAGAGCTTGAACTCCATGCGGTAGATCGGCAACGCATCGCCCGCGTTATCGTCGTTGAAATAAGAGATGGTCACGGGCCAATAGGCCTTGTCAGCCATTTCGCCCGCCTTGCCGGCATCGGGATCATCGGCGAGCGGCTTACGTTGCTTGCCCACCAAGGTCGTAGTGATCAACGTCTTGTCGCCGGAATCAGAGCCGTCAAAGATACGCGATTCGAACAGCGTCTCACCCTTCTTTGCTCGATCGATCACTTCCAGCATATGCTCAGTGGGAAACAGGCTCCGGGCGAGATCGACCTGACGCTTCTCCGGCTCGGTCAAGTCGACCACAACGCCTTCCTTGTCGTCATGCGCTGATCCGCGCACTTCCTTATCGAGCTTTTCGTCGGTGAAGGAGCGGGTCAGGAAGCGAAAATTGCCGCCCTTCACGTCTTCGTAGGTGGTGGTCTGCTGATCGGTGAGCTTGACCTCTTCGCCGGTGTCGACCTTGGTCACGAATCGAAAGCTGACGGTATAGCCTTCGCAAGCCGAACCGTTGAACTCGTAGACCATGCGGCCATACATGCCCGATATGCCGGAACGTTCGGAGGAGTCTTTCAGCTCAAGATCATACACCGCGCGATGCGGCACGAGCCCGCTGCCCGGCGCAGCATAGGCGCCGGAGGCCGTCACACCCGAGATACATGCCCATGCCATGACGGGATAGACTATGCCTGCACGAAACATCCGTTTCCTCCTGTTGGACTCGCCTGTGATGTTATAAGAACACCAACATCGGAAGCGAGGCACATCTGATCACGAAGCTTACATGACCACTTCGTAAATCTCGGCTGTGCATGCCGCATTTGCTAGGAAAACACAACATTCTCCGGGAGCCATCCATGTCCGTAACCATCGAATCCCGCCTGAAAGATCTGGGAATCACGCTGCCGCAGGCCGCAGCACCCGCCGCAAACTATGTACCGTATGTCATCAGCGGCTCGCATCTTTATATTTCCGGCCAGCTCCCGATGGAAAACGGCAAGGTGGCCGTCACCGGTCATCTTGGCGACGGCGTCGATATCCCGACCGGCCAGCGCGCCGCGCGGCTGTGCGCCATCAACATCCTGTCGCAGGCCAGTGCCGCGCTGGGCGGCGACCTCGGCCGTATCAAGCGGATCGTCAAGCTCAACGGCTTCGTCGCGTCAGTGCCGACCTTCGTCGAGCAGCACCTCGTCATCAACGGAGCCTCCAACCTGATCGCGGACATCCTCGGCGATGCCGGCAAACACGCGCGTGCCGCGGTCGGCATGGCCGCCCTTCCCTTCAATGCGGCCGTCGAAATCGACGCCGTGATCGAAATCGTCTGACGGATCGCCAATATGAAAGATATCTCCTGGCTGACCGCGCAGCCGATCGCACATCGCGGCTATCATGACATGAACCACAAGATTTGGGAAAACACGCTTTCTGCCTTTTCCCGTGCGGTCGAGAATGGCTATGCGATCGAATGCGACGTGCAGTATTCGGCCGACAGCGTCCCCGTCATCTTTCATGACGATGACATGGAAAGGCTCTGCGGCATCAAGGGCGACGTACGCGCCAAGACGGCAGGCGAACTGGCGCTGATGGCCGTCGGTGGCACCGCCGACAAGGTTCCCTCACTTGGCCAATTGCTGCGGCAGGTGAAGGGTCGCGTGCCGATCATCGTCGAACTCAAGGGACGCAAGGGTGACGACGACGGCTTTGCCGACGCCGTGGTCGATACACTGGAAGACTACAAAGGCCCGGTCGCGCTGATGAGCTTCGATCACTGGCTACTGAAGGACCTCAAGGCACTCGATCCACCCCGCCCGATCGGCCTGACGGCGGAAGGCTCGAACCCCGATACTTTCTTCGTTCACGAAGAAGCGATGCAGCTCGGGCTTGATTTCATTTCCTATTTCTATGGGCATCTGCCAAATTCGTTCATCACGACGCAGCGCACGCTGGGGCGCCCGGTGATCACCTGGACCGTCCGCAACGGTGAAGCCACCTTCGCCCATGCCGACCAGATGACGTTCGAGGGCTTCGACCCCAAGGAAGGATCTGCCGCTTAAAGAATGACCGGCGAGATAAAAATCCGAGTTGAAACGTCCTTCTGCGATATCGCCAGGGACCAGTGGGATACACTTTCCGGCGCGGCAAAGGGCCAGCCGGGGAGCATGTACAATCCGTTTGTCTCGCATGCCTATCTGTCGTCGCTTGAAGAATCGGGCTCTGCGACGGCCGAGACAGGCTGGCTCGGACAACATCTGCTGATCGAAGACGGAAAAGGCCGCATTGCCGGCGGCCTTATCTGCTACCTCAAAAACCACAGCCAGGGCGAATATGTATTCGACCACGGTTGGGCCGATGCCTTCGCTCGCGCTGGCGGACATTACTATCCCAAGCTCCAAAGTTCAGTTCCCTTCACACCGGCAACAGGGCCGCGACTTCTGGTGCGCCCCGGCGAAAATGTGGACGACACGCGTGCTGCTCTGGCCGCCGGCCTCACGGAGCTGACCCGCCGCCATGGCGCCTCCTCCGCCCATGTCACCTTCCTGCCGACCGAAGAACTTCCCATTCTCGAAGGTGCTGGCTTCCTTCACCGCACGGATCAGCAGTTCCACTTCACCAATGCCGGTTACGGCTGCCATGACGATTTCCTCGACACCCTCGCCTCGCGCAAACGCAAGGCGCTGAAGAAGGAGCGTCGGGCGGCGCTGGAACATGGCATCACCATCGACTGGCTGACGGGCAGCGATCTGACCGAGCGGATATGGGACCAGTTCTTCGCCTTCTACATGGACACCGGAAGCCGCAAGTGGGGCAGGCCCTATCTGACGCGCAAGTTCTACTCGTTGATCGGCGAGCGCATGGCCGACGACATCCTGCTCGTCATGGCCAAGCGCGATGGTCGATACATTGCCGGAGCAATCAACTTCATCGGCAGCGATGCGCTTTATGGCCGGCATTGGGGGGCGATCGAGGATCACCCCTTCCTGCATTTCGAAGTCTGCTATCACCAGGCCATAGACTTTGCGATTGCCAAGGGACTTGCCCGCGTCGAGGCCGGCGCCCAGGGCGAACACAAGCTTGCGCGCGGTTATATGCCGGTCACCACCCATTCCGCGCATTACATTGCTCATCCGGGCCTGCGGCGCGCGGTTGCCGATTATCTCGCGCGGGAGCGGCATGAAATCGAAGAGATCGGCGAGATGCTGGAAGAGCACGGCCCCTTCCGCAAGGGTGAGCGCCAGCAGCACGACGATTGATAAAAGACATCACATCAGGGAAGGAAGAGAACCATGAGCGGTTCTGGCTACGACGATAACAACATCTTTGCAAAAATTCTGCGCGGAGAAATCCCTTCGCACCGCGTCTATGAAGACGATAACGTCTTCGCCTTTATGGATGTGATGCCCCAGGCCGAGGGTCATACGCTGGTTATTCCGAAGACTGCGTCGCGCAACATCCTTGACGCAGATCCCGCAACGCTCGCGACCCTCATTCCCGTCGTACAGAAGGTTGCGGTTGCGGCCAAGAAAGCCTTCGATGCCGATGGCGTGACGATCATGCAGTTCAACGAGGCGCCGGCTGGCCAATCTGTCTTCCACCTGCATTTCCATATCGTTCCGCGCAAGGACGGAATCGCTATGAAGCCCCATTCCGGAACGATGGAAGATGGTGGCGTTCTTGCCGCCAATGCCGAGAAGCTCAAGGCTGCTCTCGGCCAGTAAACGACTCTTCAGAAGCCCAGCCAGTAGAGGCCGGCCGCCAGGGCCAGAATGGCTGTCGCGATCCCCACGGCCGGCTTCTGGCCCGCTGCAAAGAAGGCCGCCGCGCCCACGATGATCGAGCCGAGCCGCAACCAAAGCGGCGATGTTTCGAGGACACCCGTGGGATAAAGAATAAGCTTGGCAACGACAGCGGCAACAAGTGCGGTCGCCACGGCGCGCACCCAGTTCAGCACCTCTGAATCTTCTCGCAACCGGTTTCCCGCGACGACGCCAAGCCAGCGCCAGATATCGGTTGCAAGCCAACCAGCTATCGCGATGAAAGCATAGGCCCACCAGCCTTCGAGCGACGTCATCGGCCCCCCTCCTCGTTCGCCACCCGTCTCAGCCGCCACGCTCTCTCCCCCGCCCAAGCGACCGTTCCGCCGATCAGCCCTGCCAGCAGGATGTCGAACTCGGGAAAGAGCCAATAGAAAAACGGTCCGGCAACGAGGCCAAGGATCAGCGCGATATGAACCACGCGATGGCGCGCAGAATTCCAGATCGAGGCAAGAAAATAGACCGGCGTCAGGAAGAACAGGCAGCCGGCAACGATCGGCGGGAATGTTGCGACATAGCGGTAGGCCACGGCTACGAGCAGCATGTTGGCAAGTACAAGCGTAATGCCGAAGCCGGCAAAAAAGGCGACTCGACGCTCGCGAGGAACATCGGCAACCTTCTCGATCGCATAGACCCAGGCAGTGATTGCCACGAAATGGGAAAGAAAGAGAAGCAACCAGGTTGGCGTTTGTCGGCCCCGGATTTCCGGCACAAGGGCGGCCACCATGGGCATGAGGCGGACGGAAGACAGCGTTACTGCGACAAAGGCCGTCAGCAGGTTGGCGCCGGCCATGATCGAGCCAACGAGAATGACCTTTGCCGGCAAGGCCCAGACCATACCGGTCATGAAGACCACCTGCTCGACGGGAATGCCGGCTTGCACGGTCAGCGCACAAAAGCCGATGAATGAGAGCATCAGGATGATCGCCGGAAGGCTAACGATACCGCGCATACCCACAAGGAACCAATGTGCGTGGGAAGCGCTATTCTCCTGATCCATAAACCGCCCTGCTCATAAAACGATGCCGGGCTGTTAACCCGGCACCACTCGCTCGTTCGCCAGCGCTTATTTCTTGCGCGGCACTTTCGGAACCGTGCGACCCTTGCGGGGCGCTTCGGCAGCGGGGGCTGCCGGCGTTTCGGCCTTTGCGGGTGCCTTGGCCGCTGCAGCCTTCTTGGGCTTCGGCTTTACATCGCTTTCCGCACCGACGGTTTCAACGTCCTTTGGCTTGGCAGCCTTCGACTTCTTGACCGGCGTCACGATCTCGGCCTTCGGCTTGATGCGCGCCGTTTCAGGAACCGCATCAAGCAGGATGCCCTTGGTGCCGTCGGACTTGGTCCCGACGGAAACCGTGACAACGCCACCCTTCTTCAGCTTGCCGAAGAGGATTTCGTCGGCGAGCGGTTTCTTGATGTTTTCCTGAATGACGCGCGACAGCGGCCGTGCGCCCATCTTCTCGTCGTAACCCTTTTCGGCCAGCCAGGCGATCGCATCCGGATGCAGGTCAAAAGTAACGTTGCGCTCTGCAAGCTGGGTTTCCAGCTGCATGACGAACTTCTGCACGACCTGATGGATGACCGGTGTCGGCAGCGAACCGAACGGGATCACCGCATCGAGACGGTTGCGGAACTCCGGCGTGAACAGACGGTTCAGCGCCTCCACATCGTCGCCTTCGCGCTTGGAGGAACCGAAGCCGAACGCAGCCTTGGCCATTTCCGAAGCGCCAGCATTGGTCGTCATGATCAGAATGACGTTGCGGAAGTCGATCTTCTTGCCGTTGTGGTCCGTCAGCGAGCCATGGTCCATGACCTGCAAGAGGATGTTGAACAGGTCCGGATGGGCCTTTTCGATTTCGTCAAGCAGCAGCACGGAATGCGGATGCTGGTCAATGCCATCGGTCAGCAGGCCACCCTGATCGAAACCGACATAGCCGGGAGGTGCCCCGAGCAGTCGCGAGACGGTGTGGCGCTCCATGTATTCCGACATGTCGAACCGCAGCAGCTCGACACCGAGCGAGGAAGCAAGCTGCTTGGCGACTTCGGTCTTACCGACACCCGTCGGACCAGAGAAGACGTAGGAGCCGATCGGCTTGTTCGGTTCGCGCAGGCCCGCCCGCGCCAGCTTGATGGCCGACGACAGAGCCTCGATCGCCAGATCCTGACCATAGACCACCGAGCGCAGTTCCTGCTCCAGGTTGGCGAGAACGGTCTCGTCATCCTTGGAAACGGTCTTTGCCGGAATGCGGGCCATGGTGGCGATCGTCGCTTCGATCTCCTTCTCGGTGATCAGCTTGCGGCGCTTGCCGACGGGCAGCAACATCTGGGCCGCACCGGTCTCGTCGATCACGTCGATCGCCTTGTCCGGCAGCTTGCGATCGTTGATGTAGCGGGCAGAAAGCTCGACGGCCGACTTGATCGCCTCGTTGGAGTATCTCAACTTGTGATAGTCTTCGAAGTAGGGCTTCAAACCCTTCATGATCTCGATGGCATCGTCGATCGTTGGCTCGTTGACATCGATCTTCTGGAAGCGACGGACAAGCGCCCGGTCCTTTTCAAAGAACTGGCGATATTCCTTGTAGGTGGTCGAGCCAATGCAGCGGATCGCCCCGGAGGACAGAGCCGGCTTCAACAGGTTCGACGCATCCATGGCGCCGCCCGAGGTTGCGCCCGCTCCGATGACGGTGTGGATTTCATCGATGAACAGCACCGCGCCCGGATAATCTTCCAGTTCCTTGACGACCTGCTTCAGGCGCTCTTCGAAGTCACCGCGATAGCGGGTGCCGGCGAGCAGTGTACCCATGTCGAGCGAGAAGATGGTCGCATCCTGCAACGCTTCCGGCACTTTCTTTTCGACAATGCGCTTGGCCAGACCTTCGGCTATTGCCGTCTTGCCGACGCCGGGATCACCTACATAGAGCGGGTTGTTCTTAGAGCGACGGCACAAGATCTGGATCGTGCGGTTGACCTCGGCGTGGCGGCCGATCAACGGATCGATCTTGCCGACCTTGGCCTTCTCGTTGAGATTGACGCAATAGGCGGTCAGGGCGTCCTGCTGCTTCTTGGCGCCGCTCTCCTCCGGATCCCCGCGCGGAGCCTTCTGCTCCGATTCGGGCTCATCGGCACCACGCGGCGTGCGTGTTTCCGAGGCTCCCGGCCGCTTGCCGATGCCGTGCGAGATGAAGTTGACCGCATCGTAACGGGTCATCTCCTGCTCCTGCAGGAAATATGCAGCGTGGCTTTCGCGCTCGGCGAAGATCGCAACGAGTACGTTAGCACCCGTCACCTCTTCCCGGCCGGACGATTGTACATGGATGACAGCGCGCTGGATGACGCGCTGGAAGCCGGCTGTCGGTTTGGAATCTTCGTCATAGCCCGTCACCAGGTTGCCGAGTTCGTTATCGACATAATCAGACACCGTCTTGCGAAGGCTGTCGAGGTTGACGTTGCAGGCCCCCATAACCGCCGCCGCATCCGAATCATCGATCAGCGCCAGGAGCAGATGCTCCAGCGTCGCGTATTCGTGATGACGCTCGTTGGCCAGTGTCAGAGCCTGGTGCAGCGCCTTTTCAAGGCTGGTCGAAAATGTTGGCACGTTCGTTCCTCATTTCTTTTCCATGACGCATTGCAGGGGATGCTGATGCTGTCGGGCAAAATCCATCACTTGCGTCACTTTGGTTTCGGCGACCTCATAGGTAAAGACACCGCACTCGCCCACGCCGTGATTGTGAACATGCAGCATAATCAGGGTCGCCGCTTCGCGATCCTTCTGGAAAAAACGCTCCAGAATATGGATCACGAACTCCATGGGCGTGTAGTCGTCGTTCAGAAGCAGGACTCGATAAAGGCTGGGCTTCTTGGTCTTTGGCTTTGTCCGGGTGATAACAGAGGTACCACGGTTGCCATTCCCGGCGTCCCCGTCACCCTCTTTTTGCATCCGGACCGGCATCACTTTCATGCGTCTTCATTCCCTTGGTCGTATCGCGCGAGGGCGAGTTGGTCCGCGACCCTACGTGACACATAATCTAGTGGTTCTTTTTCGGATTTTAAGGCTGTTCTTCTGCACTGCAATCACAATTGCGTCGTCATCACGAAGATTGACTACTTTTCTCATGCTTGAGCGTTGTGGGAGCACACCGATGAACAACAAAAAACCGGCCGTGGAAACCACGACCGGTCATATATGCACTAATAACTGAAACGTCGATCAGGCAGCGGCAGCCTTGACGGCAGCGGTCGCCTTGGCAACAGGCGCCTCGTAAGGCTTGTAGGCGTCCTTGGCGAGATCGGCATACATTTCGCCGAGCTTGGTGGCTTCAGCGACGTAAGCTTCATAGGCGGATTTGAAATAGTTGGTCTGCAGTTCGAAAGCAGCCTCAACGCTCTTCACGGAGGTAATTTTTTCGAGATGGGCGACGCCCTCTTCGAAGGACTTCTTCGAATAATCGGCGGCTTCTGTTGCTATGGCCTGGAACCCCTTGGAGACCGACGCGTAGCTTTTCAGCACGGTGTCCATCGTTTCCTTGCTCTTCTTGTTGGCTTCGTCGAAATTGAACATTGGGTGCTCCTTATTGTCGGCCCGCGGATGTTCGTAATTTATATGCACCGCACAAAAAAGTCAAGATATGCGTGCAATGCAATAAAAGACTTACAACCCAACGACTTGACTTAAACTTCAAGATTTTTTCAAAAATTCTTCAAAAACCAATATGAAAAGTATTATTTTTACAAAAAACCCGGCTTGAAATCATCAAGCCGGGTTAAAAATGCTTCAAGGCGATATCTTCGACTTACAGGTCGATATCGAGTATTGCCATCGAGAAGTTGTAGGAAAGCTCACCGTCTTCCTCATCCCGGAAGACGACTCCCAGGAACTCGTCGCCGAGGTAAACTTCCGCCGATTCATCCTTGCGCGGACGCGCCTTGATGACCATCGACTGGTTGAAGGTGCGCTTGAAATAAGCTTCCAGCTTGCGGATTTCTTCGGGCTTCAAGTCTTTTCTCCATGGCGGTTTTGATTTGCGCCGTTTCTCGCACACTGGCCAAAGCGGTGTAAACCCATAAAGGCGCCGCTACCTGTCAATTCCCGCCGGATCAAGCGGTCGTCCAGAAGCGCAATGTACGCGAGACAGATCAGATCTCGTAGGCGGCCAGAATCTGATCCATGGAACGCGAAGGTTCGGAACATCCCGCCTCGCCCACCACACGGGCAGGAACCCCTGCAACAGTGGTCTTCGGAGGCACTGCCTTCAACACGACGGAACCGGCCGCAACACGCGAGCAGTGGCCGATATGAATGTTTCCGAGAATCTTCGCACCAGCGCCGATCAGCACACCGTTGCCGATCTTGGGGTGGCGATCGCTGCCTTCCTTGCCAGTGCCACCGAGCGTGACGCCGTGGAGGATCGAGACGTTGTCTCCGATAACGGCAGTCTCGCCGACGACGAGGCCTGTCGCGTGGTCGAGGAAGATGCCCTTGCCAATGCGGGCTGCCGGATTGATATCCGTCTGGAATACGGAAGACGAACGGCTTTGCAGGTAAAGGGCAAAATCACGCCGGCCACGCTCAAGCAGCCAGTGGGCGAGCCGATGTGTCTGCAGGGCATGGAAGCCCTTGAAATACAGAACGGCTTCGATGAACCGCGTGCAGGCGGGATCGCGATCATAGACCGCCTGAATGTCGACGCGCAGGATCGAGCCCCATTCGGGCCACTCCTCAAGCATCTCCGCGAAGGTCTGGCGCAACAGGTTGGCCTGCAGATCCGGATGGTCGAGGCGTTCGCAGATCCGATAGATCACGGCATCTTCCAGCGAACGCTGGTTGATCACGGTCGAATAGAGAAATGCCGCCAGCAGCGGATCCTGCATCGCGGCAACGCGCGCCTCTTCCTGAAGGCTGTCCCAAATGGGATCCATGACCTTCACGGTTTCGGTCGGGCGAATATCTGTCCTGGCGACCATCGTCGCTCTCCTTCGTAGTCCGTCGTCGTCTCAGATATAAGGCAAATTTCCGCCAATAGAAATGGGCGGCTGCCCGCTTCGTCAGCCGTGGCCGAATGTGGTCAAGAATTCCAATACGGCTTTCTTGAAAACCCGGTCGCCGACGGCCAGCATGTGGTCACGTCCGGGGATATCGATCGCCGTCGCATGGGGCATGATGTCGGCAAGCTCCTGGGCGGAACCGGCGATGTCATCTTTCGTGCCCACACCTATGAGCGCGGGAATATCGATACGTCCCATATCCTCGGCCGTCAGCAGGTCGCGTGAGGTGGAGATACAGGCAGCCAGTGCCAGGCGGTCGCTCTTCGTCTGCTCGGCAAAAGCCCTGAACATTCGTCCCCGCTCGTGAGTTACATCATCCAGCGACGGCGCAAGCAGGGCACCCGCAATTGGATCCCAGTCGCCAACGCCCGTGACCATGCCGATGCCAAGCCCGCCGAAAATCACCGTGCGAACCCGATGGGGATGGGCAAGTGCCATGAAGGCGGTAACACGCGCGCCCATCGAATAACCCATGACATTAGCCGTCGCGATGCCAAGGTGATCGAGCAGCGCCACGGCATCCGCCGCCATGGACTGCGGATGATAAAGCGCGGGATCATGCGGCTTGCTGCTGGCGCCATGGCCGCGATGATCGAACGCAATAACACGATAGCCGGCGTCGCCGAGCGTCTTCAGCCATCCGGGAAAAACCCAGTTGACGTTGGCACTCGAGGCAAAACCGTGGATGAGGAGCACAGGTTCGCCCGACGGGTCGCCTTCGTCGAAATAGGCAATCGACAATCCGTCATGGCTGAACGGCGAAAATGGTGGCGGGTTGAGATCCATGGGAGATATCCGGCAGGTCTGAATTCGGCCGGAACCTATGCCCTCTGCCGCCGGGAGAAAACCCCTGATCCCGAAAAAACGGCGGGCAGCGACATCTTTGCCGCTACACTTTTGCGTCAAAGCTTTCTATGGTGCGCGCCAACAGACGAACTTTAAAACTTGCAAGTGGAGCATCTCATGGCCGGGCACGGTATTCCCCATTTCCAGAACGACGGCGGTCACCGGGTGATCGAAATCGGCGTCAAGGAATTCATGTGCACCGGAGCATCCGTTCCTTACGACCACCCGCATATCTACATCGACATGGGCGACGACAACGAAAAGGTCTGCTCCTACTGCTCGACGCTTTATCGCTACAATCCGCAACTCAAGGCGAACCAGACCGTTCCTGACGGCTGCACCTTTGCAGACAAGGCAGCCTGATCGCGATAGCGATCTTCCTCTTCTGACAGTCGCACCCCCATGGCTGAAACCGGTCCCATCATGATCGCGGGGGCCGGCATTGCCGGCCTGACAGCAGCGCTGTCACTTGCCCGCAAGGGCTTTACCGTTGCGATATTCGATCAGGCGCAGGCCTTGAGCGAGATCGGGGCGGGACTTCAGCTCTCCCCCAATGCAACACGCATTCTCGACAAGCTCGGTCTTCTGCCGGCACTGGAAACCGTGTGGCGACTTCCCGAAAGCGTGTCCCTTGCTGACGGCAGGTCGTTGCGCACGATCGCTACCGTTCCCTGTGGTCGCTTTGCGAGAGAACGCTGGGGAGCACCTTACGCCGTTCTCCACCGCGGCGATCTCCAGCGCGTTCTTCTGGATGCCGTCAAAGCCGAACCCCTCTGCACACTTCGAATGGGTGAGACCGTCGATGCCGGGCGTCCACCTGAGGGATATCGCCTGCTCTTGGGCGCCGATGGCGTCTGGTCAAAGACAAGAAAAAGATTGGAAACTGCTGGAATATCTAAATTTTCCGGCAATATTGCCTGGCGCATGACGTTACGGGAGGCAGATCTCCCGGGCAGCCTCGACGCCCGCCGCGTCACTGCTTTTCTGGGGAGTGGCGCCCATCTTGTCGCCTATCCGCTGACAGCTTCGCGGTTTAATCTCGTGGCGATCTCTAAAGGTGCTGCGGAAAACGAAAACTGGGCCACGAATGTAACCGACCGAGATGAGCTCGCGCACGCCCTTTCCGGATGGCATCCCGATCTCCGCGGGCTTGTTCTCAACGCACCCGAAATCACGAGGTGGCCCTTGCACGAGGTGACCGAGGGTTCCTGGCACCATTCTGGACACACCATACTGATCGGCGATGCCGCCCATGCGATGATGCCGTTTGCAGCACAGGGCGCTGCGATGGCGATCGAGGATGCCTTTGAACTCGCGCATTTCCTGTCCGAGATTTCGGATCAGCAGGCGGCGCTCGCGGCATTCAGCCAGCATCGCCGCCCCCGCATCGCGCGGGTTCGCTCGCGCGGCGCTTTCAATCGCTTTGCCTACCATGCCGCCGGGCCGTTTCGCCTCGGGCGCGACATCATGCTCTCGCTTCGGCGGCCCGAAAATCTGGCCGCCGATTTCGATTGGCTCTACGGGTATCAGCCTCAGGACTGAAGTGGCTCAGACGGCAGCTGCAGCTGCAAGGCCTGCCTCGATGTCCCTGCGGATATCGGCCACATCTTCAAGGCCGATCTGCAGCCGCAGCACTGGACCTTCGACGGGCGCCGTGCAGATGCGTCGGTCCGAGAGACCGACCTGCAAGGCCAGGCTTTCATATCCGCCCCAGGAGTAGCCAAGCCCGAAAAGACGCAACGCATCAAGGAAGGCATGTGCCTTTGTCTTGAACTGGTCGGCGCTATCAACATTCAGGACGAAGGAGAAGATGCCGCTTGCGCCCTTGAAATCGCGCTTCCAGAGATCGTGTCCGGGAAAGCTCGGCAATGCAGGATGCAGAACACGGGCGACGTCCTCGCGCTCATCGAGCCAGCGTGCAATGTTGAGCGCACTTTCCTGGTGGCGCTCCAGCCGGACACCCATGGTGCGCAGGCCGCGCAAGATCTGGTAGCTGTCATCGGGTGCACCACAGATGCCGAGCGTAATGTTGGCTTCCTTCAGCTGCTCCCAGTACTTTGCATTCGCCGATACCGTGCCAAGAAGAATGTCGGAATGGCCTGACGGATACTTCGTGGAGGCATGGATGGAGATGTCCACGCCATGATCCAAGGGCCTGAAATAGAGAGGCGTCGCCCAGGTATTGTCCATCGTCACGACGCAGCCATGACGATGGGCCACGGCGCTGATTGCGCTGATATCCTGCATTTCAAAAGTGTTGGAGCCAGGAGCTTCCGTATGCACCAGCTTTGTGCTCGGCTTGATCAGCGCCTCGATGCCCGCCCCGATCATCGGATCGTAGTAATCGACCGAAACGCCCAGACGTTTCAGCATCGTGTCGCAGAAATGGCGGGTCGGAAAATAGACTGAATCGACAATCAACGCGTGATCGCCGCTGGACAGGAATGCCAGGAAAGGAACGGTGACCGCAGCCAGGCCCGAGGGGACGAGGATTGTGCCGGCCGAACCTTCGAGGTCATCAATCGCTTCGCAAAGGGCATCTGTGGTCGGCGTGCCGCGCGTGCCGTACGTATATTTCTGGTTCCGTGTCTCCATGGTCCGGGCATTTGGAAAAAGCACCGTGGACGCATGAACCACCGGAGGGTTCACGAAACCGTGATAATCCGCTGGGTCGTTACCGATGTGAGCGAGCCGCGTGTTGGTTCCGGCGTCGGCCAGAAAACTCTTCTTATCGTTCATGGGAGAATCCGTCTGAGGAATGTCGTTGAAGGACTTTTCAACTTCGGGCTTGCCGGGGTCAAGCCCCGACATGTGGCCGCTTACCCTACAGGCAGGACCGACTGCCTGTCGCTTTTTTGATCATCCACTGCACTGATCCGAAGAAAACTGCCCGTTCCGAAAGCGGAACGCAGGTTTGAACACGCCCGGCCCAAAAAATCGGCACGATGTCTTGACCCTGCGGACATTTGAGCATGTGATATGTGGTACTCGCGCCAGGAGGGTGGCGGGGGCTGCGGCCGTCTTCTTCGGCTCAGACGGCGCAGGACGGAGAACGACAACTTAAAAAGGTTATAAAAAATGGGAAAAAAAATCCTGACGGCGCTTATCGGCGCTGCCGTTATGGGGATTGGCACTCACGGTGCGTCCGCTTCGACGCTGGACGACGTTAAAGCCAAGGGTTTCGTTCAATGCGGCGTCAACACCGGTCTGGCAGGCTTCGCCTCCCCGGATGCTTCCGGTAACTGGAGCGGCTTCGACGTCGATTACTGCAAGGCTATCGCAGCCGCCATCTTCGGTGACGCCACCAAGGTCAAGTACACGCCGACCTCCGCCAAGGATCGCTTCCCTGCGCTGCAGTCCGGAGAAGTCGATGTCCTGGCCCGTAACACGACCTGGACAATCAACCGCGACACCGCACTCGGCTTCAACTTCCGCCCCGTCAACTACTATGACGGCCAGGGCTTCATGGTTCGCAAGAGCCTGAATGTGAAGTCGGCCCTTGAACTGTCCGGCGCTGCCGTCTGCGTACAGACCGGCACCACGACCGAGCTTAACCTCGCCGACTACTTCAAAGCCAACAACATGCAGTACAACCCGGTCGTCTTCGAAAAGCTCGAAGAAGTGAACGCCGCCTACGACGCTGGTCGTTGCGACGTCTACACCACCGACCAGTCGGGCCTGTACTCGCTGCGTCTCACCCTTTCGGCTCCGGATGATCACGTCATCCTGCCGGAAATCATCTCCAAGGAACCGCTCGGCCCGGCCGTTCGCCAGGGCGACGACCAGTGGTTCGATATCGTCAGCTGGGTTCACTACGCCCTGATCAATGCTGAAGACTTCGGCATTACCCAGGCCAACGTCGAAGAGATGAAGAAGTCTCCGAACCCGGATGTTCAGCGCTTCCTCGGTGTTGAAGCCGACACCAAGATCGGAACCGATCTCGGCCTCGAAAACGACTGGGCTGCAAAGATCATCACTGCCGTCGGTAACTACGGCGAGGTCTTCGACCGCAACATCGGCGCTGGTAGCCCGCTGAAGATCGAGCGCGGCCTCAATGCTCTTTGGAGCAAGGGCGGCATCCAGTACGCACCTCCGGTTCGCTGATCCCAGCAAGACAAGACTTGAAAAGCGGCTTCGGCCGCTTTTCTCTCCCAATAAGAATGATCGTCCAAAAGGGCGGCTCGGGGAAATGAGGCTCTGAATGACAGTCGACGCCATGAATCCGTCCGGCAAAAGCCGGTCGACAGGCTCTATTTTGAACGATCCAAACGTCAGGGGTATCGCCTACCAGATCCTGACCATGGCGCTCCTGATCTTGTTTATCTATTGGGTGAGCGCCAACACCATCGAGAACCTGAAGCGCGCAAACATCGCCTCGGGTTACGGCTTTCTCAACGGACGTGCAGGCTTTGATCTCGGACAATCCCTTGTTCCGTTCAGCAGCGACTCGACCTATGGCCGCGCGCTTTACGTCGGCTTCCTCAACACGCTGCTGGTGGCGATCACAGGCATTGTCACAGCGACCATCATCGGCTTCATTGTCGGTATCGGCCGTCTTTCCCATAACTGGCTGATCGCCAAACTATCGATGATCTATGTGGAAGTGTTTCGCAACATTCCGCCCCTGCTCGTCATCTTCTTCTGGTACAGCGGCGTTCTGGCGGTTCTGCCGCAGCCGCGTGAATCTCTGGTCCTGCCGTTCAGCATGTTCATCAACAACCGCGGACTGGCCTTCCCGAAGCCGGTATTCGCGGATGGCGCCCAGTTCATATTCTATGCTCTGGTCATCGGTATTATCGCCGCGATCTTCGTAGCGCGCGCGGCGAACCGCAGGCAGATGGCAACCGGCCAGCGTTTTCCGGTTCTTTGGGCCAATCTCGGCCTGATCATCGGGCTGCCGCTGCTGGTCTATCTGTTGACAGGCATGCCAATTTCCTTCGACGTTCCTGTTGCCGGAAAATTCAACCTGACCGGCGGCAGCGTCATGGGACCGGAGTTCCTGTCGCTGTTCCTCGCGCTCTCGTTCTACACCGCAGCCTTCATCGCTGAAATCGTCCGGGCGGGTATCCGCGGCGTCAGCAAGGGGCAGACAGAAGCGGCCGAGGCCCTCGGTATCCGTTCTGGCCTCGCCACCCGGCTCGTCGTCGTGCCGCAGGCCATGCGGATCATCATTCCACCTCTGACCAGCCAGTATCTGAACCTGACGAAGAACTCCTCGCTCGCCATCGCGATCGGTTACGCCGACCTGGTGGCCGTGGGAGGCACCATCCTCAACCAGACTGGTCAGTCTGTCGAGATCGTGAGCATCTGGCTGGTTGTCTATCTGTCGCTGAGCCTGATCACGTCGGTCTTCATGAACTGGTTCAACGCCAGAATGGCATTGGTGGAGCGCTAAGAGATGTCACAACACAGCTTCGTCCGAGGCGAAATCATCGGCCCATCCACACCTCCTATCAATGAATCGGGTGTATTCTTCTGGCTGCGGAAAAACCTCTTCGCGACCCCCAAGGACACCATCCTGACCTTGATCGGCTTGCTTCTCATCGGCTGGTTCCTGCCGCCGGTGATCAACTGGCTCTTCATCGACGCCGCCTGGACAGGCGGCGGGCGTGGGGTGTGCGCCACGGTCGCCCAGGGCGGTACACAGCCAGAAGGCTGGAGCGGCGCCTGCTGGGCCTTCGTCGGCGCCAAACTCGACCAGTTTGCCTTTGGCCGCTACCCGGTCGCAGAGCGCTGGCGCCCAATGCTGGTCGCCATTCTCTTCGTGGCTTTGCTCGTCCCGATGCTCATCCCGAAGGCCCCTTACAAGAACCTCAACGCGATCCTGCTCTTTGCCGTGCTGCCGTTCGTATCGTTCTTCCTGCTCGTCGGTGGCTTCTTTGGCCTTGAGCATGTCGAAACGGCGCTCTGGGGCGGCTTGATGGTCACCCTGATCCTGTCCTTCGTCGGCATCGTCGTCTCCCTACCGCTTGGGATCATCCTGGCGCTTGGGAGGCGATCGAAAATGCCGGTGATCAAGCTTTTGTCCACGGTCTTCATCGAGATCGTGCGCGGTATTCCTCTGATCACGGTTCTGTTCATGGCAAGCGTCATGCTGCCGCTGTTCATGCCGCCCGGAACGCCGTTCGACAAGTTTTTGCGCGCCTTGATCGGCGTGTCGCTCTTCGCGGCCGCTTATATGGCAGAGGTGATCCGTGGCGGCCTGCAGGCGATCCCGAAAGGACAGTCCGAAGGTGCCGATTCTCTTGGTCTCAGCTACTGGCAGAAGATGCGCCTGATCATCCTGCCGCAGGCGCTGAAGCTGGTCATTCCGGGTATCGTCAACACGTTCATCGGCATGTTCAAGGACACGTCCCTCGTGTCGATCATCTCGATGTTCGACCTTCTCGGTATTGTCCGTCTCAACTTTTCGGACGCAAACTGGGCTTCTCCGGTCACGCCTCTGACGGGGCTTGTTTTTGCCGGGTTCATTTTCTGGCTTTTCTGCTTCGGCATGTCGCGCTATTCCGGTTTCATGGAACGTATGCTCGACAAGGGCCACAAACGATAAAAGGGGAATACAATGGCAAACGAAGCCGTAAAACCAAAACTGCAGGTCTCGGCGACGGATGTTGCCGTCGAAATCACCAACATGAACAAGTGGTATGGCGATTTCCACGTTCTTCGGGATATCAATCTCAAGGTCATGAAGGGCGAGCGTATCGTCATTGCCGGTCCGTCAGGCTCCGGCAAGTCGACGATGATCCGCTGCATCAACCGGCTGGAAGAACATCAGAAGGGTCAGATCCTCGTTGACGGCATCGAGCTTACCAACGACCTGAAGAAGATCGACGAAGTGCGCCGCGAAGTCGGTATGGTGTTCCAGCACTTCAACCTCTTTCCTCACCTGACGATCCTGGAAAATTGCACGCTCGCTCCGATCTGGGTACGCAAGATGCCGAAGAAGGACGCCGAGGAAGTGGCGATGCACTACCTGAAGCGTGTCAAGATTCCCGAACAGGCACACAAGTATCCGGGCCAGCTCTCCGGCGGCCAGCAGCAGCGGGTGGCGATCGCCCGCTCGCTGTGCATGAAGCCGAAGATCATGCTGTTCGATGAGCCGACCTCGGCGCTCGATCCTGAAATGGTCAAGGAAGTGCTCGACACCATGGTCTCGCTTGCCGAAGAAGGCATGACCATGCTCTGCGTCACCCACGAAATGGGCTTTGCCCGTCAGGTCGCCAACCGCGTGATCTTCATGGACCAGGGCCAGATCGTCGAGCAGAACTCGCCCGCCGAATTCTTCGACAATCCCCAGCACGAGCGCACCCGGCTGTTCCTTAGCCAGATTCTGCATTAAGCTCTATCTGAAAGATTTATCGACTTTACAGGCCTCGCCATCCCGCGGGGCCTGTTTTTTGGGCGAGGCGGGAAGGCGCATCAATCGATGCGGTATTTCAATGTGCCCGCGTACCAAGCCGTACCGCGGTTTTCAGCATCACCTGTCCAGACTTTTCTCAACCGCGCAACGATGTCGCTCAGCGCCTCGCGCGCATCGATCTTGTGCGAAAGCCCCTGCTCCTTCGGCACAACCGGCGTCAGATCGACATCGTCTTCGACAACGAGAGCGACGAGCATGTTTTCGCCCTCACCTTCTGCCTCGAAATCGAAGCCGTAATAGGGGTCCGGAAGGGTGAGCGGCTGCCCGGCAGTCAGTGACGTGATCTTCTTTGCCAGCGTGTTCGGGAAAATCTGCGTCGCCATTCCCTTGGCGTCGACATCCAGAAGCACGAGCTGGCCATCATGGTTGCTTGTGACGGAGATGGTGAAGACATCTCCGGGTTTAAGGTCCGGGCCGGGTTGAAGACTGATGGCAACATCACCTGTATCGTAAGCGGTTAGCCGACCACGCTCGACTCGAAGTTCCACGGCATCAGAGCGTCGATATCCTGCGCGGGCCATCCGTTGGCCATGCGAACTAAGGTCTGTGTCAGCCAGGCGAGCGGATCGACGTTGTTCATTTTAGCTGTCTGCAAAAGCGTGGCGATCGTGGCCCATGTGTTGCCACCGCCTTCGCTTCCGGCAAATAGACTATTCTTCCGTGTGATCGTTTGGGGACGGATTGCGCGCTCGACGATATTGGAGTCAATCTCGATGCGGCCGTCACCGAGAAAGCGTTCCAGAGATTGTCGGCGGGTCATTGCATAGCGGATCGCTTCCGCGGTCTTGGACTTGCCAGAAACTTTCGCGAGCTCCTTTTCCCAGATGTCAAAAAGGTTGGCGACAATGGCCGCAGACCGCTCTTGTCGTGCGGCAGCACGGATGTTGGCATCCTTTCCCCGGATCTCGTCCTCGACCTTCCACAACTCGCTCATCGCCTTCACCGAGGCTGTCGCGGCGTGATTGATACCCCCCACATGGAGTTCGTAGAATTTGCGCCTGACATGCGCCCAGCACCCTGCCAACGTGATGGTTTCGTTGCTGCCGGCCTTGACCTGCTCTTTGACCATGCTCGTATAGGCGCCGTGCCCATCAACCTGGAGAATGCCGTTGAAGCCGCTCAGGTGACGGGCCACACAGCGCCCACCTCTGCTGTCTTCAAATCTGTAGGCGACCATTGGTGGCCCTGATCCCCCGAACGGCCGATCATCACGTGCATAGGCCCACAGCCATGCCGTCATTGTTTTTCCCGAACCAGGCACCAGGGTCGGCAATGTCGTTTCGTCGGCAAAGACCCTTTCACCTGCTTTAATCCTCTCCAGGATGTAATCGGCCAGGATCTTGAGCTCGAAGCCGAGATGTCCCATCCATTGAGCCATCAAGGAGCGGCTCAGTACCACGCTGTCGCGCAGGTAGATTGTTTCCTGACGGTAGAGCGGAAGGCCGTCGGCGTATTTGGATACGGCGATGTAGGCCAGGAGCCGTTCGCTCGGCAGGCCAGCTTCGATGATATGGGCAGGTGCCAAAGCCTGCAGCACGCCGTCACGGCCCCTAAACGCGTATTTAGGTCTGCGGGTGACAATAACCCTAAACTTCGGTGGGATGACATCGAGCCGCTCGGATCGGTCTTCGCCGATCAAAACCTTTTCCAACCCTTGGCACTCTTCAGGGATTTCAGGTTCAATGACCTCCTCGATACGCTCGAGATGAGCGGCAAAGCCTTTGCGCGGGCGAGCCTCCCGCTTCGGCTTGTCTTTCCGTAACTGGTCGAGCTCGCTGTCGATCGTCGCTAAGCCGGTTTCGACCTCCTCGAACGCAAAGTCGATCTGATCATCGTCGATTCCCAACCGAAGCCGTTCTGAGCGGGTGCCTTTCTGAGCACGCTGTAGAACTTTCACAATCGCAGTGAGGGTGGCGATCCGCTCGTCAGTGTCTTTCTTCAATGCCTCAAGCCGGGTGATCTCCGCTCGGGCAGCGGCGCCTTCTGCACTCATGGCGACGATCATCGCCTTGAGTGCATCAACGTCGTCAGGAAGGTCCGAAGCAGAGAACATCATAGCAGGAAGTAGATCACAAATAGTGATCTTTTCCTAGCGTTTACAGTAACATGCGTGAGATTTTTTGGATGGGTTCAACCCGTCGAAAGCGGCCTCCTGATTGTCGCCGGGCGGATCTTCTTCCAATCCATTCCGGCCAGTAGGGCCATGAGCTGGGCATGATCCAGACGGATGCGCGCCGCCGTCGCTGCCGGCCAGCAAAAGCCATTTCCTTCGATAACTTTCGAATAGAGACAGACCCCGCTGCCATCCCACCACACGATCCGGACACGGTCCTTCCGTTTGGAACGGAACACGTAAAGGGCGCTATTGAAAGGATCTAGACCGCCATCCCTGACCAAAGCCATCAACGAAGCCGCTCCCTTGCGAAAGTCGACCGGTTGGCAGGAGACGTAAACGACAACGCCAGACGCAATCATGCCCTGCGCACCGCCCGTAGGATCTTGGCAAGATGATCCGGCTCGATATCTCCGGCAACGCGCACCACGACGTCACCCATGACGATCTCCACCGGTGAACTTGCAACAGCTTCGACGCGCGCGAAACTAACCCTTTCATTAGCCTCTTTCGAAAGGGGCACCACCGATCCCGAGGCCAATGCCTTGCGACGCCAGCCGTAAAGCTGCGAAGCATCCAGTCCTGCAGCGCGTGCGATAGCCGAGACATTCGCCCCCGGCAGAAACGTCTCGGCAATCAGCCGCGCCTTCTCGTCATCCGGCCAATCGCGCGGCTTACGTCTCGACCGTACCGGTGTCGCTGTCAAAACCTCAAAGGCACGAGCCTGATTCACACTGTCGCTCATAGGATTCTCCGCATGATTCATGCCGAAAATGAGCCATTTTACGCCCCCCCGCTACGTGGGGTCGCCTGCGCGCTTACCCTGTATCGCCGCGGCCAAGAATATCACCCACGCCATCAAGCGGGTTTGAGGCGATGTAGACCGGGAGAGCCGCTGGTTCCGGCTTCACCTCTTCGTATGCAGCCGTTTCGACCTCAACAGGTTGCGTTTCTACCGGTGTGGTTTCGGCAGGCGTTTCAACGACGAGATCCGGCTTGACCACGGCAGCACCCAACACCTCCGGCATCGCTTCAAGCTGCGGATCGATATCGTCGCAGGCCTCCTGCGAGGCGCAGTAATCCTTGGATTGTTTCGTCACATAGTCCAGCAACTCCGCATTGCTGGTGAGGCCGTTGGCATTGGCATCCGATGTCTTCGGTTGATATCCCTCGATAAATGCGGCTGTGAAGACTCCATGACGGTCCTCGATCGGCAGCCGCACGTCGTCCCAGGCGACCTGATAGGGTGCCGCGGCACTCCATATCGTCACCCCCGCCTCCACCAGCGGTACAGGCTTATCCACCACGCCAAGATCGATGCGCAGGCCGCGCGTGACGAGTTTGCGCGCTGTGGCGAACGGCCGTGGAAGGAACCGCGCACCCTTCAAACCAGCCGCAGCCTGCGGCGAGAGAGACCGGGAAATCGTGCCGGAATGGCAGGCGTCGATGACGACAGTCACCGCCCTGCCCTTCATCCGGGCCACCAACGGCTCCAGTTCGTCGTCGAGGATGACGTTGGTCCAGTCATCGTCACCCGCCTTGAGGTCATAGGTCGAGATCGCCTCGTCCATCCCGTCTTCCTCGTCGCCGCTCTCGTCCTTCACCTGCAGGCCGTGCCCGGAGAAATAAAGGAAGACGCGATCACCAGCTTTCGTCCCGTCGACCAGCCATTCCTTGATCGAAGACAGCATCGCCGCCTTTGTTGCCTGCTGGTCGGTCAAAGTCCGGATGGACTCGGGCTTGAAGCCAAGTGTGTTGGTCAGCAGGCCCGCAATCGCCTTGACGTCGTTCTTCGGCCCATGGAGAAGCATGTCCTCAGGGAGGTTTTCATAGGTGCCGATGCCGATCACCAATGCACGATCTTTCGCGAAAGCCGGGGAGCTAGAGCAAAGGACGGCCACGACCAAGGCGGCAACTGGCACCCAAAAGCGCATCACAGCTTTTCCCTGGTATAGAGCGGCTGGATCGCGACGGCCGTCTCCTTGCCATCCAGCCGCGAGAGCAGCAGCTGCAACAGGCTTGCGGCGTCCACATTCTTCCGAGCGAGAAGGGCAGCAATCGCATCGATCGGCTCGTTTGTAGAAATCACCACCAGATGATCGGCGCCAAAGGGTTCCACGACCTCAAGGTCGGTGAGCTTGAACACATGGCTCTCCGTTCCCTCCTGCTGCACGTCAAGCAACTGCACCTCGCCCGTATTGGCGAGATTGAAGACGATCATATTGCGATAGTGGCTGGCCGGCGCCTCGAAGGCGATGCGGTCGCCCTTGGCATAGATGTCCTTTACGGGTGAAAGCGAGACCGAACCCGGATTGCGGCTGGCGAGAATTTTCAGGAAATCGAGCAGCACGAACTTGTCGACCACGCCCTGGACGGTCTTGTCATCGACATGCTCGCCGGCGACATCGCCGTTGGGCGTGTAGAAGACACCGCTGTCAACATCCCAGCGATAGGGGACACCCGCGCCGCCGACATGCTGAAGTGATAGGTCGGCACCGCCCGCATCGAGTGCCAGTTTGTCCTGCCATCCGAGTTCCGCCGCCGTCTTTCCAGCCTGTCCCCAAGCCATTCCGGCACCGGCTTCGCCGATCGGCAGCATGACTTCATCGACTGAGCGCGGCAGTTGCGGCGTGAAGTTGGGAACTTGCAACGCCTCTGACTGATGCTTCACA